>PMJT01000264.1:0-230 GCA_003158495.1 Chloroflexota bacterium | reverse complement strand
CAATCGGGTGCGTAAGTTGCCGTATCTGTCTCAGCGTTCGGGTAGGTACTGCCGATACCCCGCGCGGCGAGCGATCGCCCGAAGCGGCATGGACGCCGCCTCGAACGCAAGGCGAGGAAGGCCTGGTATCTAAGTCGCCTCGGCTCAACACCAACATCGAGGCCCTGAACGCACAGCGCACCCTCAGCGTCACTGCCAGCAAGTACGCCAGCAGCGTCGAGAAGCTGTCG
>PMJT01000011.1:1624-16243 GCA_003158495.1 Chloroflexota bacterium | reverse complement strand
CGAGCGAGGCCGCGAGGTCCAGGAATTCATCGACGAGCAGCTCGGCCCCGAGGGCCTGGCGCGTTCGGTCGTGGTCGTGGCCACCTCGGACCAGCCGGCGCTGCTGCGCCTCAAGGCCGCGGAGATTGCGACTGCGATCGCCGAGTCATTCCGCGACGATGGCAAGGACGTCCTTTTCATGATGGACTCGGTCACGCGGCTGGCCATGGCCCAGCGCGAGATCGGCCTCGGCGCCGGCGAGCCGCCGGCTCTGCGAGGCTACCCGCCATCGGTCTTCTCGATGCTGCCGCGGCTGCTAGAGCGAGCCGGCAACACCGAGTACGGCACGATCACGGGCTTCTTTACCGTCCTGGTCGAAGGCGACGACATGACCGAGCCAGTCGCCGACACGGTCCGCTCGATNNCGGATCGCTGGCGCGGTCCGCGCCGCCCTTGCCGAATACGAGGGCGCCCGCGACCTGATCGAGGTCGGCGCGTATGCCCACGGTTCGAACCCGGCCATCGACGAGGCGATCGCCCTCCGTCCGGCGCTCGAAGGTTTCCTCTGCCAGGATCTCGAAGAGACATCAGATATCGTCGCCGCCCGCCGCGGCATGGAGAGCACCGGCGTACTCAGCGCCCACGCCCTGATGGGTCCCGGCGCCGGTCTGGCGTCGGCCCGGCCGGCCGGGGGAGCCCCGGGCAGCCAGCCCGTCCAGCTGCCGCCCGCCGTCCCGGCGACGTCGATGCTCCGCGGTGAGGCGCCGCGATGAGCAGTCGCTTCCGCCTCGGCATCGTCCTCCGAATCCGCGAGATGGCTGAGGAAACCGCGCGCATCGAGTTGGGCCACGCCCTCGACGCCCATCAGCGATCTCTCGCCGCCGTCGAAGCGGCCCAGAGCCGGGCCGGCCAGGAGCTGCGCTGGCTCTCCAACCTGCAGGGTGGAACCTCCGAAGCGGGCCAGCTTCAATCGGCCGTCTTTGCCGTCGCCTCAGCGCAGCGGGCCATCGTGGGCACTCAGGAACGCCTCAGCAAGGCCAGCGACGCACTCTTTGAGGCCCGTCGTTTGCTCGCCGACGCAACCCGCCAGCGCGAAGTCGTGGAGCGTCTCCGGGACCGCTTCCTCGTCGCCGAGCGGCGCGAGCGGGAGCACGAGGACACACTGGCGATGCTTGAGATCTCATCGACGCAGCACGCCGTCCGCGTGGCGAGGGAGCGGCAATGAGCTACGCCGACTGCCTCGCCCGTATCTCCCAGCTCGATTCGCTTGTCCGCGGCTACGACCCGAACTTCGCCAGCAGCGGCTTTTCCATGGTGGCGAACGACGCCTTGAACGGCGGCTCGCTTTTCTCGGGCGTTCTCGAGAGCGTCTCTGCGTCGACGGCGACGGCGACGGCGACGACTGCGACCACGACCACGACCACTGCGCCGGCCGTCATTGGATCCGCGGCGGCGATCACGACCTTCATCTCGCCCTTGCCGGGCGCCACGGTGTCGCAGCCTTTCGGGCCCACGAGCGTGACGCTCGAGCCGCCGGCCACCGTAAACGGCGTGGCCTATGCCCATTATCACAACGGCGTCGATTACGCCGCACCCCTCGGCTCGAACGTGTACGCCGCGGCCGGCGGCACTGTGGTTGCGGCAGGCAAGTCGTCGGACGGCGCCATCATCGTTGAGGTCCGTCACGACAACGGCTACACCACGCTCTACGGCCACCTGGACCCAAACCTGAACGTCAAGGTCGGCCAGCAGGTCACGGCCGGGCAGGTCCTCGGCAAGGTCGGGCTGACGGGCACGACGACTGGACCGCACCTGCACTTCGGGCTCTACACGAGCGCCGGCCAGGCCGTCGATCCTTCGCCGTGGCTCACGACGGGGCAGGCCGGAACGCCCGATACGCTACTCACTCCGTCGTTGACCGATCCTGGCCAGCTCGTCGCCATGTCCGGCGCAGACGTCCTTGCGCGTTTCGACGCCGCCGCGTCGCGCATCCCGTACGCGGCACAGATCCGGCAGGCGGCCGTCGCCAACGGCATCGATCCCGCGGTGCTTGCCGGGCTTGTCTACGAGGAGTCCGGCTTCAACTCGAAGGCCGTATCCAGCTGCGGCGCCCAGGGCCTGACGCAGCTGATGCCGGCCACGGCCCGCGGCCTTGGTGTGACGGACGCATTCGATCCCCAGCAAAACCTCAACGGCGGGGCCAAGTACATCGCTACCCAGATGAGGTCCTTCGGACGCGTGGACCTGGCCCTGGCTGCGTACAACGCCGGCCCGGCGGCGATCCGCAGTCTCGGTGTAGTCCCTCATAGCAAACAGGGCTACGTCAACGTGATCCTTAGGAAGTGGCGCAGCTACACGGAGCCTTCGGCATGAGCGGTCTGACTGATCCAACGATGTCGATCCTCGGCCAGGCCCTTGACGGGCTGACGGCCCGCCAGGCGGCGATCACCTCAAACCTGGCCAACATCGATACCCCCAACTACCAGGCGGTCACGGTCGACTTCGAAACGACCCTCCAGCGTGAGCTGGCCTCGGTCAGCACCTCGCCCGGAAATGCGCTCGGGCCATCATCGGGGCCATCCGCCGACATGGCCATGGAGACGAACGATCCGCGCCAGTACTCCAGCGTCGACTCGGTCGCCGACGGGTCCTCGGCCGCCGTTGGCACGGCCAACGAGAACACCCGCAACGATGGCAACAAGGTTGACCTCGAAACCGAGATGACGGCCCTCACCCAGACCCAGCTCCAGTACGAAGCCGCTTCACGCCTCATCACGGGCAAGTTCGCGCAGCTCTACACGGTCCTCGGAGGGCATTAGCAATGGCCGGCCTCAACGCCAACGTCACGCTCGGTCCCGGCGTCGTGCCGATCCCCGGTGAGATCAACGTGCCCAATGGACCCGAAGAGGTCAGTTTCGGCGACGCCTTCGCGGAAGCCCAGGCCGTCCGCCTCGATGCGGTGGAGGCACGAAACGCGAACACCAGTCAGGATGCGGCCGCCGACCATGCCGTGTATGTGTCGGAACCGATTGCCGCCGCTCCTCGTTCCGTCGCTGCACCCATCTGGGTGCAGGCTCAGCACGCCGTCACTTCCCTGAAGCGGGGAGACTCCGCGACGGGATCCCGCCCGGTCTCGACAGGTTCGGCCGGCCCGACCCGGTCCGGTCTGCGCTCGAGTTCGCGCGTCGACGACAAGCCGGCGGTCTCCAGGGCCGGCCAGGCTCGAGCGACCCGCCGCGGCAGATCCGCCGCGAAGCCCGCCCCCGCGACCGCGCCCGGCGCTGCCCAGGCTCCCGCGGCCGGCCTCGTCGCCCCGACCCAGGCCGCCGCGNNCTACGGCCGCCCCGTCTGTTGGTGCAGCGTCCGCGACTGCGCCGATCGCCGCGGTGCCGACCCCCGGGTCAGCCTCCGTCGGCTCAACACCTGCGATCCAGACGACCCCCGCCGTCCCGCCGACCGTCACGATCCCGATCGCCAGTACCCCGACCGCGTCCGTGGCCCGGCCCGCCGCCCCGGCGGGTGCCTCAGCCTCGACGGCCCCGCTTGCCGCTCCGTCTCCGGCGGGCTCCACAGTCGTCGCGCCGACCGAGCCGGCACCGATGGCGACCACCCCGGCGGTGACCCCGGACGCAGGCACTCCAGCCGTCCCGACCCGGCCGTCCACATCGGACGCCGCGGTCTCCGATGGGGGGATCGACTCGCTTGAGTACTCCCAGGCGACCAGACCTTCGCGACTCCCATCGCTGGGCTCCGAGGCGGTTCAGACGGTGACCAGCCTCCCCGGCCGTACGGCGTCACCCGGTCAGGGCGGCACCCCCGGCGCCGCGCCCGCGGCCATCCCCGGCACCGGCGCACAGGTCCCGAGTCTCTGGGCCTCGCCGGACGTCCCGATCGTCGTCAAGCCACCACTGGCGAGCCTCAAGGCCGCTCCTGCATCGATCTTCGGTCGCGCGGTCTTCCAGGGCGCCGGGGTTGTGGCAATTCCGAGCACGCCGGGCTCGCCGGCCGGCCAGGTGACCGGAGCGGACCAGGTCGGGTTGCCGGCCGTCCCCGCGACTCCGACATTGCCGGCAACCGCGGCCACTCCTGCCAATCCGGCCGTCTCGACGGCCGGGTCCGCCTCCGGTGGTTCGAATCTTGCGGCCCACGCAACGCCGTTTACGCCGGCCGCGCCCGTGTCCGGCGGCGGCTCCATCGCCATCCCGCTCACTCCGGCCACGCCGGCCGTCCCGGGAACCCCGACCGTCTCGAGCGCGTCGCTGACGCCGCCGGCGTCCTCGGATTCCGCGGGCACTCCGATCGCTCCGACCTCAACGGCCGGCGCGGCGAGTGACCCCGGGATAGCAAAGCCGGTCGTTCCGACCACTTCGGCGGCCCCCGCGCTACTGAACTCGTCCGGCGCCGCGCCCACGCTTCCGGCCAGTCCCGCCATTCCGGCCCAGCCGGCCGATCGCGCGGCTGCCGCCGCGACCGTTGCCGACCCGGCCCGCGTGCTGCCACGCGCTATTCGCCACGGCGGTCCGTCCTTCGGAACTTCCTTCACGTCAGACGGCCACGTAACCGGCACGGGGAGTGGCCGCGGCGCTGCCGTGGCCCCGGTGGGCGGCTCCGATTCGGCCGGCACGTCGACCGGCGGCTCGGACACGCCGGGCTCCACCCCACAATCTGAGACCGCCCCCGCAGCGCTCGCCGCCCCTGAGGCTCCGGCCGACGCCGGCGCGGCCACCGCTTCGGCCGCGGCCTCGGCCCTCGCCGGCGTACTGGGCGCTCAGGCCCCGCACGCGGCCTCGTCCGATCTCGCCCTCGGCGCGGCCACTCCGGTCGACCTGGCCGACGCCGCCGATCGGCTGATGAGCCAGGCCGTCCAGACCATCCACACGTTCCAGACTTCCGCGGGCCCGTCGCTCGAGGCCCGCATCAGCGACCCGGCTCTCGGCGACGTCAGGGTGATCGTGACCGGCCGGGCCGGCGAGATCGTCCAGGCGCAGCTCGTCGTCCGCGACCGCGTGACGGCGGATGCGATCACTGCCGCGGCCGCCCGAATGCACACCGGGAGCGATGCCCTGGCCGGCGTCAGTGTCACCGTCAGGAGCGAAAGCGGCGGCTCCGCCACCAACAGCCGCGCCGGTGGCAACCCGTTCGAGGCTGCCGGCTGGGCCGCCGGCAGCGGCTACGGGACCGGTGGCGGCCCCGGCGCCAACGGCGGCCATGGCCAGGGCGGCGGGCTCGCGAACCAGAACACGGCCCCGTCCGGCAACGGTACGGAGGGCGGATCGCGAGGCAACGGCACGCCGGAGACCCAGAAGCAGGCACCAGCCGCGCTGCCTGGCGGGCGGCCAACCCGGCCCACGTCGCGGACGACGCTACCCGGCGGATCGTCCCTCGACGTCAGAGCGTAATGGGAGTTCAGAGATGACCATCAATTCGGCGACCTTCTCGCCCTTCTCGTCGTTCACGAGCGCGGCTCCCGCATCCGCCACACCGAGCGCGGCGGCGACTTCCGGCACCTCCGGATCCACCAGTTCCGGCGGAGTGGACTCGCTCAGCGGCAGCGGCAGCGTCTACGGCCTGAGCACCGACGACTTCATGAAGCTGTTTCTGGCCCAGCTCCAGAACCAGGACCCGACCAAGCCCATGGACGACTCGCAGATGCTCAACGAGCTGTCCCAGATGACCCAGGTCCAGACGCTCCAGCAGGTCCAGCAGGCGTTGCAGGGTTCGCAGCTCGCCCAGAGTTCAGCCCTCATCGGCAAGAACGTCACCGGCATGGACGTCAACGGCACGGCCGTCAACGGCGTCGTCACGTCGGTCACGCAGTCGACCGACGCCGGCCTGGTCCTCCAGGTCGGCACTCAGTACATCAAGCCCGACAGCGTCACGGCCGTGACGAACCCGGTCGCATCCGGGACGACGGGCACGACAACCCCCTAGCAAGCGCGGCTTCGGCCGCCCAAGACACCGGAGGTGATCACCACGATCGATCGAATCGGACCCGACCCGGCGACTCTGAGCGGAGGTCTCGTACGTGACCTCGGCCCGGCACCCGGCTCGAGCCCGCTCGGCCAGCCCAGCTCGGAGGCACCGCCGTCAGACGGCGTGTCGTTTCGGGATGCGCTGTCGGCGGCGGCAGGCGAGCGTTCGCTCTCGTTCTCCGATCACGCCATGAAGCGGGTCGAGCAGCGCCAGATCCCCCTCGACGGGGAGCAGCTGGACCGGTTGGGCAAGGCAATGGACACCCTGAGCCAGCGTGGCAGCAGGCAATCCCTGGTGATGCTCGACCAGTACGCCTACGTGGTCCACCCGCCGAGCCACACCGTCGTAACGGCCGTAGAGCCGGACCAGAGCAAGGAGCGCGTCTTCAGCCAGATTGACTCCGTACTAATCGCCTGACGGCGATATGCCAGACAGTTTGCCCGGGAGGGCAAACACGCAATCGCAAAACACGCGTTTGCCCACGCAGGCAACCGCCCGATCTACGAAACCGATAGTCCGCCGTGTGTGCCAGGTCGTTGGCTGGACCTCTTTGAGGAAGCTGGCCTGGCCGCGGACGCCAGGAAATACGCGTCGCGCCGTGAGGCGTGGACGCCTGTAACCCTCCAGGAGGCATCCCGTGCTTCGTTCCATGTTCGCTGCGATCTCCGGTCTCCGCGGCCATCAGATCATGATGGACGTCATCGGCAACAACATCGCCAACGTCAACACCGTCGGCTTCAAGTCCGGTCGAGTCAACTTCCAGGACATCCTCTCGCAGACGGTCCACGGCGCGACGGCCCCGCAGGGCGGCCTCGGCAGCATCNNCATCAACCCGGCCCAGATCGGCCTTGGCATGACGGTCGCCGGAATCGACGTCCTGCAGACGCAGGGCAACCTCCAGTCGACCGGCAAGACGACAGACATGGCAATCCAGGGCGACGGCTTCTTCATCGAGTCCGACGGTGCAGGCACCTCCTACACCCGCGATGGCGCTTTCGACATCGCGCTCGACGGCTCCCTCGCAAACCCGGCCAGCGGCATGAAGGTCCAGGGCTGGCAGGCCGACGCGGCCGGCAACATCGACATCACCCAGCCGCTGACCAACATCACAATCCCGATCGGCCAGCGCACCACGGCACTCGCAACATCGAAGGTGAGCCTCACCGGCAACCTCGACGCCGGGGCCGTCGTCGGGACGGCCGTCCCGACGACGATGACCGTCTTCGACAGCCTTGGCATCTCCCACTCGGTGAAGGTCACGTTCACCAAGACCGCGGCCAACACGTGGAGCTGGACGGCCACCAAGGACGCCGCCGACACCGGCATCAGCATCGCCCAGGTCGCCGCCGATCCGGCCGCAACCCCAGCGGTCCTGCCGGTCAACAACGGCGTCATGACCTACACCACCTCGGGTATCGAGTCGACCTCGACCGGCACGCTCGCCTTCACCTTCCCCGACGGCGCGACCGCGACCACGCCGTCAATCGACATGACCCAGATGACGCAGTTCAGCGGCACGAGCCAGCCGGCCGGCCAGTCGAACGGCTTCACCTCGGGCACGCTGGTCACTTTCGCCGTCGGTAATGCCGGCCAGCTCTCCGGCGTGTATTCCAACGGTCAGACGCAGGTCCTGGGCGAGATCGCCCTCGCGAACTTCCTGAACTCGGCCGGTCTCCTTCGAGACGGTCAGAACAACTTTGCCGCCACGTCAGCGTCCGGCGCGGCCAACATCGGCACCGCCGGGACGGGCGGCCGCGGCACCGTGACCACAGGCGCGCTCGAGATGTCGAACGTCGACCTGGCCACTCAGTTCACCGGCATGATTACGGCCGAACGAGGCTTCCAGGCCAACGGCCGCGTCATCACCACCTCGGACGAGATGCTCCAGGAACTCGTCAACCTGAAGCGGTAATCGCCCACTCCACCCTCGGTTGAAGCTGTGAGGCAAGTGGCCGGGCCCGGCCTGAAACTGGCCCGGCCACTCCTCATGACCAGCCCTTCGACCGATACCTAGACCAGGCATCACTCAACGACGCAGGGACTCGCGTGAAGACCGGAAAGCTACTCGTGGCGAGCGGCGCGCTCGCAGCGATGCTCACAATGACGCTCTCGGGTGCCGTCCTGGCGAACGGCGTCGGCGACCTGTATGTCGCCAGTGCCGCCGGCGTGCTCGAAATCCACGTCAAGACATCGACGGTCGTCAGCACGATCCCGATGGTGCCCGCGCCGCTGTCGCTGGCGTTCACGCCCGACGGCACCACCCTCTACGCCTGCGGCGGTGGCAGCGCGATCATCCCCATCGACATCGCCACACTCGACGTCCAGAGCAGCGTGATCATGCCGGGCCCAGTCTCCGTGCTGGCTTTCCCCGCCGGCCAGATCCTCGTCGGGTCCATGCCGACCCGCCGTACGCTCGCCTTCGCGGTCATCCACGGGGGGGCGGTGACGGAGAGTGCCGAGCTCCCCGGTGCCGGCAACCTGATGGCCGCCGATCGCCGCGAGGCCCGTGTCGCGGTCGCCGAAGCCGGCAAGAACTGGCTCGAAGTCGTGGATCCTGCCACCTCGACAATGAAGAAGGCCACGGTCGAGGGCAACATTGTGGCCCTGGCCATCGACCGCACCCACGATGCCGTCCTCGTGGCCACGCAGACGCCCAACGCGCTGATCAGCGTTGACCTCACATCGCTCGTTACGACTTGGACGGTCAAGCTGGACGGATCGCCGGTGGCCGTCGCCGCACTTACCACGACGGCGGTCGTCGCCGGCGGCACGAACCTGTGGAGCGTGGACGGCAAGACGGCGGCTAAGCTCGCGACCACGCGCCAGTCTGCGGCGGCCCTGGCTGCCAGCGACGAGGGCTCGGTCGTTCACGTGGCCGAGGCCGGCGGGATCGAGGTCTTCGACGCGAAGGGCATCCTGCAGCGGACACTCGAACTCACAGGCGATCGCGCTCCCACCGAAATGGCCGCTGTGCCGCGCGGTTCCTCGCTCTTCATGGGCCAGGGCGCGGCTCAGGCCAGTGCCTCCGCCGCAACCGGCCCCTTGCAGCCTGGGTCTCTCAAGACACCGGAACCTCCGCCGACCGACACAGTCATGGACACGGCCTCGAGACTGGTCAACTCCCCACCGCTCCAGGGCGCCGCTGCCGTCTCGGCCGGCATCCTGTTCCTGTGCTGGCTCCTCATCCGCTGGTACGACAAGCGCCAGTTGCGCCGGAGCTAGCCGGACGGCTGGCGGCTTGCTGGCGGCTTGAACGCCATAGTCGTCCCGGATGCAGCCGGGCACCTCAGGCAATGACTCGACGCATCGGCCCGAGTAGTGGCTCTTGCGTGCGTCCTCGACCTGGCCCACGATCGGCGTGATGTCGCGCAGGCAATGGGGAGGACCTATGAAGCGGATCCGGGGCGTGCTGGTCCGGGGTCCGGTTCTCTGGACGCTGTTCCTCTTCGGCGTCGCGATCCTGTTGGTCGGGCAAGCCATCTTGAGCATCTACAGCGCTCAACAGGTTTGCTTCATGAACTACCCATCGGTGGCCTGCCCGTCCGGCGACGACCCCGCCTTCGTCCGGCTAAGGTTTGCCTTCTTCGGCGTCCCGGTGCTTTGGCTCATCGGGATCGGCCTCATCGTTCTGAGACGCGCCCTGCTGAGCCACAGCAGCCTGCTTCGCCGATAAGTCTCGACTCGCCCGCCCTGGCCGGCGTCAGTGATCGGGGCCACCCGGTACGCCCAGCCGACGCGGCAGGATCGCAGCGTGTGGACGGCGTGGGCCCCGAGCCAACGTTTGGACCCGGTTGCCGGCTGGACGACTCGTCGATGCCGCTTGCCCGGCGCCAAGTGTCGGCGCGGCATTGACCAAGCGTTGGCGGCGAGTCTGTCTCCACATATGGCCGGAAACGACCAGCCGGGGGACACGAGCATCGAGGCGCCCCAGGGGCTGGGCGACCCTAACGAATGGGGCGCCAGGGCCCGTCAGCCGACCTGGACGTCGAAGATCGAGAGCAGCTCGGAGAAGTTCTCGCGGACTGATGGCGTCCGCTCTTCCCAGCGCTCGCGGGTGATCTTGAGGGCTGCCAGGACCGAGTCACCTTCCATCTGCTGATCGGCCGCGTCCACGACGGACGGGTAGCTCAGCTCGCGGAGGAGCACGTCGGAACCGGCGATCAGCGCGCCCAGCGAGCCGGGGCTCGGCACGTGGTGGTCCCACAGGACCCGGGCGATGACCGGGGGCAGGTTCCACTCGTAAGCGAAGACGGCGCCGACGTCCTGGTGGGTCGTGCCCGCCAGCTCGATCTCCATCTCCAGCTGCCCGGCGGCATTTCGGGCGTCGTGGGCGTGCGGGTCGAGCAGGTAGCTCGCGTATCGCTCGCCGACGTCGTCCAGCAGATAGACGTGGCCCAGGTCGTGGAGGAGGCCGGCGGCGAAGGCAGTGTCTGGATCGACGGATCGCGACATCTGGGCCAGGGTCTTGCCGACCACGGCGGCACGAACCGCGTCGCCGGTGAGGCGGGCGGCCGCAAGCGCCTCTCGGGGCGAACGATTGCCTGCTCGCCGCGACACGATCAGCGAGGTCAGGACGAGCTGGCGCAGAACGGTGTCGCCGAGAAGGGCGACGGCTCGCGACAGGGTCGTGACCGGCTCGGCCGGGGCATAGAAGGCGGAGTTGGCCATCCGCAGAACCCGGGCGGCCAGGGCGGGGGAGCCGTCGATCAGTTTGGCCAGCTGGCGCGCGTTCGAGTCGCCCTGCCGAAGCTGCTGCTCCAGGCGGAGCAGGCTGGCGGACGGGCTGATAGCGTGAGCGTGCTGGACGATCTGGCGCGCTCGGTCGAGAGTTGTGCTGGTCAAGACTTCCACGTAGAAGATGTCGGCGGCCGCGGCCCCGTCTTGAACGATTCCGAGTCCTATTCGAGCGGCCAATAGACTCACACGGGTTCTGCTCCCGGGTTGCGCCACTTGCGCGCGATCTCCGTCCGAGTAAAGCCCGGCTCGCGGTGCGAGTTGCGCCAGTTGGCCCGAGGTCGGTCTTTGGGATGAGGAAGGACCCGGTCGTAAGTAGGACTCACGCCGGACGGTCCGGCAGCATAATCTCGTCATGGCACTCATCGAGACCCAGGGGCTAACCAAGCACTACGGTCCGGTCAAGGCGCTCGAGAAGCTCGATCTTGCGGTCGAGCCGGGGATCATCGGCCTGGTCGGGGCGAACGGTGCCGGGAAAAGCACACTCATAAAGATCCTCCTCGGGGTAATTCCACCCACGGGCGGCCGCGCTGTGGTCCTTGGGATGGATGTCGTCCGCGAAGCGTCGGAGATCCGCAAGGTCGTCGGGTACATGCCCGAGCACGACTGTCTGCCGCCGGATGTGGGCGCGACGGACTTCGTCACCCACATGGCCCGGATCTCCGGGCTGCCGCGTTCGGCTGCGCGTGAACGGACCGCCGAAGTCCTGCGCCACGTGGGGCTGTACGAGGAGCGATACCGCCAGATCGGCGGCTACTCAACCGGCATGAAGCAGCGGGTCAAGCTGGCCCAGGCTCTGGTCCACGACCCCAAGCTGCTGCTCCTGGACGAACCGACGAACGGCCTCGATCCGGCCGGGCGCGACGAGATGCTGGACTTGATCAAGCGGACCGGCAACGAGTTCGGGATCGCGATCATGGTGGCCTCGCATCTACTGGGCGAAATCGAGCAGGTCTGCGGCTTCCTCGTGGCTATCGATGCCGGCCATCTACTAAGTGCCGCGCCGATCACGACGTTCACGGCCCGGACTCCGGTCCTCGCGGTGGAAGTGGAAGAAGGTTCGGACCGGCTCGCCGCCGCGTTGGTCGGCCACGGGTTCAAAGCCCGAACGGACGGCGACTGCGTCCTCGTCGCGATGGAAAACGAGGCGCTCTACGACGCGATCCGCGATACGGTCGCCGACCTGGCTCTGCCGCTGGTCCGAATCCAGCAGGAGCGTCGCCGGCTCGAAGACCTGTTCCGCGATCCAGCTCCGGTTGCAGGGAACCCGCAATGAATGCCGTGACTCGCACAGCTCCCACCGGCAGCATCTACGACCTCGGCTATCGCCACTACGAGGGCAAGCGCCGCGGCCGGTGGTGGGCGGTCTGGTCCCTCTACGTTGAGGGCATGCGCGGCGTCTGGGGCTTCGGGCGGCCGATGACGGCCAAGGCCGCGCCGTTCATCCTGACGGGGCTGTACTCCCTGTATGCGCTCATCCAGCTCGCGTTCTCGGCGAGCTTCTCCCAGGCCATTGCCTCGGGCGATATGACCGCGACAGACCTCGCCTCTTACCACAACTATTTCGCCGCCGTCTCGTTCTTTATGGTCCTGTTCCTCGTGGCCCAGGCCCCGGAGCTGGTGTGCCGCGACCAGCGCTATCACGTCCTGCCGCTGTATTTCACCCGCGCTCTCGGCCGTGTGGATTACGCCTTTGCCCGGCTGGCGTCGCTGACCACCTCGCTCTTCCTGGCGATGATGGTCCCGATGATCGCCCTGTTCATCGGCGACATCCTCATGAAGCCGGACACCCTCCAGGCTGTCGGCGACGAATGGCCGAAATTCCTCCCGGCAATCCCGGCGACGGCGCTCGGGGCACTCAGCCTGTCTGCGATCGCGCTGGCGCTGTCGTCCTTCTCGCCACGGCGCGCCTATGCGGCGATCGGGCTTGTGGCCTACTTCCTGCTGATGGCGATCGTGCCCGAGGTGATCTTCCGAGTCGGCAATCGAGCGGGATGGGACTGGTCGGACAAGCTGGTTCTCCTGTCGCCCACGAACGTCATCGGCGTCGCTACGGACTGGTTCTGCGGAGTGGCTCTGAGGATCACGCCGGTCAATGAAGGCGGGCCGCCAACGACACTCGGCACAGATGCTTACGTGCTGGCCGTCGTCGCGAGCATCGCGGTATTCACCGCCGTTCTTCTCTTCCGCTACCGAAGGATCTCGGCATGACCGCTCAACTGCCGCAGAACCCCGGGCCGGGCCCGGATCTCCAGGGCCCGGTCGGCCCCGCGCCCGCAGTGGCGCCGGCTCAGTCGACTTCAGAGTTGGAACCGACCGCGGCTCCGGCTCCCCAGGGCGCCCCCGCGATCGAGCTCATCAACGCGGCCCGCTGGTACGGCAACGTCGTGGCGGTCAACGACCTGAGCTTCAGCCTCGGGGCCGGGGTAACAGGTCTGCTCGGCCCGAACGGAGCCGGCAAGACGACGCTGCTCCACATGCTTGCCGGCTTCCTCGCCCCTTCCGCGGGCACTGTCCACGTCCTGGGCCGCAGTCCAAACCGCGATCCGTCGGTCTACCGCCAGATCGGGCTCGTGCCGGAACGCGAGGCCGTCTATCCCTTCCTGACCGGTTTTGAGTACGTGCGGTTCAACGCCCGACTGCAGGGCATGCGCGACTCGGACCAGGCGGCCCGGGATGCGATCCTGCGGGTTGGGCTTGAAGACGCCATGGATCGCCCCATCGGGACCTACTCGAAGGGCATGCGGCAGCGAGCCAAGGTCGCGGGAGCGCTGGTCCACGACCCGCAGGTGCTCCTGCTGGACGAGCCGTTCAACGGCATGGATCCTCGCCAGCGGCTGGCCATGATGGAGTTGCTGGGCCAGATGGCTTCGGCCGGCCGGACGATCCTCTTCTCGTCGCACATCCTCGAAGAGGTCGAGCGCGTCGGCAACGACATCCTGGTCATGGTCGCGGGCCGCCTCGCCGCGTCTGGCGACTACCGCGCCATCCGCGCGCTCATGACCGACAGGCCCCACACCATCACGATCCGGTCGAGCGACGATCGCCGCCTCGGCTGGGCGCTGATGGCCGATCCGACGGTGTTCGGCGTGGAGCTCGGGACGGACAATCTGACCGTGAAAACGGCCCAGCTGTCCGCATTCCGCCGGCTGATCGCAGGCGCGAGTCGAACGGCGGGCGTTCGGCTCTTCGAAGTCGTCTCGGGCGACGAATCTCTTGAGAGCGTGTTCGACTACCTGGTGCGGCGATGATGTTCAAGAGGTCCCTGGCGGCCGTTCCCTTGATGGGGCGCATAACCCTGCGCCAGCTTCTCGGCCGGCGGCGGACTATTCTGCTGCTGCTGCTCGCCGCCATTCCGGTTCTGCTGGCGATCGTCTTCCGGGCCGCAAACGACGCTGATCTCGAGGGATTCGCCAGCGGTGTGCTCGACGCGGTCGCCGTGACCCTGCTGCTGCCGATTGTGGCGGTTCTGTTCGGGACGGCGGCGTTTGGAGCGGAGATTGAAGACGGCACGATCTTGTACCTTCTTGCCAAGCCGATCTCCCGCTGGGCCGTGATCGCGGCGAAGTTCATCGGCGCCGCCGGGGTCACAGCGTTGCTGGTGCTGCTTTCCGTTCTGGTCTCGGGCGCGGTCGTGCTTTCGCCGCTCGGCGAGCAGGGCGCGGAAGCCACGCGTGCGTTCCTGGCCGCGATGCTCGTCGGGTCGACTTGTTACGTGGCGGTCTTCCTCACGCTGAGCCTGTTCACACGTCGGGCTCTCCTCATCGGCCTGGTCTACGTGCTGGTCTGGGAAGGCGCGCTCTCCGCGCTGCTCCCGGGCATCGCAAACCTGTCGATCCGTCAGTACGCGCTGGGCGTGGCCAACGCCTTCTGGCAGATGAAGCCCGATGAAGCCCGACTCTCGCCCAGCACGGCTCTGCCCCTGGCGATCAT
>PMJT01000011.1:0-1589 GCA_003158495.1 Chloroflexota bacterium | reverse complement strand
TCCGGCTAAGCCCCCGGGGCCAGGCGCGAGCGAAGGTAGCGGGTGACAGGCGCCTCAACGAAGCGGTACAGGGCCACCGCCAGGACGCAGCACAGCGCGACGGCGAAAGCCGCGAAGACGTAGCCGATCAGCCCTGGGTTGTCGAACGCCTTGAAGACCTTCGCAAACACCTGGATCACGTACGGGTGGAACAGGTAAAGCGAGTAGCTCGCGTCGCCCACCAGGACCGCGAAGAGCGGCAGCCGGACGCCGGTCAGGCCGTGGACGATGCAGCAGAATGCAGCCGCGGCGATCAGCCCCAGGACGATCCCATCGGGCGTGGCCGGGAAGACGTCGGTGGGGATGTGCGCCACGAACGGCATCGTGGCCAGGATCACCGCCCCGATTGCGACCCAGGCCCAGCGACGCGTCGGTACGCCTGTGGCCGCCGTCGTTCCGGCGCCTAGCCGCCGCAGGATCGAGTAGGCGGTCATGCCGAAAATGAAGTCGAGAATGATCGGCTGGCTGAAGAACGTCAGGATGTCCGACGGGAAGTGGACCAGCTGGCCCCAGCCTGCGAAGACGAGCAGAACCGCCGAAGCGATCATGGCCCGGTGGCGATGGCTGACCGCCAGCGATACCGCGAACAGGAGGTAGAACATCATCTCGAGGTTCAGAGTCCAGCCCAGGAACAGGACCGGCTCCTGCACGGACCCCTTCCAGAAGGGGATGAAGGCCAGGGATTTGAAGAGCGCGCCGACGTCCGCGGTGGTGTTCTGCACGAGGCTCGGGGCGAACAGGGCCACCCCGAAGACGACGATCGTCCCGGCCCAGTAGAGCGGCACGATCCGGATGATCCGCTTCTGGAGGAACTGCGCGCCCGAGGCTTCCGTGACGTAGCACATGATGAAGCCGCTGATCACGAAGAAGAGCGTGACGCCCCAGCTGCCGATGCCCTTGTACGCCTCGGTGTGGAAGGCGACGACCGTGGTGGCAGCAATCGCTCGGAGCAGCTGGACGGAATCGAGCCGGGCCTTGGACCGCACGGTCGCCGCCGACACTGCCGAGGGCGCTCCGGTGGGCGCGGTTCCGGCGCTGGATTCGTCGCCCAACGAGCCATACCTCCTGGCCCGGATCGGCCCTGGGCCGAGCGCGGACT
The DNA here is from genome assembly GCA_003158495.1 of Chloroflexota bacterium. Lineage (GTDB taxonomy): Bacteria > Chloroflexota > Limnocylindria > Limnocylindrales > CSP1-4 > Fen-1039. The sequence continues at coordinate 451 of PMJT01000011.1, read as the reverse complement.
CACTCACACGGAACCGACGGATTCGACCGGCCGCCTGAGCCCGGGCATAACCCCAGCGCCGCGTTCGGTCGCGGAGGCCAATGGTAGCGAGCCTCCGGCCCCGCTGAAGGCTTACCCCACGCCGGAGGGCCGCGCTACTCCGCGCCGGCGACTGGAAGAGCGAGGATGTTGAAGCCGCCGTCGACGTAGATCACCTCGCCGGTGGTCTGGCTCGAAAGCGGGCTGGCAAGGTACACCGCGGTATTGCCGACGTCTTCGATGCTGATGTGCGACCGGAGCGGAGTCACGTCCTTGAAGCCGCCGTACATCGTGCGGAACCCGGCGATGCCATGGGCCGAGAGCGTCCGGACGGGGCCGGCGCTGATGGCGTTTACGCGGATGCCGCTGGGGCCGAGGTCTGCCGCGAGGTAGCGCGTCGTCGCCTCGAGAGCGGCCTTGGCCACGCCCATGA
>PMJT01000012.1:772-7323 GCA_003158495.1 Chloroflexota bacterium | reverse complement strand
CGGGTCATCCGCGTGATCGCGTCGACGGGGATCAAAGACTTGCTCTCTCCCAGGCCAAGGAAGCCTCCGGACCCTACTTCCATGAAGCGGACTTTCCGATCTGCTTCATCGACCAGGAGGCCTTCGATCGTGCCGAGATCGTGGCCGTCCTTGTCCTTGGCCATCCGTCCGCGGATGTCCTGATCCGAGCTCGAGACGGTTCGGTCGGTGTCGCGCAGCCTGGTGAGCTGTGGGACCTTGTCTGCATCCTGCTGATCGGCCGCAGTCTTCTCGGTGGTCATGAGCGCAACCTCCTGGAACCGTTCTTCTCGAATTCCCTCTGCTCCTCGATGGTCCGCTCGGCAAGGGGTTCGGCCTCGAGTCGCTCGTCCGGGATCGACGAGCCGCTCTCGATCGATCTGCCGAAGGTGCCCCCTGCGAGGCGCTCCTCGGCGCGCTCGACGGCGGCGAGCTGCTCGCGCAGGTAGGCGGCGAGGGCGACCGAAACCGACTCCGAGTCGAGCGCGCTGGCGGCGTCCTCGTACTCTCCGGTCTGCTGACGTTGGAGAGACCCATCGGCGCGGACCTCGCCGACCTGCTCTGCGAGCAAGGCTTCAATTCGCGTTCGCTCGCGGGCAACCAGTTCACGGGCGTGTTGCTCGTTCACGATGACCTCCTGTCCCGGATCGATCGGGCTGCTCGCCTGACGCCGGAGTGATCTCCTCGACTCGAGGTGACTTCTCCGTGGCGCTCCGGGTTCGGAGGGTCCGCGCTCACATTCGGCGCGCGTACCAGACAGACCTTTACGTTCGCTCGTCAGCGTGCGGTAGGTGTCCGAGGTGATCATTACGTTTTGTCATCGGAGCCGGGCCAAACGGGCGCTCATGAACTCTTCGTCCGTGTCGATGCCCCGGACCCCAACTTGGCTGGTGACCAGGCCTTCCCCGAATCCAGCATCTGCTGACTCCCCTCGATCCTTCATGCCGCAGCCTGTCAGGCGCCGCGTCACAGCCAGCCGCCGGTGAATCCCGCTCGTCGCAACCCGGTGACGACGTAGGGGCAGTCTCGCATCAGGCGCCACAGCAAACCCGTCCGGTAGTTCTCGATCAGCGGGATGATCGGCCCCTGGTTGATCCCGTAATGACACGGCGATACCCAGCCGTAGGGATTGCCGGACGTGGCCGGGTAGGTCGGATTGAACGAGGCCTTGAAGCCGTACGGATTGCCCATCTTGAGATCGGCCTCATGCACCAGATAGTCGATTGCCGGCAATACGATTTCGGGTGTGAACGGGAGCGACGCCACCACGGCCCACGGCGCGATCGTGCCGTCGTCCGGTCCATAAGGCACCCCGCGCGCCAGGTAGCCGAAGAACTTCCGCTCGATGCCCTTCAGCTTGATGGTGTCTGGGCCGGGTCCAGAGCCCGGGCCGTCGCTCGCCGTGATCCCCCAGCAATCCCTTCCATAGCCCACGAACTTGAGAGGATTGTCGATCGCGTAGCGTTGCTGCACGTAGGTCGCGCGGCGGGTGTTCTCGAAGTAGTCGATGCCCTTCTCGCGCATGAATGCGTCCCGAATACCGCGAAAGTCGATCCAGACGTGCGATATCTGATGCGTGAACAACGGGCCGGCGTACAGGTAGTCGTACCCGTAGCTGCTCTTCCACTCATATGTGGAAGCCCAAGCCGAATAGCTCTGCTCCGGCAGCGGATGCGTCGGTGAGCCGAGTCCCAGGACATACAGCACAAGCGCTTCGTCGTAACCCTGCCACCGAAATTTCAGGAATCCGGTCTCGGGCTTCCACCCGTGCGTGACCGTAGTGCCGCCGTCTTGCGCCCACGGCCAGTCAGCGCGGCGGTAGAGCTCGTCGGCAAGGACGCGCAGTTCCTTTTCCTCTGTCGTATCCGCGTCGAAATAGGCACCGGCTGCCAATGCACCGGCGAGCAGAATGGTGCTGTCCACAGTCGAAAGTTCGCATTGCCAGGCGCGCCGCCCGGTCTGCATGTCTAGGAAGTGGTAGTAGAAGCCGTGGTAGCCGGTGGCGTCCGGCTCGGGGCCCTGTCGGCTGTTCTGGAAGAACCGCAGCGTGGTGAGGATCATCTTTGTCGCCGCCGTGCGCGTGATGAAGCCGCGTTCGACCGCCACCGGATAGGCCGCCAAGGCGAGACCGGTGGCGGCAATACTGGCCGGCCAATCGGCCGCGGTCTTGTCGAGAACCAGCCCAGTTTGCGGGTCGGTCTCCTGCAGGAAGTATCTGAACGCGTCGCGCTGGAGCGATTCGATCTCCGCATCGACCGCGGGTCCGTCGCTGTTCAAGCCCTCACCGGATCACTCGCCGGACCCGTTGGCCTTGTTGGTTTCGCTCTTCACAATGGGATCGCCGAGGGTCGACGGGATTAGCCCGAAGGACGGCGCATAGCCGCAGCAGGGGAAGTCACCCTCGTGATGGCTCCGTCCTTCAATTCGCGATCGCTCGCGGGCCACGAGTTCTCCGGCGCGCAATTCACTCACGATCGCCCGCAGGTGAGGCCTGTGGCTCCGGCACGATGAGGACCGAACACGGGGCGTGGTACAGGACGGCGCGAGACACGCTCCCAACGAGCAACCGCTCGAGGCCGGTCTCGCCGCGCGAGCCGACGACGATCAGGTCGGCTTCCCATTCGGCGGCAGCCTCGACGAGCCCGTGAGCGGGGCTGCCGTCCTCCACCAGGGCTTCGGCGTGCACGCCCGCGCCACGAAGCGTGGAGGCAGTCGCCCCGGCGAGAGCTTCACGAGCTGCGTGCGCCTGCGCCGCGGCGGCGTTGTCGGATTCCCGCCGGGCCTCTCCGCGCAACCACGGCATCCAAAGCGCGTCGTGGTCGCTCACACTCAGCACGCGAAACCTGGCGCCGTGGAAGACGGACCAGCGGCGAACGAACTCCAACCCAGCCGCGGCGCCCTTCGACCCGTCTTCGCCGACGAGGATGCGGTCCATCCGGTCGCGGCGGGCGATGAGCACAGGTCGGTGGCTCTGGTCGACGACCTCGAGGCAGGTCGATCCGAGGACGGCCGACTCGATCGCTCCTTGGCCACGGTTGCCCAGGACGATCAGATCAGCTTCGAATCGAGCGGCTTCATCGAAAATCGCCTTGGAGGCGCGGTCGCGCACGACACGTGTTTCGACCGTGACATCCGCTGCCGCGAACTTCCGCGCGGCGTCGGCCACCAGGGCCTGGGCCGCCACTTTAACGGCGTTCTCGCGCTCCTGAGCCAGATCCGCCGACGGCGCCATGCCCACGTTTTCCACTCTGTCGACTGACCCTGGATATGCGGTGAGGACGTCGATTGTGCTGCCGACCGGCCATGCCAGATTCGCCACCAGCGACGCCGCGCGGTCGGACGNNCTGGGAGCCGTCGACGCCCAACAGAACTCGCATCTCGGACTCCTTGCGCCCTATGAACACGCCCCTCGCTCAGACAGTCTGCCGCCGGGCGCTGGACAGTCATGACGGATCGTCATGTGACCGGTGTCGCAATGCCGGAGCGTCCCGGAGGCACTCACAACGCGAATCGTCGGTCGTGGGCTCTAGCCCCAGTCAGGCGTTTCCTCGTTGGCGTCGGCCTTGCCTTCGACGTGAAGCCGCGCGTCCCTGGGAGCGCCGCAGAGTACGCAGCTGGGTCCACCCGGTGATTCTGCCAACATAACCGGGGCAGCCGCAAAGATGGCGACGACCTCTGGGGGAGTCTGGAACGGGTGCGGCCGATCCTTGTCTGGTGCAGATGTCTGCGCTTCATCCATTGGGCGATCCTTTCGAACCTTGTCGTTGGTTCAATGTTGTGCCTTTGGGGTCGCTATAAGATGCCGACCTCGTCATAGGCCAGACGCTCCGTACTTTCGAAGGAACAGAGCGTCGGAAAGCACCCGTTCGTCGCTGCGGCGATGTTTGGACGTGGCCGTCCCGTGTCAATCGCCCGTCAGCGTACGTTCGAGCGCCGGGGTGTCATTACGTTCTGTCATCGGAGCGACATCGGGACCCAAGGATGTCGATGCTTGGGCGAACCCAGCCGCTCGATCGGCGTTCGGGTCGCCGTCGGGCTCGTCGCGACAGCGAACGGCTGCATCTTGCGCGAGCCCGGGGGCGGCGGGCGAAGCCGCGCAACGCTCAGTGGCGCGGGCGTTCGTCTGCGTCTGCCCCTTCGTCCCATCCACGATTTGAGAACTTCGGGATGAACCGGTAGCCCTTGCCGGGGACCGTTGCGATGAAGCGCGGATGACTATGGTCGTCCCGTAGCTTGATCCGGAGGCTCCGGATGTGGCGATCCACGNNCTCGTTTCGGGTCGCGACGCGTCCACCGCGACTGGCCAGGAGATACAGGAGGCTCTGCTCGATACCGCTGAGGTGTACGACAGAGTCACCGGCCCGCACCCGGCGATGGAAGATGTCGATCTCCATTTCGCCGAGCTTGATCGTGGGAACGATCGGAACATCCGCGCCTGTGGCCCGACGGGTGATGACGATCGCACGAGCGAGCAGTTCCTCGGGCGAGAATGGCACCGTCAGGATGTCGTCGACCCCGAGATCGAACGCTTGGAGCTTCGTCTGCAGGTCGCCCCGTCGAGTGAGACCCAGGACCGGCGTCCCGCTCCGTCGCAGCGTGTTCGAGGCGCCCAGCCGCTCGAGCAATGCGATGCTGTCGTCGTGGTCCATGTCGATCAGAGTCATGTGCGGCTGCCACTCCGCCAGGATCGCCTCTGCCTCTGCCAGGCTTTGCGCAGCTCGCACGACAAAGAGACCGTGATTGAGCGTCAGTTCGATGAGGTCTACGACCAGCCGCCGATCATGAAGCACCAATGCTCGGCGAGGCGCGTGACCATTAGCCTCGGGCGGCTCAGCCAGGATGGGGATCGTCGTCTTTTGCACCTCGTCACGCCCCTGAGATGTCACGTCGGGCGACCGCGAACACTCCGATCGCCGTCAGGATAACCGACGGCACCGCGAGCGCCGCGTAGCGCCAGAGCGCAGTCGTCTGCTCGAGCGGGTTGCCGCCGAATGCCCAGTCCCAGGGCGATAAGTGTCGCCAGGGAGCCAGCACGCTGCTGAGCGGGAATAGCGAGGCCACGATGCATCCGGCGAAGGCCACGCCGAGACCGATCGCCAGGACCAGGGAAGGGCGCCCGCGGATGCCGGCAACAGCAGCTGCAAGGCTGCCGTGGAGCGCGGCGAGCAGACCGGACAACACGATCGTGGAGAGGACGAATCCGCTGTCGATGCGAAGGTCGAACGCCGCGTCGCTGGCGAGCTGAGCGAGCAGCAAGACGACCGAGATCACGGCCAAGGCGATCACGGCCGCGACCACGCGACCGAGCAGGACGGCCTTTCGGGAAATGGGCTGGGCGAGATACAGCTCTATTCGGCCGCTGGCCTCTTCGCCGGCAGTCTGGCCGTTCACGAAGAGCACAGCCGCGGCGGCGAGCAGGAGCGGCACGAAGAAGTCATACAGGTTGCCGCGCAGGAACCCGGCAGGCGTGCCGAAGTCCGCTAGACCGAATGCCTGCACGACACCCGACGGCAACTGGTCCATCGCCTGGGAGATGCCCGACGAACCCTTGAACGCGGGCCAGACAGAGATCGTGCCGGTCACCAGGGCCGCGAGCCCGAGGCACCACCAGAACGTCGCCCGCCGCATGGCCCGTAGCGGGCCGCCGACCAGTTCGAGGATGCGCGCGTTCATGCCGGATCTCCGTCGTATAGATCGAGGAACGCCTCTTCTAGATCGGGCTCTTCGACCAGCATCGAACTGACGTGACAATGCGCGAGCAAACTGAGGAGCGGCTGAATAGAGCCCGAGAGTGTCGCCGTGAAGCGGTGGTCGTCGACGACCGGATCGACCATGTCCGGCAGGGCCTTGAGTTGGGCCTCGGGCGGGTCATCCTCGAACCAGACCTCGATACGCTGGCGGGCGCGGCCTCGAAGCTCTGCGACCGTGCCCTGCGCCACCAGCTTGCCGGCCCGCAGGATAGCCACGCGATCGGCCGCCCTCTGGACTTCGCTCAGCGAGTGAGAGGAGAGGAAGATCGTCGCGCCGGCTGCGCGCGCCTCCCGCACCATCGCCAGGAACTCGCGCTGCATCAATGGATCGAGACCGATTGTCGGCTCATCGAGGACGATCAGTTCGGCGTCAAAGAGGAACGCGAGCAGGAGCGCGACCTTACGCCTGTTGCCGCTCGAGAGGTCCCGCAGATGGCGGTGTAGGTCGAGCCGGAGTCGCTCGGCGAGCTGGTCGCGGCGGGTCGGATCGAAGCCGCCTCGCAGGTGTCCGAAACTGGCGGCCAACTCCATTGCGGTAAGTCGGTCGGGCAGTCTCAGCTCTCCGGGCACATAGGTCAGCCGGCGCCGCATCGCCACTCCGTCACGGGTCGCGTCGAGGCCGAAGGCGCCGATCCTGCCCGCGGTGGGCCGTAGCAGACCGAGCAGACAGCGGATCGTGGTGCTCTTGCCAGAACCGTTGGGACCGAGGAAGCCGAAGACCTCGCCACGGGCGACCTTCAGGTCTATGCCACGAACGGCCTCGACTTTGCCGTAGTGCTTGAC
>PMJT01000012.1:0-676 GCA_003158495.1 Chloroflexota bacterium | reverse complement strand
GATCTCCGCTTCGAGCAGACTGCCGGTCGAGCCGACCGTGTTCACCTGACGGACGTTCGCGGCTAGGGCGCCCCGGTATGCCGCCACCACATCGCGCGTGGACAGGATGCCGGCCAGTCGATCGTTAGCCACGACCGGCACCCACGACTGGTGGCCGTCGGCGAGAATTCCGAGCACATCGTCAAGGGAGTCGTCCGCCGAGACGAAGGTTCGGTCCAGATCGAGGTCGCTGACTTTGGCCGCCTGGTCGGCGGCTACGAGAGCCACGAGGTCGACGCTGCCGCGCAGCGAACCGCCCTTGCCCACGACGGGGGCGCCGGGCACGCCAGTGGACTCGAGCCGGCTCCGTGCGGCCGACACCGTCTGATCCGGGTCGAGCACTACTCGCGGCGATCGCGCGGCATCGCCCGCCGGAATGGCGTTCATGAGCGGCAGCGCGAACCGGAAGCGATGCGCGGGCGACTCGGAGCGGTTGCGCAGTTGCGATGAGTAGATGGAACGATCGCCGACGATGAGGGTGGCAAGACCGATGGCGAGCATCGCCGGGGCCAGCATCGCCAGACTGTCGGTCATCTCGGCGACCATGAGCATCACCGCGAGCGGAGCCCGGGCCGTGCTGCCGAAGAGGGCCATCATCGCGACGATGACGAAGGGCGAAGGATCGGTCGGAACTCCA
>PMJT01000120.1:42319-46715 GCA_003158495.1 Chloroflexota bacterium | reverse complement strand
GCAGAAACTGACGCTCGAAGGCAGGCGACGGCAGCTCGTGCCACGGGAAGGCGAAGAAGGTCTGGCCCTCGTCCATCACGCCGGCACGGGCGACCCGCGCGAGTTCGAGCAGGTCCTCGTCGGTCGGGAGGCGCAGCTCCAAGCGCTGCGTCCTTATGCGGAGATCGAAGAGCGGCCACGGATGTCCGGACATACCCGGAAGGGTAGCGCAGCGGCTCGAGGCGTGACGGCTGCCGGAAAGGTAGTCCGATCGCGGCCGCTACCGCGCGGCCGTTTTCGGGCGGGCCAAGCCTCGGGAGCCTAGGCCGTCCTGCGGCGGCGAACCGGCGCGGCCTCTTCGACCTCTTCCTCGGCGGCGGGCTTCGACGCGGTCTTGCGCGCGGGCCGCGCCTTGGCCTCGACCATCGTCTGGGGTGCGGCGACGGCCCGCGAGGCCTTGGCGGCAGCAACGCTCGCTTCGAGAGCGGCCATGAGGTCTGTCACCTTGCCGACCGGGGCCGGGGCGATGTGGGAGATCTCGGCGCCATCGGCCTTCGCCTCGATGATGTTCAGCAGGGCCTCGCGATACTCGTCGTGGTACTCGGCGGCGTTGAACTCGCCAGCCATCGCGTCGACCAGCTGCTGGGCCATTGCCAGCTCGGCCGGCTTGACCTCGATCTCGGCGTCCGGTAGCTGCAGATCCCCGACGCTTCGGACTTCGTCCGGCCAGTAGAGCGTGGAGAGGAGCATTGTCGACGCGAACGGGTCGATCGCGGCCAGCTGCTCGCGGTCCCGCAGAACGATCTTGGCGATGGCACGCAGACCGCGTTCCGCCAGCACCTGCTTGAGCAGGTAGAAGGCTTTGCGCGCGACCGGCTCGGGCTCGATGTAGTAGGCCTGCTTGACGAATCGGGTCGACTCAGACGGCGCATCGACCGGCACGAACTGCTCGATCTCGATCGATCGGACCGTCTTGAGCGGCACCGCTGCCAAGTCCTCATCCGTCACGACCACGTATTGCCCGGAGGCGACTTCGTAGCCGCGAACCGTGTCACCGCGCTCGATGTAGACCTCGTCCGTCGGGCAGTAGGTCTTCATCTGGATTCGGTCGTGGCAGGTTTCGTGGAGCATGTTGAAGCTCACGCCCTTGGATTCCGTGGCCAGGTACAGCTTCACCGGGATCGTCACCAGGCCGAACTGGATGGCTCCCTTCCACATCGATCGCGCCATTTGTCGACACCTCGCCGGTGCGACCCTTCTCGGTGGGCCGCGGAGCGCGAGCATAGCGCGCCCTCCGACGCTGTCCAGAGGGGGAACGGGGTGTTCCGCACGCCGCCCGGGTTCAAGCGCCACAGAGCGACAGCAAACGCCGAAACGCAGACCTGCACCAATTGCCGGTTCCAGCGGCCGATAGTCTCTATCTGGCGCGAAGCTCCGCTTCCGCCTCCGTGAGACGGGCCAGGATGCCGTCGCGGAGGCGATCCAGCCCCGAATAGACGTCCTTGGCGCTTGTGCCGATGGCAGTCAGTGTCACCTTGAGCGCGCGCAGCGTTTCCAGCTGCTCGCGAACGCCCTTGAGCGCTTCGCCGATGGCCGCAGCGTCCACCTCCACGTCGTGGCTCCGCAGCGTCTGGAGCGCCAGCAGCCGGGTCAGCCGAACCGCGGCCTCCAGCGTGGCCGCGTCCGGCGCAGCCGGGTCCACGACGCAATAGACGTCGCCGGCTCGAACGTCGAACGGGGCGATGCCCGCCGGGGCATGGGCCGGGGTGAAGACGACCAGTGCAACCGCCGCGTCGCGGTTCGTCTTGGCCTCGCGGAGTTCGTCACGCATGGCGCGGCCGGAAACGTAGCGGTCCTTGCACTCTATGACGATCTTGACATCCGCCCCGGTTGTGGCCTCGGCGTTGAGTGTCAGGACGAAGTCGCCCTTTTTGGAGCCGATGAGCGACCCGGTCTCCGTGCCGATTCGCTCCAGCAGGTCGCCTGAGCCGCGGGCCAGTTCGCCCAGCAGGCCTTCAATCACGCCTTCGAAGTCGCCGCCCTTTGCGGCCGACTTCGACCGCTCCGAGGCCCGCGCCGCACCAGCCGCCTCGATGGCGGAGAGCCGCTCGTTGAGCTTGTCGAACCCGGCTGCCATCTCGACCCGGAACTGGTGGAGCGGCGAGCCTAGACGAGTTGGGTCCAGGAGCTGCGCGAGGCGCGACGCGTCGCCATCGAAATAGGAGCCGAGCAGGATCTTCATCCGGCCGATAGCGCTGTCCCGCTTGCCTTCGTCGAATAGCTCGTCGACGAAGCTCCGCAGCTGGCCCCTGTCTCCCAGGAACTTCTCCAGCGTGCGCGGCAGGCGCCCATCGCCGTCGGCGAAGTTCTGGCGCAGCATGGTGTCCAACGCGGTGGCGGCGCGCTCGTTCGCAGCCTCCGTCTGCCGCAGCAATCCCTGGAACTCGGCACGAACCGCGTCCACGTTGACCGTGACGCCGACGCTCTGGATGGCTGTCAGGCCGATCCGGAGGGCTCGCTCCATCAGCTCGGCGCGTTCCTCCGACGGCCGTTCAGCGACGAAGGCGACGAGCGTGGAATCGTCCAGGACCAGGCGCTCGACGACGAGCCGATCCGCCTCGAAGCGGATGCTCGACTGGCGGCTTGAGGTTGACGGGAGCGGGACCAGGCGGGCGGTTTCCATGCCCTCAGACTAGGAGTGGCCAGTGACACCTGTATGGCACGGCAGCGCGCCGCTCGGGTCAAATCGGGCGACACTCGGCAGGCTGGGCGCCACGCGGCCCGGCGGGGCTCGACGACCCGACGCCACTGCTACCCGGCCGCGACCTCCGGTCCGGCCGCGTCTGCGAGCTGCCCCGGCAGGTTCTTGCCTCGGCGGCACAGGTAGTTGTGCCAGAAGAGCCGGGCGGCAACGGAGCGCCACGGCCGCCACGGCTCCGCCAGCGCCTCCATTCGCACGGCATCGGGCCGCGTCGCGAGACCCTTCGCTTCGGCCACGGCAACGACGAGGGCCAGGTCACCGACGGGCCACACGTCCGGCCTGAGCAGCGCCTCCAAAAGGTAGATCGAGGCCGACCACGGCCCAATTCCCTTCAACCCGACCAGCGTGCGCTGGACTTCGTCGTCCGGCATGTCGGCCAGCGCGGCCAAGTCTATCGCCCCGGAATCGACCACCTGCGCCAGCTCGCGAACGTAGCCAGCCTTCTGCCGGCTGAAACCGATCGCCAGCAGCTGCGCATCGTCGAGCTCGAGGAACCGGGCCGGTGTCAGTGGGTTCGCCGCCGCCCCGAGCCGGTCGAAGGCGGCCTGGGCCGAAGCCAGCGACACCTGCTGCTCGAGCACGATATGGGTCAGCGTCCCGAAACCCTCCGGCCGATCCCACAGCGGGGGCGGCCCGAACCGCCCCACTATCGCGGCCAGATCCGGATCGCGGGCCGCCAACTCGCGGACGGCGCGCCCGAGCGAGTCCTGGGTGAGTCGCGGCGTGGTGAGGGGCACGGGCGGACGATAACGCAAGAACCCCAAACCGCGGCTGGGGCACGACCCGAGGCTGGTTTCCGCGGAATCCCCGCTGACCGAGCGCTATCCAAGGACGGCCCGCACATGAAGTGCGGTCGGCCGACGGTCTCGTCGAATCGGACCGGCTGGGAAGCCCAATCGAGCGTCATCCGACGTGATTCGCGCCCCGTAGCCGTTGGGTGCCGAGCCTGGCCTCTCCCGGCGGCGCTATTCCTCGTTAGCGCCCGCCCAGCGGGCGAATTGGGGAAACCAGACCCGGCGGCGCTCCACGGAGCCGCCTGGCGAGACGCGTCAGCCCTTGAGGCCGACCTCGAACAACAGAAATGCTTCGCCTGAGTCGTTCTCCGGCGGAGCGGCTGAAACCCTGAACTGAAGCGCCAGGACTGCGGCATCTGCGGGCGGCGACGGCACGATCGCGATCTGGCCCCTGGCGACACGACCGCTGCGGCTCCATGACAACGGCCGAGCCTGATAAACCGTGCCCAGGTCGTCCCGGGCGCGCAATTCCGGACCGAGTCGGACCGGCTGCCCGTCGAAGTCCGCTTTCCAGTGGAGCAGGCTGCCGGCCGCGCGGATCTCCAGGGCGATGAGTTCGAGTGAAACGCCCGGATGAGCCTCGACCCGGCCGATCGCGATCACGCGTTCCAGCGCACCGCCCTCGATGTCCGCGACGCGATGCGAGATCGGCGCGTCTTCCTCCGGCTCGGTCGGCTGCGGAGTGACGCCCGTGGTGACGGCCCGGATGACCTCGCGGCGGACCCGGTCCAAATCTACGCCCATCGACTCGAGCACGCCGGCCGCGACTCCCTCGCCCTCGCGCACGAGCCCCAGCAGCAGGTGCTCCGTTCCGATGTAGCGGTGGCCGAGCCGGCGGGCCTCGTCGATCGCAAGCTCGATG
>PMJT01000120.1:40259-42308 GCA_003158495.1 Chloroflexota bacterium | reverse complement strand
GTGATCGAGCCGCTGCGCCTCGTCCTGGGCGTAAGTCAGGACCCGGCGCGCCTCGTCGGTGAGCTTGTCGAAGCGGTCCACGTCTGCCTCACTGGCGGCACGTGTCGAATGATATGACCGGTTGGGCGCACGATCGAGCCCGGACTCGGGTCGCAACCCATACTTTCACGTAAACGGCAAGGTTGGGCTAAAATCTCCGGGTGACAGACACGAAGGAGCGGCCGACCGGGGGCGTCCGGCTGCTCAAGATCCAGGAAGCCGCCGCCGAAGTCGGGCTGACGGCGCGCTCGGTCCGCTACTACGAAGAGATGGGCCTTATGCGACCCGCCGCCCGTTCCGAGGGCGACTACCGGCTCTACGACGAGTCGGACCTCGAGCGGCTGCGGTTCATCAAGGGCCTGCGCGACGACGCCGGCTTCTCTCTGGCGGAGATTTCGCGGCTCCTCGAGGACGAGGAAGCGCGCGAGCGCTATCACGCTGCCTACCACGCCACTGCCGACCCGGTCGAGAGGATCCGGCTTCTGCGCGAGCGCGTGGCGAGCTTCGAGCGGCAAGCGCAAACCCTGCGGACCAAGATCAACCGCCTTGCGGCGATGGTCGACGACACCGAAGCACGGCGCCTGCGAAGCCTGGCGAGGATCGCCGAAATCGAAGCAGCCTCAGCCGATCTCGAGCATGCGTACCCAGCCCAACCCGAACCGGGAGTCACCACCAACCCATGAGCCTCGTTCCTCACCCGATCGACCCGTCGGCACCGAATTACCGCTGGTGGGTCCTCGTAGTCACAAGCATCGGTGCGCTGATGGCCTCGCTGACCGGCGGCACCCTGATCATCGCCCTGCCCGACATCCTGCGAGATCTTCATACGGACATCTTCAGCCTGCTGTGGATCGTGGTCGGGTACACGCTCGTCGCCACGGTGCTGGTCCTGAACGCCGGCCGCGTCGCAGACATGGTGGGCCGGGCGAAGTCCTATACGCTCGGCTTCGTCATCTTCACGGTGGCCTCGGTCCTCTGCGCCGTGGCGCCGAACGCAAACCTGCTGATCGCCTGGCGCCTCGTCCAGGGGGTTGGCGGAGCGCTGCTCATGGCCAATGCCACGGCCCTTGTCACCGACGCGTTTCCGCGCTCCGAGCTCGGCCGGGCCCTCGGCATCAATGCCATGGTCATCGGCGCAGGCGCAATCCTCGGGCCGGTGCTCGGCGGCTGGTTGACCGGCTACGGCTGGCGGACGGTCTTCTGGTTCAACGTCCCGATCGGGCTCCTGGGAGTCGCGGCTGCGGGCATACTGCTGGTCGAGCAGGCCCGGCCGGATCGACGCGTCGAGATCGACTGGCTCGGGTCCGTCCTGTATTTCGTTGGGCTGATGGGCGCGATGATCGCCCTGGCATTCGGCGGTGTTTACGGCTGGACGACCTGGTGGGTCATTGCGGGCTTCCTGGCATTCCTGCTCGCCGCGCCGATCTTCCTGTGGGTCGAGGCGCACCATCACGCGCCTCTACTGGATCTGTCTCTCTTCCAGGACCGACTCTTCGCGATGGGCAACCTGACGGGCTTCCTCAACGCGATTGCCCGAAACGGCGTCCTGTTCCTGCTGGTGTTCTATCTGCAGGGGGCCCGGGGCGAGGACCCGGTCACTGCCGGACTCATGCTCGCGCCGCTGGCCATAGGCCTCGTTGTGCTCTCGCCGATCAGCGGCGTGCTCGCCGACAAGTACGGTTCGCGCGCGCTGGCCACGGCCGGGATGCTGATCACGGCGGCCGGACTGGCCGGCCTGATGACGCTCCAGACCGACACTCCCTACTGGCAGCTGGCTTTCTGGCAGCTCGTCGTGGGCGCGGGCTCCGGCATCTTCAACTCGCCGAACACGAGCGCGGTGATGGGCGTAGTTCCGCCCGACAAGCGGGGAGTGGGGGCCGGAACCAGGATGATGCTCATGCAGTCCGGCTTCGTCGTTTCGATTGCTCTGGCGATCGGCCTCGTCTCGGCCTCGATGGACCCGAAGGTGCTCGTGGCGGTCTTCTCGGGCACGCAGATCGGCGGCGGGGG
>PMJT01000120.1:0-40200 GCA_003158495.1 Chloroflexota bacterium | reverse complement strand
TCGATCGCGCAAGCCTGGTTGCTCCTCTCGCTCGTCGGGCCGCAAAAGGGGATCCTCTACCTGGGCCTGCTCGGCGCCGTCCAGTGGGTGCCGGTGATGGTCCTCGGCCTGTTTGGCGGGATCATCGTCGACGTATGGCCAAAGCGCCGAACGCTCATTGCGACCCAACTGGCGGCCGGCCTCCTGGCCCTGATACTCGGTGCGCTTGTCTATTTCCATGCAGTCCAGGTCTGGCACGTCTTCGTGCTTGGATTCCTGCTCGGCCTCGTCAACATCATCGACATGCCCGCTCGGCAGTCATTCGTGGTCGAGATGGTTGGGCCGGAAGACATCATGAACGGCATCGCGCTCAACTCTGCGGTTTTCAACAGCGCCCGAATCGTCGGTCCGGCCATCGGCGGCCCGCTCATAGCACTCGTCGGCACCGCGCTGTGCTTCATCCTCAACGGGCTCAGCTACGGCGCCGTGGTCGTCGGCCTTCTCGCCATGCGGGAAAGCGAATTGATGCCTGCTGCCCGCCTGGCGATCCCACGATCCATCGGCGCCGTCCGGTCGGGGCTGGCCGAAGGGCTGCGATACGTCTGGCAAACACCGCCGGTGCTCCTCGCGGTCGCCGTGATCGGGTTCGTATCAACGTTCGGGATGAACTTCAACGTAGTCCTGCCGGTTATGGCAGCGGGGGCGCTGAATGCGGGTCCGACGGGCCTCGGGCTGCTGTTCGCGTCGATGGGCGCGGGTGCGCTGACCGCCGCGTTGACCGTGGCCATGCTCAGTCGGCCAAGGTTGCGGATCCTCGTGGGCGGCGGCATGGTCCTGGGCATTTCCGAGCTGGTGCTCTCGGCGACGAATTCGCTGCCGATTGCCGCAGCGGCGGTCTACTTCTGCGGGCTCGGCGCCATCGCGACGGCCATCAGCGCCAACTCGCTCGTCCAGGTAACTGTCCCGGGGCCGCTCCGAGGCCGGGTCATGAGCGTTTACACCACCGTTTTCGCGGGATCCACACCCATCGGCAACGGCATGACAGGCGGCCTGGGGGGGCTGATGGGCACTCCCGCGGCGCTGATCATGAACGGCGCCGTAACGATTGCGGCCGAGGCGGTCGCGGCCGTGGCGATCCTGCGCGGTGCCGTGCCGCGGATCGGCGACCGGGCCGAAGCGGGCGGCGGCGGCCGCCGGCCGGACGGCGCTACTAACGTGGCGCCGGTTCGTCCTGCCGCGCCGGATGCCGCGGTGGCTCCGCTGGACTGATCGGGGCCGGGCTCGAGGCCGGCCGTCGCTGGGCCGCGCGAGACAGACCGGGCCACGGTCGCCGCCAGGTGGTTCGCCTGCCCGATAGTGGAAATGTTCAACCCAATCGGACGCGATTCGGTCCCGATCAAGTCAGACCGAGCTCGGGCGCCCGCAGCTGGCCCAACTCCCCCTGCAGACGTGTGTTCTGGCGCCCGGAACCGGGCTCGACCGAGCCTGAAGCACCTTCAGGCGGGCTTTCCGCCGACGGAGTCCTCTTCGACGGTCGCGACGTGTTCGAGCAACTCGAACATCTGCCGGATCGAGCGGCAGCCGGATCATGGTTGTGCCGCACTGGCTTGGGGCCGATCCAGGCGGTCGGCAGGCGCTATGACTCCGATCCGACCAGGTCGAGCGCGTAGCCAAGCAGGTCGATGCCGGGCGCGGGCGAGAAGTCGACCGCCGGTACGCGATGGAATCCGAGCGACTCGTACAGGTGCTTCGCGGCGGGCATCCAGTCGCCGGTATGGAGGACCACTCGGCGCCGGCCGGCGGACCGGGCCCGGTCGATGCAGGCCAGCGTCAGGGCGCGACCGACGCCGCGGCCATGGCAGACCGGATCCACTGCCAGCATCCGGATCCCGGCCTCGCCCTGGTTCAGCTCCTCGGAGTAGGGATCTTCGGGGCCGCTCACATACGTGGCGCCGCCGAGCAGCTCTCCGCCGGGTCCGACTGCGACCAGCACGCACGAGGTCTGGGCGCGTGTCGCCACGTCCCGGAGCCGCCCGTCGTAAATCTGCTGGTGAGGCATCTCGGTGGGGAGAGAGTGGTAAGCGGCGACCGTGAGCTCGCCGAGCGCCGAGAACTCGTCGGGGCGGATGGGGCGGATTAGCGGCGTGGTCTCGCGATCGATCATGGCGGCAGCGTAACCCCGCGGCCGGGCAGCCGGCCGGGCCGTTGGGCGGTACTAGCCGAAGTTGGCCCGCCCGCCGGGATTGTCCCGTGTCCCACCGCCCAGGCTGCGCGATGATGCGCGAATGGTGGCTGCAAGCAGACCGCTCCTCGTCTTCGGACCGCGATCGCTCGAGTACGACTTCGGGCCGCGGCATCCGCTGAGCCCGCGGCGGTTCGGGCCCGGCATCGAGTTACTCCGGGCCGTCGGCGCCGAGCCGGGCCTTGCACCCGAACCTGCGGCCGACGACGAACTGGAGTGGCTTCACGCGGGCGGGTACGTCGCCGCCGTCCGCCGCTTCTCGGCCGATCCGGGGCGAATGCCCGAGGCGGGCATCGGGCCCGGCGACGACCCTGCTTTCGCCGGAATGCACGAGGCAGCGGCGACGGTTGCCGGCGGCTCGATCAGGGCGGTAGAGTCGATCCTGCGCGGCGACGTCGAGCATGCCTACCAGCCGGGCGGCGGCCTGCACCATGCTATGCGCGATCGGGCCAGCGGCTTCTGCATCTACAACGACGTGGCCCTGGCCATCGCCCGGGCGCGGCGGGCCGGCCGCCGGGTCCTATACGTTGACCTCGACGTCCATCACGGCGACGGCGTCCAGGCGCTCCACTACGACGACCCGGGGGTCTTGACGATCTCGTTCCACCAATCGGGCCGGACGCTCTTCCCCGGGACGGGTTTCTTCAACGAGATCGGCGAGGGGATTGCCGCGGGTACTTCCGTGAACGTGCCGTTCGAGCCGATGACGGGGCCCGATGCCTGGCTGGCGGCGGTTCGGGCGGTGGTGCCTCCCTTGGCCGCGGCGTTCGGGCCGGATCTCGTCGTCAGCCAGCACGGCGCGGACGGCCACGCCTGGGATCCGCTGGCGAACCTGGTCTTGACGACGACGGCGATGGGCGAGGCCGCGAAGCTGGTCGATCGGATCGCCCACCGGTACGGCCACGGGCGCTGGCTGGCGACCGGGGGTGGCGGTTATGCCGTCTACTCGGTCGTGCCACGGGTCTGGGCGCTGACCTGGCTGGCAGCGTCACACCNNCGCTCGCTTCCGAGAGAGCCGGGCGAACGGTTTCAGTTGTAAGAACCGTCCTGGTGCCGGCCCTGCTGGATGTTGCCGAACGCCGAGGCTGGCGGCAACTCGACAGTGACGCGGCGAGTACGGCGCCGGGCGCCGGGCCGGCGGCAGAAGCGCCGCCGGCCCGCCGGGCGACGGCGGGAGACGTGGCAGCGTCCGCGCCGAGCGCCGCGCCGGCGGCAGAAGCGGCGGCCGGGCTCGCGGCTGCGGCCGGGCTCGCGGCGGCAGCCGGGCTCGCGGCGGCCGGCCCAACGCTCGTGGCGCCGCTGACGCTCGAAATGCTGGAAGGGCTGAGGATGGCGCCGCGTGTCATCGCCCCGGCCGATCCCTCCGAGGCCCTGGCGATCCTGCGGGCGGCGCTCGGCGATGGGGGAGTGGCCGCGGGCGCCGTCGCCGGGGAGTGGCTCGTCGGCGTCGCGCTGGTGGCGCCCGTCGCGGCCGAGGGGCGGGCCGACGGGCCGGGCGCGGGGCAGAGGCCCATCGCCCGCGTCAGCCGCCTCGTGGCGTTGGGAGTAGCGCCGGACTGGCGGCGCGGCGGACTGGCCACGGCCATGCTCCGTGCCGTTGTCGAAGCCACCACGAGCAGCGGGCGCGCACTGGTCGCACTACACACCGTCGCCGATCGCGACGTCATCGATCCGCTGCCCCGGGCGGTGCGCCGGGGAGCGGCCGAAGAGCTGGCTCGCCGCGCCGGGATGACCGTCGCCCCTGCCCCGGCCCGAGTCCTAGCCGTCGACCCGGACGCCCGCCTCGCAGTCCTGCTGCCGCCCGGAGCCCCGGCCGATCTGCGCGGCCGAATCGAGGAGTGGGCGGCCGCACTGTAGCGCGCACGCCCGGCCGCCCGCCCGCCGCCCCGTCGGTCTCGACCATGCCGTTGCCGGCCTGAGCCCGATCGTCGCGCTTCCGTGCCGCTGGCTGTGCAAAATCGGCCCCAAGCTCTCGGCTGTGCCCGGTTCGATACCGGCCGCCAGAGAGTGTCCGATGGGCCGCGACTGTCCGGCCCGCCGGGCTTCAACCAGCCGGCGCGGTCGACCTCCCGGACCGCCGTCGGGCAGAAGGCCCCGGGTCCATATATAACACTAAGTCCACTAGTAATGATTCACAGGACGTGGTTGAGCTTGCCCTAAACAACAAATACTTAGTACCACGGTAATAAGAGTCCGACCGGACTATGCCATTCGGGACCAACGGCACCCCTATCCAACAGTAACTATCTATACATTCATGTCATCGAGATTGATCGGTCAGGCACCGGGACCACCCGGAGCCCCGGCCGAAAGTGAAAGGTGCAGGGAGTAATACAGTGGACAACAAGGATCGTGGGATCTTCATCCTGCGGGCATTCTTGGGCCTCGGCTTCCTCTTCGCAGGGGCTGACAAGTTCTTCATGTGGGCGAGCGGGCAGCCGTTCACCTCTGCCGGATTCCTGAAGTTCGCGACCACGGGCGCCTGGCTCGGCAGCGACCCCAAGGCCGTCATCAACCCGACTCACGGCTTCTGGGTCTCCCTCGCCGGCAACGCGTCGCTCGTCTCCATCATGGACACGCTCGTCGTCTTCGGTGAGTGCGCGATCGGCATCGCCCTCATCCTCGGCCTGGCGACCCGCTTCGCGGGCGTCATGGGCGCGCTCCTCATGGGCCTGCTCTTCGTCGCCAACTGGAGNNGCGAACGGCCCGTTCAACGAGCAGTTCATGTATGGCATCGCCGCCTTCGCGCTCGTCCTGACCGGCGCCGGCGCCTACGCTCTCGACACCGTCGTGGCCAAGCTTCCGGTGATGTCCAAGATCCCGGTGATCAAGTACGCACTCGGGTAACACCGCACAACCAGGCGCGGGGAGAGTCCGTCCCACATTCCTCCCTGCACACTGAGACGGCGGGCCGCAAGGCTCGCCGTCTCTTTTTGTGTGTGCGTTTGCTGTCCTCATTGCGCCTGGCTGCTGCTGGAGATATGCCCGGACAGGGCCAACGCTCCGGGAATTCGCCCATCTGCCGACGACTCGTGAGTTGGCTCCAATCGGGCTTGCAGGAGTTGAGCGAATCGGCGCGATGCGCCGTCGGAAGGAGGACGGGCCGGGCATCAGCCGACGCGTCAAAGCGGCGTAGCGGCGCGGCCGACAACCAACGTCGGCTTCGCCGCGGCATCCGCAGGGTGGTCGTCCCGGCGCCCACAGGCTCGGGCCATGAGCCGGACTGGGTAGTCATGAGACTACCCAAGGGTAGGCAATGAGGCTGCCGATACAGGTAGGTCACTGAGTGACATGGGCCACTGGCATGTGCGGTAGGCCGTAGCCGAGAGTTGCTGGAGCAAGTGGCCGGGCGATTCAGCCGACGACCACGCCCATTGCCCGGCGCGTTTTGCCGGCCGGCAGAGGTAGATTCCGTTGGATGCCCCAGCGACGTACCTGAACTGGAACTTCATCCTGATATCCATTCCCAACGTCGTGATGATCGTTGGGATGGTCGCGGTCTTCGTGCTCGCCCTGGTGGTCCCGTTCCCGAGCCACAGCGAGATCGTCGAGTCGGCGGAGCCGCAGGATGAATGAGGTCAAATTGACGCCCCGGAGCGAATCATCCAGCTGGACGCTTGCCATCAGGCGTTCGCTCCAGAGGAAGCTGCCGCTGGCGCACTTGCTGCCAGACCGCCAGCCCGTATTTGTCGGCTCCTGGGTCTACATCTTCGGCGTCATCGCGATCGCCGGGCTGATCTGGGTGGTCGCGAGTGGAATGCTGCTGGCCTTCTTCGGGCCGATGTGGTGGCACCAGTCGAGCGTAGGGCGATTCGTCAACAGCCTGCACCTCTGGTCCGTCCAGGTCTTCTTCGTCTTCATGGTGCTGCACTTGTGGGGCCAGTACTTCATGGCGAGCTGGCGAGACGGACGGGCGAAGACGTGGATGGTCGGTGTGGTGATCTTCGCTTTCAGCCTCGTCACGGCCTTCACCGGCTTCATCTCGCAGCAGAACTTCGACGGCGAGTGGATCGCGGTCAACGCCAAGGACGCGACCAACTCGGCCGGCATCGGGACGCTGTTCAATGTCCTGAACTTCGGCCAGATGTACGGGCTCCACATCATCTTGCTGCCGATGCTGGTCGCGACCCTGGTCGGGGTCCACGTTCTGCTTGTTCGAATGAAGGGCGTGGTCAAACCGATCGGCAAGGTCCAGGGCGGCCAGCCGTCCAATGAGGAGAGTGCGTCGTGACAAACGACGACCCCCAGGCCCGCTATTACGCGGGCATCAAGATGATCCGGTACGACCTCATCAAGGAGTTCGTGCTGGCNNTCAGAGCTCGACTACCAGAGCGGCACGGCCCAATACGGACCGCCATATACGAACACCGCCGATGCGGCCCAGGCGCTCGGACCGGTCTCCCCGCAGTCGCTGGCCGGCGTTACCACGCCGATCGACACTGCAAAGGACTTCGTCCTGCAACCGCTCGGGTTCGCGGCCGTCGGCAATCCGACTCTCACCGCGGCGCTGGCGAAGTACAACGCGGCCAGCGCGGATCAGCAGCAAACCTGGGTAGGCAACTACTCGACGGCGCTTGCGGACGCGACGGTCGTGAACGATGAAGTGAGCGTAGCGTCGGGCGACTACGGACCTGTTCCCGACATGATGACCGGTCTCCTCGGTCTGGCGAGAACCGGAGCCCTGGACGGGCTGCTTCTCAGCAACGGCAATCTCTACCAGACCGACTTCACAAAGCCTCTCCTGTTCCTGGGCGACGGCAACTACCTTTCCGGGCTCGCCTCCGATCAGCACCTCACCGGCGATCAGTGGGGGATGATGAACGAGACCGGGATGTATCCGGGCCAGACGTGGCTTTGGCTCTTCTCGTTCTGGTACCAGATCCCACCGTTCAACACGGCGTCCAACACGGACCTGGTCGTGATCCTGCTGATGATCGTGCTGACCACGCTCCTGGCGCTGGTCCCGTTCATCCCGATCCTGCGCGACATCCCACGCTGGGTTCCCGTGCACAAGATTATCTGGAGGCGCTACTACCGGGGTCGGTAGAGAGGCGCATACACACCACGTTATTCGCGAGAGACGGCGGGCATTGAGCCCGCCGTCTTGTTTGTGAACGTATGGTCTAATCAGGCCGTCGCGCCTATACTGGGCGCCTCGTGGCTGCCGCCTCCGATCCGCCCGAAACCAAGACCGCCGGCTCGCGCGACGACCCGCTGGCGCCGTTCGGCGCCCCGGTCGCCGAGTGGTTCCGCTCGGCTTTCGAGGCGCCGACGCCGGCGCAGACCGGCGGCTGGGCGAGTATTGCGGCCGGGCGCCACACCCTGATCCACGCCCCAACCGGCAGCGGCAAGACCCTTGCCGCATTCCTCTGGAGTCTGGACCGGCTGAGCCGCGAGCCGCGGCCGAAGACGCCCACGGTCCGCGTGCTATACATCTCGCCTCTCAAAGCGCTTATCTACGACGTCGAGCGAAACCTGCGGACGCCGCTGGCAGGAATCCGACTCGCGGCCGAGCGCCTTGGCGAGCCGATGCTGGACATCGAAGTCGGAGTCCGGACCGGCGACACTCCGGCGGACGAGCGGCGTCATCTCGTTCGCAATCCGCCGGACATCCTGATCACGACGCCGGAGTCGCTCTACCTGATCCTCACCAGCCAGGCGGCCGAAATCCTGCGCGGCGTAGAGCACGTCATCGTGGACGAGGTCCACGCTCTTGCCGGAACGAAGCGGGGCGCCCACCTCGCCCTCAGCCTGGAGCGGCTGGAGAAGCTGACTGCGAAGCCGCCCCAGCGGATTGGGCTTTCGGCCACGCAGCGGCCGGTCGAGACGATCGCGCGATTCCTCGGCGGCATCGGGCCCGGCAGGGCGGGGGAGTCGCGCGAGGTCCGGATCGTCGATGCCGGCTCGCGCAAGGCCCTCGAGCTGTCGGTCCGCGTCCCGGTCGAGGACATGAGCAAGCTCGGCGAGCTGCTGCCGCCCGAGGATCAGCCCGGCGGTGCGGTCGGCGCCCCGGAGGCGCGCAACAGCATCTGGCCGGCAATCCATCCCCAGATCCTGGCGCTCATTCGCGAGCATCACTCCACGATCATCTTCACCAATTCGCGGCGGCTGGCCGAGCGGCTGGCCAACAAGCTCAACGAACTGGCCGGNNGAGTCGCCGGCGAGCGTCGCCAGCGGCCTGCAGCGTGTCGGCCGGGCCGGCCACCAGGTCGGCGAGCCGAGCCGCGGCATCTTCTTCCCGAAGTACCGCGGCGACCTGCTCGAGACGGCGGTCGTCACGGCCCGAATGCATGCTGGGGCCATCGAGGCGACGAAGCTGCCCCGCAACCCGCTGGACGTCCTGGCCCAGCAGATCGTGGCAATGACCGTGCGCGAGGCATGGGACGCCGACGAACTGTTCGATGCCGTGCGGCGGGCGGCGCCGTACGAGAGCCTGACCCGTGA
This sequence comes from Chloroflexota bacterium, assembly GCA_003158495.1. Lineage (GTDB taxonomy): Bacteria > Chloroflexota > Limnocylindria > Limnocylindrales > CSP1-4 > Fen-1039. The sequence goes on along the minus strand of PMJT01000120.1, from coordinate 31,535 downwards.
CGCCTTCGAGGGGGTGCTGGGCATGCTGGCCGGGGCTTATCCGTCGGACGAGTTCGCCGACCTGAAGGCGCGCGTGGTGTGGGACCGCGAGACGGGGCGGGTCGAGGGGCGGCGCGACGCCCGGACGGTTGCCATCACCAGCGGCGGCACGATCCCGGACCGCGGGCTGTATCCCGTGTTCCTGGCCGGCGAGGCCGGGACGCCCGGCCGGCGCGTCGGCGAGCTGGACGAGGAGATGGTTTACGAGAGCCGCGTCGGCGAGGTGATCGCCCTGGGGGCCACGAGCTGGCGGGTGGAGGAGATCCGGCCGGATCGCGTGGTCGTGTCGCCGGCGCCCGGTGTGCCGGGCAAGATCCCGTTCTGGCACGGCGATGGGCTGGGCCGGCCGATCGAACTCGGTCGCGCCCTGGGCGCTTTCACGCGCGAGCTCGAGGTAGAACTGGGCGGCGGCGAGCGGGGCCGGGAGCGCGCTCGGCGTCGCCTGCTCGAGAGCCACGACCTTGACGACCTCGCCGCGGACAACGTCCTGTCGTATCTCGCCGATGAGCGCGAGGCGGCCGGCTACTTGCCAACCGACCGCCGGATCGTGGTCGAGCGGTTCCGGGACGAGCTCGGCGACTGGCGGGTCGTGATCCTGACGCCGTTCGGTGGGCGAATCCATGCGCCCTGGGCACTGGCCATCGAATCGCGGCTCGACGAGCGGTTCGGGAGCGGCGCCCAGACGATCTGGTCGGACGACGGCATCGCCATCCGGCTCCCCGAGGGCGACGTCGCGGGCCGCCACGATGGCTCGGGTCCTCACGGGATCAACGAACTGCTCTTCCCGTCGGCCGAGGAGGTCGAGGACCTGGTGGTTGGGCGGCTCGGCGGGTCGGCAATGTTCGCGGCCCGCTTCCGCGAGAACGCGGCCCGGGCCTTGCTGCTGCCGCGCCGCCGGCCCGGTTCGCGCACGCCGCTCTGGATGCAGCGCCAGCGCTCGGCGGGATTGCTCGCCGTCGCGAGCCGATACGGCTCTTTCCCGATCATCGTCGAGACCTACCGCGAATGCCTCGCGGACCTGTTCGACCTGCCGGCCCTGCGCGACGTCCTGGGTGGAGTGGCCCGCCGCGACATCGAGGTTCGAGAGGTCGAGACGGTGGCGGCCTCGCCGTTTGCCGGCTCGCTGCTATTCGACTACCTGGCCGCATACATGTACGAGGGCGACGCGCCGCTGGCGGAGCGGCGGGCCGGAGCGCTGGCGCTGGACCGCGAGCTGCTGCGAGAGCTGCTTGGCCAGGAAGAGCTGCGCGACCTGATCGACCCGGAGGCACTGGCGGATCTCGAGCTGGCCCTCCAGTGCCTCGTCCCGGAGCGAGCGGCTCGCTCGATGGATGCCCTGCACGACATGCTGCGGCGGCTCGGCGACCTGTCTGCCGACGAAGTGGCGGCGCGGATCGCCGAGCCGGCGGCGGCCGTGGAGTGGCTGGCCGCGCTGGAGGGCTCTCGCCGGGCCGTGGTCTTGCGCATCGCCGGCCGCGATCGCTGGATCGCTATCGAAGACGTGGCCCGGTATCGCGACGCCTTCGGAGTATCGCTGCCGGTAGGGATCCCAACTGCGTTTCTGGCGTCGGTCCAGGATGCTCTCGGTGGCCTGGTGGCGCGCTGGGCTCGGAGTCACGGCCCGTTCCACGCGGCAGAGGCGGCTGGGCGATGGTCCGTGCCGGCGGCGCGAATCGAGGAAGCGCTGGAGAAGCTGCTCCAATCGNNGCACGATCCTGCGCGGCGAGTTCCGGCCGGGTGGCACGGAGCGTGAGTGGTGCGATCCGGACGTCCTCCGCCAGCTGCGACGCCGCTCGCTGGCTCGTCTGCGGCGCGAGGTGGAACCAGTCGACCAGGTCGTGCTGGCCCGCTTCCTGCCGGCCTGGCAAGGGGTCCGCGCGGTGAGTGACTCCGGCGCGACCGCGCCACGGGGCGAGGCGGCGCTGGAACGGCTCGCGGAAATCATCGATCAGCTGGCGGGCTTGCCGATCCCGGCCTCGGTCCTGGAGCGAGACGTCCTGCCGGCCCGCATTCCCGGGTATCAGCCGCGGATGCTGGACGAGCTCGGAGCCATGGGCGAGGTGGCATGGATCGGCGACGGCGCCCTCGGCCGCGACGATGGGAGGATCGTCCTCTATCGGCCGGGTCGACAGGCGCTGCTCGGAGTGGCCGGGGGAGTGGCTACGGGAATGGCTGCGGGAGTGGCTGGCGCCGATGGCGGCCGGCCGGCGCCCAAGGGCGACCTCCACGGCCGGTTGCGCGATTGCCTGGCCGGGCGCGGCGCCTCGTTCTACAGAGAGCTTGCCGTCGCGGCCCGAGGGGCCCCCGAGCGAGAGATCCTGGACGCGCTGTGGGACCTTGTCTGGGCCGGCGAAATCACCAACGACACGTTCGCCCCGCTCCGGGCATTGCGCTGGCGGCGCCCGTCCGGTGAAAGGCGGCCGCGGCCGGGCCGCCTCCAGATGGGCCCGCCGGAAGCGGCCGGCCGGTGGTCGCTGGTGAGTGGCGTCGGCGGCCCGGGGCCGGAGGCTACTGGCTCCGCGGCGGCCGCCGCCGCCGCCGTCCGCGCGGCCGCCGCCTCTGCTCTTGGCCCGGGACCGGCCACCGCCCGGCTCCACTCCCTGGCCACGGTCCTGCTCGACCGCTACGGCGTGCTGACCCGTGAAGCAGTAGCCTCGGAAGACGTCGCCGGCGGGTTCACCGCCGTCTACCCGATCCTGCGGGCGATGGAAGAGTCGGGGCGCATCCGGCGGGGCTACTTCGTGGAGGGGCTCGGCGCCGCCCAGTTCGCCCTTGCCGGGGCGGTGGATCGGCTGCGATCGATGCGCGAGCCCGCCGACGACCGCGGCGGCCGGACGGTTCATCTCCTGGCCGCTGCGGATCCCGCCAGCCCGTACGGCGCCGCCCTCGCCTGGCCGCGCCGCGACGAGGCGGATCGGCGGCCGTTCCAGCGCGCGGCCGGCGCGTATGTCGTCCTGGTAGACGGTGCCGCGCCCTTGTATCTCGAGCGGGGCGGCCACTCCCTCCAGACCCTGCCTGCGGCGGACGATCCGGCCGTGGCGGGCGCAGCGTTTGTGGCGCTGAGTGCCCTGGTCGACGACGGGCGGGTTCGGGAGCTGGTCATCGTCCGCGTCGACGGCCTGGCGGTGTCCACTTCACCGTGGCGGCCGCTACTGGAAGAGGCCGGCTTCGTTGCCGGATACCGAGGCTATGTCCTCCGCCCGGCGGCGCGGCGGGTCGTTCCAGCGGGTCGCGGGCTGCCGCCTGAGGCCGCCGACGAGTACTTGCGGCGCGGCGGCCTCAGGCGGAGTGGTCCCGGCCGCGGCTCGGGCGGCTCCGGCGCGGCCGGATCGCGTTTCTGACCCATGCCCGAAGGCGACACGCTCTACAGGATCGCCATCGGGCTGCGGCCGCATCTCGTCGGACGCGAGGTGATCGCCGCCACGGCCCGACAGCCCGGACCGCGAGCCGAGAAGCTCGTCGGCGCGACGGTCACCGAGGTCGAGTCGGTCGGCAAGCATCTCCTGATCCGGTTCGACTCCGGACTGGAGCTTCGCACCCATCTCGGCATGCACGGCTCGTGGCATCGGTATGCGCCGGCCGAGAGGTGGCGCCGTCCGCCGTCCCGGGCACGTCTCGTGATCGAAGTCCCGGGTGCCGTCGTCGTCTGTTTCGACGCACCCACGGTCGAGTTGTACGAAACCAGGGCCGAGCCCGTCCATCGAGTCCTGGCCGGTCTTGGCCCGGACCTGATGGCCCAGGACTTCGACGACGCGACGGCGTCAGAGGCGCTGCGCCGGTTGCGCGACCCGTCGCGCGCCGGCCTGACTATCGCCGAAGCGCTGCTCGACCAGGGCGCCCTTGCCGGCATCGGCAACGTCTACAAGAGCGAAGTCCTGTTCGTCGAGGGCGTGCACCCGTTCCGGTCCGTCGCCGATCTCCCGGACGCGGTCCTGGCCGGGCTGATCGAAACCGGCCGCCGGCTGCTGCTCGCCAATCGCGAGAGTGGCAGTCGCGTAACGACGGGCGCCAGGGTCGCAGATTGGCGTCGCACCGGCAGCCTGTGGGTGTATGGTCGGGCCGGGAGGACATGCCGCCGCTGCGGTCGCGTCGTCCTCGATCGACGGCATGGCCGGTTGAACCGTCGGACGTTCTGGTGCCCGGGCTGTCAGCCCGATCTTCGGGAGACGTCGTGATGAGCCAGATCGCGGTCGAATGTTCATCGGTAGATGGGGGCTGGCTGGCCTGCGTCACGGTCACCGATCACGGCTCCAGCCGCGAGTATGAGGTCGCCATCTCCCAGGCCGAACTTCGACGGTATGCTCCCGGGGCCTCCGAGCCGTCGCTCCTGGCTCGCCGATCGTTCGAGTTCCTCCTGTCGCGCGAACCCAAGGAGTCGATCCTGACTTCGTTCGCCCTGTCGGTGATTGCCCGCTACTACCCCGAATACGAGCGCGAAATCCGCCGCCGCTGACAGACGGATGTTGCGGCGGCGAGCATGGAGAGTACGTCCGCGGCATTTCCGCTACCGAGATCCGGCCGTACCGCCGCATGTATTCGGGGTTCTGGGCGGCCACGGCCGGGCCGTTCCTCGGCGAGGCGATACCGGGCCTGAGCCTGTAGGTGGCCGGGCGCAGGCGAACGGCGGGCGCCGGCGGGGCGCGCGCGAGACAGCGGCGGCGACAAGACCGCGCGTCCTACGGACCCTCGGTGACTTCGGCCGCGACCGGCTCATCGTCCCGGCCGGCGTACGCGTCCAGGAAGATGCCGACCACAGCCGGATCCCACTGTGTGCCGCGGCCCTGTTCGAGGCGCTCGAAGGCGATTACCGGTGCGAGTGCCTTTCGGTACGGCCGGCCGGTCGTCATCGCGTCAAAACCGTCCGCGACCGCGACGATTCGGGCGGCCAGTGGAATCGCCTCACCCCGCAGCCCGGCCGGGTAGCCGCTGCCGTCGAAATGCTCGTGGTGGTGGAGGACCGCCGGCTCCGGCCCGTCGAAGGCACTGAGCGGTCGGACGATCTCGGCCCCCGTTTCGGGATGCATCCGGATCTGGGCGAATTCGGCCTCGTTGAGGGGCCCCGGCTTGAGCAGCACTCCGTCCGGGACCGCGATCTTGCCGACGTCGTGGAGCAGGCCGCCCAGCCTGACTCCCTCGACGTCGCGCTGTGATATCCCCATCTTGCGCGCGATCTCGACGCTCCGGTCCGCCACCCGTCGGAGATGCTTCTCGGTGTAGTGGTCGCGCGCCTCGACCGTTCGGGCGAGCGCGACGACGACCGCCTCGCTGCTGACGAGGTGATCCGTCAGGTGCTTGGTGCGGAGCAGCGACCGCACGCGGATGAGCAACTCTTCGATGTCGAAAGGCTTGCCGACGAACTCGTCGGAGCCGGCCGCCAGCGCCTCGAGCCGCTGGGCCCGGTCGGTTTGGCCCGTGATGTGGATGACCGGAGTCAGGTGGGTATCGGGGTCGCTCTTGATCGCCCGGCACACCTCGACCCCGTCCATGTCCGGCATCGTTATGTCGAGGATCAGCAAGTCCGGGCGGTCGGACCTGGCGCAGGCGAGAGCTTCCTTGCCCGAGGTCGATTCCAAGACCTCGTATCCGGCGGGCTCGAGGACTTTTCGAAGAAGCTTGCGGGCAACGGGTTCGTCGTCGGCGATCAGAATCCTGGCCGGCCAGGTTGCCCTGAGAGATTCACTCGTTGGCATTGCACTCCTCTTGGGAGGCTTCCCTCGAGCATCCTAGTCGGGAAGCATGTCGATCGGCACTTCGTCCGGCCCGGGGACGTCTCAGTCGCACACTGCGCATCCCATCGGCGGGCCCACCCGGTGCGGCGCGCGCGCCTCGTGCTAGGCGCTCAGCCCGAAGAAGGCACGCACTCGTGCACGTGCGACCCGTCGCAGCGCGACGGCGGTGCGCTCCGGGCTGCGCTGCCAGTGGATGCGCCACAGCTTCGCGGCCGCCGCACCGGCCTGGGCCGCGCCGGGCCAGGTTGACGGGATCAGCCAGCGGAACGCCTCGGGACGGCGCCAGGCCCACGGCACGATTGCCCAGATGAAGACGAGGTAATCGATGCGGAGCGGCCGCTCGAACGAGAAGAGCACCTGGAGTTGGACCAGGGTCGCAGGCAGAGTCAGGGCGGTGAGAACCAGCGCCACCAGCAGCCACGCCACGCCCCACAGTCTTCCGCGGGGCGACAGTACCAGCCAGAAAACGGCCGGCACCCACTTCACCGTCGTCGCCACCATCCACAGCAGCCCGGCCAGCCTCGGTCTCATGAACTGGGCCCCGAACAGCAGCAACGCCAGCGGCAGGTTGATGTTGCCCGTGTCCAGATTTGCCGCCATCGGGAAGGCCAGCAGGAGCAGAACGATGGCCGTCGTCATGGGCCGTCGCCGGTAGGCCCAGTGGACACTCCAGAGCAGCGCAACGATCGTGGCTCCGCGCCAGACGAACCAGGCCACGTCCCACGGCAGGATCGACCACGGCACGAACAGCGGCAGCATCCACGGTGAGTAGACGTACGGCATGAACGGGCCCGTGGGGTGGTAGGGGTCGCCGCCGCTCAGCCAGAGACGGCCGGCAGCCCAGTAGGCGCGAGTGTCGGCACCGGCGGCCTCGCCGCGGGCGAGCAGGCAGGCCAGCACGAACCCGGCCGCAAAGCCGAGCAGGACCATCATCAAAAGGCGCCGCGGATCCCTGATGCGGTTGACTTCGTAGCGCAACGCCCGCCGGAAGACGCCGGCCCGGCGCCGGGTCGGAGTGGCGCCCCGGCCGGCTCCGGGTTCGCCCGCAGCTCGCCTGCCGGCCCGCTCGGACACGGCGCCGGCGACCCGGTCACGCTCGTTCGAGTCCGAAGCACGGCCGCGCTGGACCGAGCCGGCGACGGGGACGTCGCGACGGGTGTAGCGCGCTGCGCCCTCAGTGGAGGGACGGGCACGAGCGGTCATGAAACCTCGGACACACGGCTTGAGCCGATCGGCGGCTCGACGGTAGGGGCAGCAAGCGCGAGTGCAGCCACTGGCGGGAGTGCTGGCGAGACGGTCTCCTGCAGCGGATACGCAATAGGGATGATGCGAGTCTCGGCGCCGGTGCGCAAGGGGGCCGACGGCGCCGACGACAACCATCGTTGCCTTGCGCCGTCACTACCCGGCTGTCCCCAGATCTCCCGCGACGGCCCGGCGCGAACTGCGGCGCCACGTCGCGCGACGGAGAGCGGCTTCAGCGCAGAGAGCTCTTGCCGCACGTATCGCAGATCGTGAAGACGGCGCGGGCGTTGCGCGCCTGGCCCGCGGTGTGCAGCAGCCCCGGGCAACCCCGGCTCGGGCATTTCCAGACCCACCAGCGGTCGCCTTTGGGCAGCCGATCCGCTTCGGTCTTGACCTTGTCGGCGAGGCTGCCGTCCCTGGCCAGGGCACTGGCTATGCTCGCGGCCCGCTCCGTTTCGTCCTCGCTGGAATAGGGGTAGTTCTGAGCGATGTTCGATGACACGGTCCACTCCGAGATTTCGCGGCCTCTGGCGCCTTCGCCCGGCACTCAAACCGCACCGGTGGCAGGGGCGATGTGAGCGCGGCGAGCCACCGGCAGCCACGAGTATAGACCCGCCTTCGACGCTCTCAGCTGACGCGTCCGGCTCAAACCGGGCCGCCGGGTCTCCGGGATCCGGCCGGAATCGCCCACCCCCGACGGGTTCGGGGCTCCTCGATTCGGCTGGCGCAGCCCCGAGCGAACAACCGCTAGGCTATCCGCCAATGACTCGCTCGATCGTCTCAATGCTTCTCGGCACCTTTGTGCTGCGAATCAGCACGGCGATCACCGGCGTCATGCTCGTCTTCCTTATCGACCAGATGACCCGTAACCGCGGCACGGGACCCGGTGCCATCTCGTTGCTGACCGGCGGGTTCTACACCACGGAACTCACGGGCGCGATCGTCTTCGGTGTCCTGGCCGACCGGTATGGGCGCAAGGTGATCATGCTGCTGGGCCCGCTCTTCGGTGGCGTGGCCGTCTTCATGACCGGTCTCACGACGCACCTGCCGGTCCTGTTTGTGACCCGGCTCCTGGAGGGCAGCTCCACGGCTGCGTCCATTCCGTCAACACTCGGGTTTATCGCGGCCGAGACCGCCCACGACGAGGGCCTCCGCGGCCGCGTGGTTTCCCTCTTCGAGCTCGTGTCGCTGGGCGGCATGCTGGCCGCCGGGCCCGCCCTGGCCGGCGTCCTGTGGGATCACTTCGGCCGGCCGGCTTTCTTCCTCAACTGTGGCTTCTACGCCGTGGCTCTGGGTCTCTACGCGTATGGCGTCCACGAGGTGCCGCAGGACCGCCGGGCGGAGATCCAGGCCCCGGTCGTGGCGCGTACGAAGACGGTCTCGGAGTTCTCCCGCTACATGCGGATCGCCACTAACCGCAAGGTCCTGCTCTTCGCTCCCACCTGGCTCGCCATCAACGCCGTACTCGGGCTGTGGGCCCTGCAGGCGCCGCTCCTGCTCAAGGGCAACATCTACGACCCGAGCCAGTTCCTCATGCGCGGCATATCCGCCCAGACGATCGGCTTCGGAACGGCCGGACTCGCCCTCGTCTTCGGCTCAGGGATCCTCTTCTGGGGCATGGTCTATGCCCGGTTCAGACGGACGACGCTGATCATGATGGGCGTCGGCGCCTTCGGGGCGATGGCCCTCGATGTCCTGGCCATCAATCACCTGGGCGATTCCTCGACGCCCCTGCTGCTCGGGCTCGGACTTGTAGCCGTGGTCGCGCTCTTCGTCATGTCGGGCGCGACTCCCGCGGCGCTCGGCCTCCTGGCGGACGTGAGCGAGGGCTTCGAGGAGGACCGCAGCGCGATCATGGGCCTGTACTCGGTCTTCCTGGGCGTGGGCCAGGTTATCGGGGCGATCGTCGGCGGAATAGCGGCGACATGGAAGGGGATCGATGGCCTGGTCGTGGCCACGGCGCTCCTGCTTGCGGTCGGCCTCGCCGCCCTGGTGAACCTGCGCAGCCGCGAGGTCGTGGTCCCGGATTCGCAGCCTGAGCCCACATCGGGGGCGGCGCAGACGGCCTCCAGGTAGCCGCCGATCCGCGTACCCTTTCGGCTCACCGGAGGGAGGCGGCGTCCGAGCCGAGCCAATCGTCAAGGAGAAGCGATGACCGTCGCGATCGTCACCGATTCGGGCTCCGATCTCAGTCCCGAGGAGGTTCGACAGACCGGCATCACCCAGGTCCCATTGACGGTCTCCTTCGGCGAAGAGTGTTTCTTCTCACCGGACGAGCTGACACCGGAGGAGTTCTGGCGGAAGTTGGTCGAACCGGGCTGCCCCGCGGTCCATACCGCAGCTCCGAGCGCCGGCCAGTTCAAGGTCGCGTTCGAGCGAGCCTTCGAGGCCGGGGCCGAGTCGATCGTCTATGTCGGCCTCGGCGACAGTCTGTCGGCGACTCTCCGCAGCGCGCAGATGGCCCGCGAAATGCTGCCCGGCCGCGAGATCCACGTCGTCGACTCTCGGTCGGCCTGCTCGGCCGTCGGTGCCCTGGCCGTTATCGGCTCCGAGATGGCCGCACAGGGCGCGTCCGGGGCGGACATCGCCGCCAGGCTGACCGAGATCCGCGAGTCGGTGACTCTGTTCGTCTCGCTCGACACGCTCGAGTTCCTGCGCAAGGGTGGACGGATCAGCGCGGCCCAGGCGGCGCTCGGCGGGCTGCTGTCGGTCAAACCGATCATCACCGTTGTCGACGGCCTGGTCGAGCTCGCCGAGAAACCTCGCACTCGCGGCAAGGCCCGCGAGCGTGTCATCGAATTGCTGACCCAGAAACCCGTGAAGCAGGTCCACATCCTCTATTCGCCGCCGGCCCCCGTCGACGAGTTTCGCGACCAACTGATCGCCCGGATGCCCGGTTTGGCGCCGGATCGCGTCACCACGCAGATCATCGGGCCGGTCATTGGGGCGCACGTTGGACCGGGCGCCCTCGGGGCCGTGATCATCCTGAGGACCGGGGAAGTCCAATAGGCCCAAGCCACCAAGTACCATCGATTCATACGTCGAATCGGCCGTACAACTACCGAAACGTTAGGCCAATAAGCCCAACCACCTATGCCATCGGGCAATAGCGTACTTTGGCGGTCGGACTATACTGGCCCCAAGTGGAACCTGCGGCGCCGCTTTCCCAAACCAGGGGAAGGCCGCCGCGACATCGTCGGGATCGTCGGGAGGTTGCGCCGCCCGCCGGACGTGTCGGCCGGTAGTTGCGCCGCTTCCATCGGGACGGTCACGGCCATGGAGGGTATCCGGCCGATGACGACAGAGCAGATCGCCCCCGCGATCAACGCCTGGCACGTCGCCCAGCAGCAGTTCGATCTGGCTGCCGAGCATCTCCACCTCTCACCGGGACTGCGAAAAGTCCTGCGTGAGCCAAAACGCGAGTTGACCGTCCACTTCCCGGTGAAGATGGACGACGGCTCCGTGGAAGTCTTCACGGGCTACAGAGTCCAGCACAACCTCAGCCGCGGACCGGCGAAGGGCGGCATCCGCTATCACCAGGACGTGAGCATCGATGAGGTGCGGGCCCTGGCGATGTGGATGACCTGGAAATGCGCGGTTGTCGGCATCCCGTACGGCGGCGGCAAGGGCGGCGTAATCGTCGACCCCAAGAAGCTCAGCCAGCGCGAGCTCGAAGGNNCAGACCATGGCCTGGATCATGGACACGTACTCGATGCACGTCGGGTACACGTCCCCGGCCGTCGTTACCGGCAAGCCGATTGCCCTCGGTGGTTCGGAAGGCCGCAACGAGGCCACGGCCCAGGGCGCCGTCTACACCCTGGAAGACGCCGCGAGACACCTCGGCATGGACCTTCCCACGTGCCGCGTCGCCGTCCAGGGCTTCGGCAACGCAGGCGCAATCGCCGCGCAGCTGATGCACGCCAAAGGCTCCAAGGTTGTGGCCGTCAGCGACTCGACNNCTCATCCCCGCCGCCCTCGAGAACCAGATCACGGCCGAGAACGCCGGCCGGATCAAGGCTCGCCTGATCGGCGAGGCCGCCAACGGCCCCACGACGCCCGAGGCGGACGCGATCCTCTACAAGAACGGCAAGTTCGTGATCCCGGACATCCTCTGCAANNGGAGAAGGTCAACATGAGGACGGCCGCGTACATGCTGGCCGTCAAGCGCGTGGCCGACGCCACCACTCTGCGGGGCCTGTACCCGTAGATCGCTCCAGTTCGCTGACACCTTGCGGCCCCGACGCTCCCCCTCGCGTCGGGGCCGCTTTTCGTCCGCTGAGCCGCCCGATGCCTTCGTTGCCTTCCGGCGGTCCTCGCTCACGGACATCTGAGTCCGCTCGCTGCGGTCCTCGGCTCCGCCTCGGCCTCGGACGTCGGAGCGGACGAAAGGTTCACCGGCGGTTACGCCCAGCCGCCCGATGCCTTCGTTGCCTCCGGTACCTGCCGGGCGCCACATTTGCGCCGCCGCGCGCGGTGCTACGATCCCACGGCTGACGTGACCGCTTGCCACCCGAGCGATCTGGCACCGCCGCCCCCGACGCCCGGAAGAGGAGCACCATGCTCGACCACGAAGAGAAGTTCCTTTTCAAGGAGGAGACCCTCCACCTGGCCAACGCGCTGGCCGAGCCGGCCGTGCTCGACAACGTCGAAGACTTGCTGACCGACGTCATCACCAGCCCGCGGTTCGATTCGGAGGTCTTCACGCTCGAGCGCTCGCTCCAGGTGATGCTCGGCGCACGAGCGGGTGCGACGCTGGTCGGTCTGCTGACGGTCACACCGGAAGTCTTCGACGAGACGGCCGAAGTCCGGATTCCGCCCGAAGTCCAGGAGCGGCTGATCGCCTGGCGGGCCCGGTTCGGCCTGGCGATCGACAACGCCCTGAACTACCTCAACAACCCAGATGGCATCCAGGGCCACAACTTCTCGACCCAGATCGCCCACGCCGACGAGCGCCAGGTCCTCCAGGGACGTCTCACGCTCGTTCGATACAACAACGAGCCCCAGTTCTTCCTCGCCGACGCGGGCGTCTTCTTCGGACTGGTGGTCGACATCCTGGAGCGGCTTGGCCCCTACCTCGGACCGGATGCCGTTGACGCCGAGACGCTCAGCCGACTGCGCGACGCCCTCCAGCTCGTCGAGCGGAAGACGGCGACACGGGGCTAAGCCTGGTCGCCAGCCGACCGCCGGCGGCTCGCGCCTAGCCGATCTCCACCGGATACGGGTGGATGCGGTGTTAGGCGGCAGGCCTTTGACGCCGTGGGCTCACGGGGGTGGCAACAGGAGGTTTCGACAGGCCGTTGTTAGTCGGACTCGGCTGACAAGAAGCGAACCAGCCCGGCGCGGAGGCTGCGAACGGGCGGCTGACCGGCAAGCTTCCGCGTAGTACCGCCCGGACCGGTATGCGGCAGGATCCGGGCGGGCCGGGCCGGCCGAGGAGAGAGCAGCGGCCGGCCAAACGCGGACAGCGGTCCTGGTTCAGCAGCGACTGTCTGCTGCGCAGATCACGTATGGACGCGATGGCGCCGAGAGCTGCCACCCAACTGCCGACCTGTAGGCGCCGGGGCCGTCCGCGGCCGCGCGTCCGGCCGGATTCTCAACGACGGCGTCTCCGACGAGTCCGGCGGCGGCGACCAGGACGAGCATGGCCGCCGCCACGAGCCGGCGGCTCATGCCTGTGCGGCTGCGTTCCGGTTGTCGCGGCGGAGGATCCGCCGAGTCAACTTGGCGATCCCGAACAGCAGCAGCGCAGCCAGGCCGATCGGCAGCGCGACGATTGCGATCCATACGACGATGGTGGCCAGGCCCTGACCGACTCTCACCAGCGCAGCCGCGGCCTCGTCGACCTGGTTACCGAGTGTCCAATCCTGGGTGGCCTGGGTCGTCACAGTCTTTTGCGGCAGCTGGAAGGTGACCGTGACCGTGCTCATCGCGGCCTGGTTGGCCAGGTGATCGCGCTGGGCCGTGAGTTGCTCGATTTGGCCCTGGGTGTCGCTGAGCTGCGTCTCAACTGCGATGACATCGGGGATGGCCGTTGCCCGCGCCATGATTGCCTGCAGGGCCGCTTCGGTCGTCTTAAGGTTGTCGATCCGTGCGTTGAGATCGATGACCTGCGTGGTCACGTCAGTCGACCCGGTCTGCTCACTGAGGACCTTCGATCCGACCTTGCGGAGAGCCGGCAGGGCTGCATCCCATTTGGCGACCGGAAAGCGGAGCGTCAGAGAGGCGCTGGCGCTGTCGCCGGTGCCCGACCTGTTCGACTGATCGACCAGGCCGCCCATGCCCGTGATGACCGACGTGGCCTGGTTTACGGCGGCGTCGATGTCGGTGACCTCGAGGGACATCTGGCCTGTCTTGACGATCTGGGTGTTCACGTCGGCGATCGCGCCGTTGGTCCCGGACTGAGTGGTCTTGGTACCCGCGGGGACCGATCCGGGCAGGCTGGCACCAACGTCCCTGGTGGAGGCGTCCTGGGGCGCCGCGTAGACGGGACCCGTGGACGCGGCCGCCGCCGGGGCCGCGATCGGGGCGTTCAACGAGTCGAGCGTATGACCGTCAGTGGCCGGCGGGCCGCCCACGACATACGCGCCCCCGACAATCGCGGCCGCCGCGACCAGCGCTGCGATCTTGCCCATCCGCCCGGATCGTCGGACGCGAGCGATCGCCGCAAGGTGGAATGGGAGCCGCGGAGCAGGAGGTGCGCTTTCAGGGCCGTGGGCCTCGAACTGTTCGTCGACCTGGTCGATGGTGTCGCTAGAGTCGGTCATCGGTCCGCCCTCCGGGGAAGCGTCTGCGCCGTGGTATCGGCTGTTCGAGTGCCAGACGCCGCTCGTGGAGTGGCGGTTCCGCGGACGACTCGAGTGGGCCCACGAGTGGGCCCACTCGGCCGCCCCGCGACCCCGCCCCGTGGCCCGCCCCGTGGCCCCGCCCCGTGGCCCCGCCGAATGGCCCCCCGTGGCCCCCCCGAGTGGCCCCGCCCCGCACCCCGCCCCGCGACCCCGCCCCGTGGCCCCGCCCCTCCGCAGTTGGCGGCAGCCAACTGCCAGAGCCATTGCCCGCTAGGGCAATGGCTCGTTGTCTATCAGCCTCACCGCCCCGAACCGGACCGCCATCGAGAGGAGCGCCGGGCCGCCTACCGTGGTCAGTTCCGCGAGCGTCCCAGGGTCCGCGCAACTCACGTACTCCGGCGCCGCCAGGGGCTCCACCGCCAGCAATTCACTCATGGCGCCTCGCAACAAATCCCCGTCGCGCTCGCCGGATTCAAAGCGGGCGCGGGCGGCCAGCAACGCTCGCCGCAGGACCGGGGCGGCCGCCCGCTGTTCGGGCGTCAGCCGGACGTTGCGCGAACTCAGGGCCAGGCCATCGGGCTCGCGCACGATCGGGCAGGCGACGATCTCCGTCCCAATGCCGAGGTCCCCGGCCATCCGCCGCACTACCAGGAGCTGCTGGGCGTCCTTCTGGCCGAAGTAAGCCCGCTCGGCGCCCGCCAGCCCCAGAAGGATCGCCACGATGGTCGTCACCCCTTCGAAGTGGCCCGGCCGGGCGGCGCCTTCGAGTGGTTCGGTCAGACCGGAGACTCGGACCGAAGTCTGGAAGCCCGCCGGGTAGACGTCTTCGACCGTGGGGATCCAGACCAGGGAGGCACCGGCAGCCCCGGCGAGTCGAAGGTCTGCGGCCTCGTCGCGCGGGTACTTCTCGAAGTCGGACTTCTCGTTGAACTGGAGCGGGTTGACGAAGATCGTGACCACGACGGTTTCGTTCTGTGACGCCGCGCGCCGGATCAGCGAGGCGTGGCCTTCGTGGAGCGCACCCATCGTGGGCACGAGGCCGACCGGCCGCGGCGCCGCGGCAAGTGCGGCCCGCAGTTCCGCCCGCGTTCGAACGACGCGCGGCAGCGAAGAGCCCACCGGCTAGAGATCCCGGTCGAGCGGGATGCCACGGCTGGACTCGACCATCTCGGGCCGATCCATGGCGGTCTGGCCGAGGATCTCGTCTAGCGTCGCCTTGTCCATCCGGCTGCTTTCGGCCGGGCCGGGGAAGGATCCGACGATAACGTCGGTGCGATAGGCTTCGGCGGCCGTCCTGATGATCGAATATAACTCGGTGTAGTGGCGGGCGTGCTTCGGCGTGAAGTCGGCGCTCAGGCCGAGAAGGTCCGTCACGACCTGGACCTGGCCCGAGCAACCGGCGCCGGCCCCTATGCCGATCGTTGGCACGTGGAGCCGCTCAGTGATCGCGGCCGCCAGCTGTTCCGGCACGAGCTCCAGGACCATGGCGAAGGCTCCGGCCTGCTGAACCGCGAGCGCGTCGGCGAGAAGCTGGCGGCCGGCGTCGCGGGTCTTGCCCTGGACACGATGGCCGCCGAGCTGGTGGATCGACTGGGGCGTCAGGCCGATGTGGCCCATGACCGGGATGCCGGCGCGGACGATCGTCTCGATGGTTCGAGCGCTCCGCTCGCCGCCCTCGAGCTTGACGGCACCGGCGCCACCCTCGCTCATCAGCAGGCCGGCGTTCTCGAGGCTCGCCTCCGGCGTGACGCCATAGGAGAGGAACGGCATGTCGGCCACGACCAGGGCTCGCTTCGTGCCGCGGACGACGGCCTTGGTGTGGTGGAGCATCTCCGCCATCGTCACGCGAACCGTGCTGTCGTAGCCGAGGATGACCTGGCCGAGCGAGTCGCCGACGAGCAGCATCGGGATGCCGGCGTCGTCGAGGATGCGGGCGGTCGGGTAGTCATAGGCCGTGAGCATCGCGATCCGCTCGCCGTCGGCGTAGAGCCTGGCGATCGAGGAGATGGTCAGCCGCGCCTGCTGCGGCGATGACGTGGCGCTCATTTGCCGGCCTCCGTGAGTTCAGGTGGGGCCACTGCCGCAGCCACGGCCGGCGGCGTCGGCTCGACGCTGACCGCCGCCACGAGGCGGACGACGACACGGTCGAGCAGAAGCTCGGCGACCTCGCGCTTGGACATGAGCGGCAGTTCTTCGGGCGGGGAGTCGACCGAGTAGATCGTCACTTTGTTCGTGTCCGTGGCGAACCCGGAACCGGGCTCGGTGACGTCGTTGGCGGCGAGCAGATCCACGCCCTTGTTCTTGAGCTTCTCGGCGGCGCGCTCCAGCGAACCGGTCTCGGCCGCGAAACCGACGAGGATGGGCCGGCGAGCTCCGGAGCCGCGGATACCGGTGCGGACGCGTTCCGCCGTTTCGGCAAGCAGGTCCGGCGTCGAGTCCATCTCGAGGGTCAACCCGTCGGCGCGGCCGATCTTATGGTCCGCGGCCGAACGCGGCCGGAAATCTGCCACTGCCGCGGCCATGATGAGCACGTCGAAGCGGGGCCCTTCGGGCGGAGTGAGGGCGCGCAGGGCGGCCTGCATCTCGGCAGCGGTCTCGGCCCGGGCCACGTGGGCGCGGGCGGGCGCATCGACCGAAGTATTGCCGAGGATCAGGGTCACCGCGGCGCCGCGATCCAGCGCGGCCTCGGCCACGGCGATGCCCATCTTGCCCGTCGAGCGATTGCCGACGAAGCGAACCGGGTCGATCGGCTCGGCGGTGCCGCCGGCGGTCACGACGACGTGGAGTCCAGCCAGGTCGCCTCGCGATTCCGAGCGGCCGGCGGCGGAGGCGGCTCCGGCCGAGGCGGTGGCGGCGATGAGATCCGGTCCCGGCTTCCACGGAGCGGACGCAACGGCGATGCCCGGGATTCCGGCCTGCGGAGCGGCGGCGCGTGACCCCACGGCCGGAGTGCCGCCCATGCCGCCCGCTCCGCTCAGTGCCTCGACGGTCGCGTCTACGATCCGGCCGAGATCAGCCAAACGGCCGAGGCCGGTCATGCCCGACGCGAGCACTCCCGTCTCCGGCTCCACGATGCGGTAGCCGAACTCGCGAAGCCTCGCCACGTTGGCCCGGGTGGCCGGGTGAGCGTACATGCCGCCGTCCATTGCCGGGGCGACGACGACGGGCACAGTTGTTGCCAGGCACGCGGCCGTGATCGAGTCACTCGCGAGGCCGGACGCCATTGCGGCCATCCAGTGGGCCGTGGCCGGAGCGACGACGATCGCCTCGACATCGTGAGCGGCGGCAATGTGGCCGATTCGGCCATCGTCCTGGAGCGCCAGCACGTTCGAATCGACCGGGTGGCGGCTCAGCGTTTCGAGCGTGAGCCGGCCGACGAATTCGAGCGCGGACGATGTCATGAGAACGCGGACGTCCGCGCCTTCGACCTGCAGCAAGCGGAGCAATTCCACGGCCTTGTATGCGGCGATGGAACCGGTGATGCCGAGGGCGATGCGTCGATCGGCGAGGCGTCCGGCAGGCTCGGTCATTTGGCGTGCTCCGAGATGATGTGGATCGATCCGGCGGCGCTGCCGCTCCAGCCCACGGTCAGATCGCCGGGGACGATGGGGTCGCCGTTGGCAAGCGCCCACAGGATGGCGAGACCCTTGAGCGTCAGCTCCGGGTCTATCGCGTCGACGTCCGGAAGTGTGCGGGCCCACGGCGCCGCGGAGAGACCGCCGGTAAGGACGACCTGAATGTTCGTGGGGTCGACTTTCTCGGTGCGGGCGAGTTCCGCCCGGATCTTCTCCAGCAGGCCCACCGTTAGTGCCCGGTAGCCGATCACGACACCGGACTGCATTGCCGAAATCGTGTCCGTCCCGATCGCCTTTGACGGCTCCACTAGCTCGATGCTCGGCAGCCGCGCCGTGCGCGATGCGAGCGCCTCCAGGCCGAGTTCGAGCCCTGGGGCAATGGCGCCGCCCACGTAGGCCCCGTCGCGGGCGATGCAGTCGAACGTGGTTGCGGTGCCGAAGTCGATCACGATGGCAGGAGTGCCGTAGAGCCGGGCGACGGCGACGCCGTTGACGAGCCGGTCCGCGCCGACTTCCGTGGGCCGCTGCACGCGGATCGGCATAGGCATGTTTCCGGCGCCGGCGACCATCAGCTGGATTCCGCGGCGGTCGGCCAGTGTTGCCACCACCCCCGTGAGAGCAGGCACGACCGAGGCCAGCGAGAGGCCGGTTACGTCCGACATGGAGGCGCCGTCGAGGTGGAGGAGGCCGTCAATCAGGACCTCAAGCTCGTCGGCTGTGCTGCCGGCTCTGGTGGTGGCGCGTCTCGCGGCAATGATCGCCTCGCCCTGCACGAGGCCGAGGGTGATGTTCGTATTGCCGATGTCGATGGCTAGCAGCATGGCCCGATGATAGCGCCCCTGCGGAACCCTCCCGCGGCCCCGCGAATCGTCGGATCGACTTGTGGCGGGCTACTCCGCTGAGGTACGATCCGCCGGTCCGTCACCGGCGTCCAATCGTCACCTCGTTGCCCCCCGCAGAAGGAGTGGTGTCGTCCGTGCCGCCCGCGAAGTTCTTCGTGAATCGCGGCATCGTCTCGAGCCGGACCGACCTGCTCAACGTTCTCCGACCCCTCGAGAAGCAGACCGTGGCATACCGGTATTACCGGGGCCACGAGCTGGTTCAGCATGGGTTGGGCTGGGTGGAACGAATCGTGGCGAATGAGCCGGAGACNNGCACCTCGAGTTCGAGACCCGTCCGGACCAGCTGCTCACGTATCGCCTGGTTCAGGGGGATGAAGCCGTGGTCATCGATTTCGCTCCCGCCGGCGTCCCGGTCGGAGAAGCGAGCGAGTTTCGTCAGCTCGGATTCGATGCCAGCGGCTACGTCCAGATGGAGTTGCTCGGCCGCGAACCTATCGAGGGCGAGTAGCGAACGCTTGCATTCGCGAGCAAACGCGGGGCGTTTGCTACGGGGGCCTGACCCCGGCGAACCGTTGGCTGGCTGGCACGGCGCCTTTCGGCCCTGGCGAGGGCGTGGTGATGCCGCGCGTGGAGGCGCGGCGAGGAGGTCGCGCCGCCCGGAGGCTGTCTCCGGGTGTCGCCTATGGGTGGGATAACACCAGGCGAGACTTCAGGAGGAGACACCGTTGGATGCAGTCCTGGCGCCGATAGCCCGCTACTTCAAGTTTGCGGAGCGCGGCACAAACATCGTCACCGAGTCCCGGGCCGGTCTGACCACGTTCATGGTGATGTGCTACATCATCTTCTTGAACGGGGCCATCATCGCCAAACCCCTGGGCCTGGATCCCGTCGCCGTCGCGGCCGGCACGTGCCTGATCGCCGGTCTCATGACCATCGCGATGGGCGTCGTCGCCAACTATCCCTTCGCCCTGGCCGCCGGCCTCGGCATCAATGCCCTCGTCGCTTTCACGCTTCCGGCCAAGGGCTTCACGCCCGCCGAGTGCATGGGCGTAATCCTCATTGAAGGCTTCGTTATCACGATTCTCGTCGTCGCCGGCCTCCGGGAAGCGATCATGAACGCCGTGCCGCTGGTCCTCAAGAAGTCGATCGGCGTCGGCATCGGCCTCTTTATCCTCTACATCGGCCTCGTCAACGCCGGCCTGATCGTCCCGAGCAACCCGGCGATGTCGCTCGCCTTCCCGACGACAACCGCCCAGTTCGTATTCCTGCTCGGTCTCGCGATTACCGTCGCCCTGTACACGCTGAAGATCAGGGCTTCGCTGATCATCAGCATCATCGTCACGACGATCATCGCCCTGATCGTCGGCGTCGCAACCGTCCCGTCCAACATCAGCCCGACGCCGTCGTTCGCGACGTTCAACAACGCCGACTGGTACGGCGTGCTCTTCGGCAAGGTCAGCATCGTCGTGGCCCTGCTGACGATCTTCGCCGTCATGCTCAGCGACTTCTTCGACACGATGGGCACGGTCACCGGCATCGCCGCCGAAGCCGGCCTGGCCAACGAGGATGGCTCGGTCCCCGGAATCGGCCGGGTCCTGTTCGTCGACTCGATCGCCGCATTCTTCGGTGGCTGGATGGGCGTCAGCTCCAACACCACTTACATCGAGTCGGCCGCCGGCGTCGCCGATGGCGGCAAGACCGGTTTCGCCTCGATCATCACCGGCCTGCTCTTCCTCGTCGCCATCTTCGTGACCCCGCTCGCCAGCGTCGTCCCGTTCGCGGCCACCGGCCCCGCCCTGGTCGTCGTCGGCTACCTGATGTTCACGCAGATCAAGGGCATCGATGTCTCCGAGATCGAAGATGGCCTCCCGGCCCTTCTTACGATCGTTCTCATGCCGCTGACCTACGACATCACCGTCGGCATCGGCGCCGGCTTCGTCTCCTGGGTCTTCATCAAGATCCTCAAGCGCAAGTTCAGCGAAGTCCACTGGCTCATGTACTGTGTGGCCGGCGCCTTCGTCCTCTACTTCGCCAACGCCTGGATCCTCACCTTCGTCAAGTAGCTTTCACTCCGTCACGGTCGTGGCCGGCTCCCGAAAGGGGGCCGGCCACTTCCTTTTGCCGACAGCCCGAATGGCCCGTATTGGGACGGCCCCGCGGATCGGCTAGCATTCGCCCGATGTTCGAACGCACAGCGCTGCCCGGCGGGCCGCGCGTCATTACTTCACGCCTCCCCGGAGCGCGCTCCGTCTCTATAGCTGCGTATGTCCTGGCGGGCTCGCGCCTCGAGTCGGCCGCGGAGGCCGGGGCGGCGCACTTCATGGAGCACATCACCTTCAAGGGAACCGCTGCCTATCCCACGACCCGCGCGGTTTCGGAGGCGATCGAGGGCGTCGGCGGCAGCTTCAACGCCGCCACGGATCGCGAATCCACGGTCTATTGGGTCCGAGTGCCACTGCGCGAGATGGCGCGCGGCATGGACGTACTCGGCGAGCTGATCGTCCGGCCCTTCCTGCGCAGCAGCGAGATCAAATCCGAGCGGGCTGTGATCGTCGAGGAGATCCGCTCGTATCTCGACGACCCGGGCGAGCACGTCCACACGCTTTTCGACCTGGCCATGTTCGGCGACACGCCGCTCGGGCGCGAGATCGCCGGCAGCGAGGAGAGCGTCCGAAATCTGCCCGAAGAGAACCTGCGCGCCTTCTGGGCATCGGCCTACCGGCCCGGCAATGTGGTCGTATCGGCCGCGGGCGATATCGCCCACGCCGAGGTCGTCGGCCTGGTGGAGCGGGCGTTTGGGAGCGGCGAGGCCATCCGGTCGAGCTTCGAGCCCGCCCCGGCACTCCCAGCCGGCGAGCGTGTTATGGTCGTCCGCCGCGACACGACCCAGGCTCAGCTCTGTCTCGGAATTCCCGGCCTGCGACGCGACGACCCAGAGGCGTGGACGCTCGAGGCGCTCAACGCGATCCTCGGCGACGGCATGAGCAGCCGCCTCTTCCAGTCCGTTCGCGAGGAGAAGGGGCTGGCCTACGACGTCAGTTCCTACGTCGTCGACTACGCCGACGCCGGCGCGTTCGTTGTGTCGGCCGGCGTGGACCCGGACAAGATCGCCCCGACCGTGTCGGCGATCCTGGACGAGATGGCGCGCCTGCGCGACGAGATCGTGCCGGCCGACGAGCTGGCTCGCTACAAGCGCTACCTGGCCGGCCGGCTCGAACTGCGCATGGAGGAGACCCGCCACGTCGCCTCGTGGCTCGGTGGCCAGGAAGCACTCCACGAGAAGGTCCTGACGCTCGAGGGTGCGCTCGACGAGCTCGACGCTGTCACGGCCGAAGGAATCCAGGCCCTGGCCGTGCGGCTGATCCGCGAAGACGGGCTGCGGCTCGCCGTGGTCGCGCCGCCGCGCCGCGGTCGGCGACTGGAGTCGCTGCTGCGATTGCCGGGGGGTCCGGTATGAGAGAGGGTCGCAAGCCGCGCCGACGCGCCGTCGTCGAATCGGAGGCGCCGCAGGTCGAGGCGCCCAGGGTCGCCGAGTCAGTCGCCGAGCCTGTGGCGGCGCCGGAACCGGCTGCCGTCGACGGCCGCGCCCCGAGCCAGCTTTCCTTGCAGGTGTTCGTCGATGCGGCCCAAGCCGAAGACTCGGCCGACGAAAAGCAGGACGACTTTGACGAGCCCGAAGACTCGGCCGACCTGCTCGTTAGCGTGTCCAGCGAGACACTCGAAGGCAAGGACGAAGCGGAAGAGGACGAATCCGTTGAGGCCGGGGACACCAAAGCTGTAGACGAGGCCAAGCCGGTCGAAGCGGCCGCCGAGTGGGTCTACCCGGGGCTCGGGGCCACAGCCGCGGCCGAGACCGACGGTAGCGGCGAGTTGGAGTCCGTCTCCGAGGCGGGGCCGGACCAGGAGCCGGTAGAAGATCGACTCGAGATTCGGACGGCCGAACCGACGCCGGTCGACCACCCGGCACTAAAGATCCGGCTGGCGCGGATTCACCTCAGGACGGGTTCGCTGTTCCTGGCCCGCGCCGAACTCGAGTCGCTTGCGGCGCGCGAGCAGCTGGATACAGCCGCCCACCTGGACCTGGCTGAGGCTCGCTGGCGCACGGGCGACCTTCAGGGCGCGGGCCAGGCAGCCGCCGCGTATCTGGCGGACGGCGGTTACGAGGCCCTCGGATTTGTGATCTCGGCAGAGGCCTTTGCGCTGGCGAACCAGTTCGATGACGCGCGGAAGCATGTCGCCTACGCGCTGGAGCGGCACCTCTCCGAGTTGGACCCGGTCTTTGCCGGCATGCCGCGCAGGGCCCCGTGGCCAGCGTCGGCCTGGAGTTCGGCCGAGCCCGAGACGCCCGCGCCGGGTCGCCTTGCGGTCGCGCCTCGAACAGTGGCTGCGGCCCCGGCCCCGGCCGCGATCGTGGCCGGGCCGATGGCGGACCAGACCGTCGCTGAACCCGAGCCGGCGATCCCGGCCACGCCGACGCTCGAACCCGAGCCGGTCGCCCTCGCGCCAGACGTCGAGCCGACGCCCGAGCCGCCGCCGGCGGCCGAGACGCCCGAGACGCCCGAGACGCCCGAGACGCCAGCGGCGCCCGAAACGCCAGCGGCGCCCGAAACGCCGCCCGAAGAGGCCGGGGCCGTGGCGGAGGTCGAGTCTGGACGCGGATACCTCCAGTCGGGCGACCCGATGATGGCCGCCCTCCATTTCGGCCTGGCGATCAGGCTCGCCCCCATCACCGCGAGCGCCGTGTTCGAGGCCATCGGCGATCGCCAGGACCTGCCGCTCCGGCTCGTCCGCGGCGATGCCCAGCGGCTGCTCGGCCTCGAGGCAGATGCCGGCAGCACATATCTGTCTCTGGCCTCCGCCCTCGGCGCCGGCAGGACGGCCGTGCCGGAACCGGCCCCGGAGGCCGTCGAGGTGCGCCCGACCTCACCCGCCGCCGTACCGCCCGTACCGGCAGCCCCGGCGAACGTGCCGGCTGCGCGACCGGCGCCCGATGAGCCCCCGGACCTTCGCTGGGAGTAGGCTCGACTCGATACAGGCATGACCTCGATCCGTTATGCGGGAGCTGAACTGCGTGGGCGTCGAAATCGAGCGCAAATACCTGGTCGCCGACCCTGGGGTGGTCGGCGGGCGCGACGGCATTCGCATCGCGCAGGGCTACCTGGCGGTGGATCCGGAACGGACCGTGCGAGTCCGCATCGCGGGGCCGCACGCTTACCTGACGGTAAAAGGGATCACGTCGGCCGACGGAACGAGCCGAGACGAGTTTGAGTATGAGATCCCGTTTCACGATGCCGAGCAGATGCTTGATCGGGTCGCTCTCAAGCCCTGCATCGAGAAGACCCGGTACCGCGTAATGGT
Source organism: Chloroflexota bacterium (assembly GCA_003158495.1). Lineage (GTDB taxonomy): Bacteria > Chloroflexota > Limnocylindria > Limnocylindrales > CSP1-4 > Fen-1039. The sequence continues at coordinate 7,965 of PMJT01000120.1, read as the reverse complement.
TGGCGCTACTGCGTGGGACATCGACGTCTTCGGCGGCGCCAACCGGGGGCTGGTCGTAGCCGAGGTCGAACTGCCGTCCAGGTCGACCGAGGTTGAACTCCCGGAGTGGGTCGGCAGGGAAGTCACAGGCGACCCGCGGTACTACAACGCCAACCTTGTGCGGCGCCCGTACTCACACTGGAACGAGCCTGGGCCAGGCTGAGCACGACCAGGCCGTCTTTCCATGCGCCGGTCTGCCGGAAGACTGCGGCAATCGAGGCAAGAGAGCGGCTGGTCTGGACCCGCTACACTCCCCATCGCATCAATCGTCCGCAGGGGTATCCGTGAAGTGACCGAGCGAACTCTCGTACTCGTCAAGCCCGACGGCGTCCAGCGGCTCCTGGCCGGCCGGATCATCGCCCGCTACGAAGAGCGCGGGCTCAAGATCGTCGGACTCAAGCTGGTCCACGTCGACCGCGAGCTGGCCGAGCGCCACTACGCCGTCCACAAGGGCAAGCCATTCTTCGAAGGCCTGGTCACCTTCATCACGTCCGCGCCACTGGTCGCCCTTGCGCTCGAAGGCCCGGACGCGATCGCTTACGTTCGAACCATGAACGGTGCGACCCGGCCGCTCGAGGCGGCGCCGGGGACGATCCGCGGCGACTTCGCGGTCGAGATGGGGCAGAACCTCGTCCACGCATCGGACAGCCCCGAGAGCGCCGCGACCGAGCTGGCGATCTGGTTCCGGCCGGACGAGCTTCTCTCCTACGAGCGCGAGATCGACCGCTGGGTTGTGGGGCCGAAAGCTCGCTGATTCGACCGCGCGGCTAACCGGCGTCCGGCCGGCTGGCCGGTGTGCGGCGAGCGGCTGCCGAGGTTCGCGGTCCCGCCGCGCACTCGCCCCGCCGCGCTGCGGTGGGGTTCAGTCCGTGTTGTTGCGCGCCGGCGGCGAAGTCTTGATCGGCGCGGGGCTCGCGCTCGGAGCCTGCGAAGTGCCGGCTGAGGCCGACTCCGATGGGCCGCCCGATGGTCGGGGTGCCAGCGTGGGCGGGGCGGTCGGCGATCCGGTCGGCGAAGCCGGCGGCGCCGACGGCAGCGTGGGAGTGGCATGGGCCGCGGCGTCGAGTGGGATCCCGGCGTGCGACGCGTTGGTGGCGCTCAGCCCTCCGGATGCCAGTGCAACAGCCAGGGCCGCGCCCGCGACGACGATCAGGCTCAGGGCCGGGGTCCGGTTGAGGCGCAACATGGCCGGCAGGCTTCGCGTGGTGGGCGCGCGGGGCCCCGGCGCCGCGTCGGGCTCGTGGGTTCCAGTCGTCGCCGCGGCCGAGGCAGCTGTCTCGGGACTCGCCGCGGCCACTGCAGGTGCCGTTTCCGCGGCGGCGACGGCCGATCCTGCGGCGCCTGCCGTGGCGGCCTCGTGCCATCGGGGCAGTTCGCTCCGAGCGCCCCGGACGTCCTCCGACGGGGAGAGCAGTCCGAAGACCAGCAACCGGAACCCAACGGCCACGGAGATCGCAATCGTGGTCGGGAAGACGAACTGCAGGCTGTCCGGCAGGGCCAACCGCAGGATCGAGGCCCGGGCCTCGTAAACTGCGCTTCCCGGCCATCCGAGCGTGGCGACCAGGATGACCACGAGGGCCACGCCGAGGAGCGGCGTGCGACGGAGCCAGCCGCGCAGCCGACCCAGGTTCGAAGTGCCGAAGGCCCGCGATACCGCAGCCGCCCAGGCCACCAGGCCCGTCTTTGCCGCGATGAAGACGAGCAGCCAGAGGCGGGCCGGTTCCGCCGCCGCGTCGGCCCTGGCGGCCATCGCCAGCAGCACGAAGCTCGCGTCGGCCACGATCGAGTAAGCGACGATCTCCTCGAGTTCGTCGTGCACCAGCGCGGCCAAACCGCCGAGGATGAGCGTGGCAACGGCCACTGTCTGGACGACAGAGACGGCTACGTCCATCCAGTCGCTGCGGATCCCGAACGTCGTGGCGCTCCAGCTAACGGCCAGGACGCCCAGCCCGGCGGGTACCCAGACCAGCAGCAGGGCAGGGGAGAGTGGCGCCGCGGTCCGGCCGAGGCGTGCCGCCGGAACGTGGAACGGCACGGCGCCGGCCCGGACCGCCAGCGCAAGCGCCAGGCCGAGAAAGGCGGGCCCGAACACCGGACCGGAGTTCTGGCCGTTCCAGGCGGGACGCACGATTGCCATCGCCGCGAGGCCGAGCCCGGCTGCAACCAGCCCAGCCGTTCTCATCTCCGCCAGTCGGCCATCCTCTTCGCCGCCGACCGGCCCGGAGTGGAGCATCAGGAGTGCTCCGGCCGTTGCCGCGGCGGCACCGGCGACGAGGGCCACGCCCGGATCGGCGGAGGTCATCGCAACTGCCAGCCCGGCAAACGACGCCAGCGCGGCCGGCGCGAGCTCGTCCGAGAACCCCGTTGCCAGCGCGACGACGCACAGCAGGAATGCCGAACCGGCCGCGCAGGCGAGGAAGAAGCCCGAGAACTCGCTGCCGTTGAGGATTACCTCGCCGATCGTAAGGCGAGTGGCCGGCCCGACCAGGAGCGCCGCGACGAAGGCGGCCAGGAGACCGCCGAGGCCGGCCAGCCTGGCCAGCCAGGGCACCGGACGGGCGGCAAGGGCGACCACCGCCCCGATCCCGCACGCGGCGAGGTACGCGAGCAGGCTCATCGCCGCGGCTCGCGCGGGCGCAGGCGCCTGACTTGATTCGAGGGCGGAATCGGCCGTACGTCCCCGTCCGATGGCGTCGTCCCGGTGTCGCTCCCGGCGGGGCCGGCCGGCCGATCGGCCGAGGGACCGCCGCGCAACGGTCTCGTTGCCGCGTTCCGGACCTTCGAGAGTCGCGTACGAGTCAGCCCGATTGCGGCGGGGATCGGTTCGGCGACGACCTGTGGGGCTTCGGCTTCGGCAGGGGCGCCGCCGGCATCCGGAAGACCCCCGGCGACGTCGGCGGCCGCCACCCTGGGCTTCCTGGCGGCACGCCGAGCCACGTGAGGGGCAGGAGCAGCCGCGGAAGTCCCGGCGCCGGGCTCAACGCCGGCCGTGTGATCGGCTCCGAGACTGGCGTTCGCGGCGTATTCCCCGGCCGCGACGGGGAGCGTTGCCGCCTGGCCGGCGAGCGGGGAGATGAGCACGCTCGTCGCGCTCACAAGGCCAACGAGAAGCGCGGTCAGGGAGATCTGCCACAGCGACGACGGCTGGCCGACCCACGCCTGCAGCAGCATCGATCCGCCGAGCACGAGGATCGTGGCTCCAACCCCGACGCGAAGGAGATCGCGGCCGGTCAGCGGGACGATTGAAATGGCGATCAGGGCGATCCCGGCCGCCTGGGCAACGAGGGGCCCGGCCAGAGGCTTGACCGGCACCACGAACCAACCGGCGGTGAACGCCGCGGCCGCCACTGCGCATTCGGCCAAGACGCCCATGGCGGAGCCCTCGGCGTCTATGGAACGGCCGCGTGCGGCCGCCCAAAGCAGGTACGAGCCCAGCAGCGACCCGAGGACGCGGAACACGATCGCGAGGACGGACGGCTCAGGCGACGCGGCAAGTTGAGCGGCACATATCGCCAGGAACAGCCCGATGACCACGATCCGGGCGTCCCGTGCGGAGATGGCAGCGATCCCGCCCAGGACGGCGACGGCCGCGGCGACGACGTACGCGTGGGTCATGCGACGCGAGAAGCTGCGTCCCGGCCGCGACGGGCCGGGGTCATGGCTTCGATGGCGCCGTAACTGCGCGGTTGAAGACGACGATGTCGCCGCGGTGGTAGCCGTCGAAATGGGGAGCGACCTTGTCCACGAGAACGTACTGGTCCGGCATCAGCGTGTTCTCCATGGAGTCCTGCTGGACCCGANNGGTTCACAAGGTCGCGAGTATAGGGGCTGTGCTATCGTCCTGCCCCGTGGAACTCCCCGACCGATTGCGCTGGCTCACGAGCGCCCGCTTTCTCAGATTGCTCTCCGTGGTCGCGGCCCTGGCCGTCCTGGCGGCCATCTTGTACAACGCCATAATGGTCGACCGGATCCCGCCGACCTACTCCATCAAGGTCAGCAACCCGGCCGGCAGCCTGGCCCTGACCCTCACGTCGATCGACGTCGAGTTCAGCGAGGCGGTCAGGGTCCCCACTGCCGAGGGTGCATTCTCGATGGCGCCAAGCGCCCCGGGATCGGCCCCAGTCCAAGGCACCTTCCACTGGCAGGGCCTGAAGATGATCTTCACGCCGTCCGCCAAGCTGCCGCTGGCGACCACCTTCCGTGTACACATGGCGCCGGGAGTCCAGGACATCGCCGGCAACCCGCAGAGCGGCGGCGAGGACCTCACGGTGACCACGGTCGGCCCGCCGACCATCACCTCTATCGTGCCAACCACCGGTCAGGGTGCGGTCGACGTCAACGCGTCGATCCTGATTACTTTCGACCGACTGATGGATACCCAGAAGGTGATCGCCGGTCTCAGCCTCCAGCCGGACATCACGTACCAGGCATCGTGGAACGGCAATGTCCTGACGCTCGATCCAACGACGGAGATGCAATACGGGACAACCTATACGGTCCGGATCGCCGATCCCGCGGTTGATACGGACGGCACGAAGATGCCGCCGTATGTATCCAGTTTCAAGACAGTCGACGTCGGCCTGCGTGTCTCGTTGAAGGTGCCGGCGGCGAACTCGGCCGGCGTCAGCATCCACAGCCAGATCGCAGTGACCTACGACGGCCCGATCGATCCGGCCTCGATCACCGGTGCGATCTCGCTCACGCCGCCTGTTTCCGGTTCGACCAAGGCGCTGTCCCTGCCGGACGACACCAACCCACCGAGCAAAGCGACGCCGACACCGGCAACACCGAGCGCCACGGTCCTTGTCTTCACGCCCGACAATGCGCTGGCCCCCCACACGACCTACTCGGTCACCCTGAGTTCGAGCGTCAAGCGGGTCGGCGGCCAGGTCTCGACAGGGCAGACGTGGTCGTTCATCACCGGCGAAGCGCCCACAAACGCCCTCAACCAGATCGCCTTCATGTCCGACCGCAGCGGCGTTTCAAATCTGTGGCTGATGAACCCGGACGGATCGAATCAGCGGGAAGTCACGGCCGAACTCGTGCCGGTGAGCGGGTACGACGTCAGCGGCGACGGGCTCACGGTCGTCTACGCCGCCGGTGGAGTGGTGAAGAAGATGCCGATCGGCGGCGACGGCATCACCACGCTGACGGCGTCCGGCAGCAACGAATACGCGCCGACGGTCACGCCCGACGGGACCGGCGTTGTCGTCGGACGGCGAGACGCCAACGGCGCCGACATGGGCTTGTGGCGATACTCGCTGGTCAGCGGCACGGACACCCGGCAGGTCGCGCCTGATGGCGCGCCGGGCCTGGGCAGCGTCGCCCTCGGCGGCGCCCAGGCTGCCGTCCCGCGGCAGGGTCTGCCGTCGTGGGCTCCGCGGACGGCCTTCACCCAGGACGGCGCCACGATGCTGACCGTGAGGGGCGCCGACGACGCGGTCGAACTCGTTGACATGACCGGAGTCGCGAAGCCGGTCGTTCTCCCGCTCCAGGGCAACTCCCGCCCAGCCTGGGTTCAGGCCGACGGAGCCTTCTATCTGACCGCCTCGAGCGACAAGGGCGCCACGTGGGCATGCTGGCGAGTGACTCCGGCCGGATCCACGTCCGTTGTCGGGCCCGCCATCGGCGACCTCGCTGCCGCCGGCCGCGCCCTGGCTCTCATCGTCAAGTCCGGCGACGGCTCCAACCACCTGGGCTACTCCCCGCTGGCCGACGGGTCGGTCGCCCTGCTGACGGACAGCCCGCCGTTCCGCGAGTCGTCGCCGTCGTTCTCGGCGGACGGCAAGATCATCGTCTTTGCCCGCACCGGGTCGCAGACGCCGGACATCTCGGCCGGGATCTGGATCATCAACGCCGACGGCACCGGCCTCACGAATCTGTCCACGGACGGCGCCTACCCACGCTGGCTGCCGTAGATCGCCGGGCGGGCGGCCTATGCCGTGGGCCAGCCTGAGGCTCGCAGGTTGCCGCCTGCGCTCCTCGCTCAAGTGCGGCCCCACCGTGGACCGCCGGTTCGTGCGGCCGCCCAGTCTCCGCCTCCGGCGGGTTCGTTGAACGTGCGCCCGTTCCAAAGCCAGGCCTACATGGCTCGTGCTCGGCGGGCGCCTCGCCCCTAGAGCCAGGCTTGCCGGGCTCCACGCCGGCCCCGCGATCCAGTCCAGTTGCGGTCATCGAAGCGGGCTTGCTCGTCGTGTTGACCCGGTACCGCGGGGCGCGCGGGCCAAACGTCCCGGGCCATCAGGACCAAATGACCCGCTTCGGCAGGCGCGCGTGCATAATCTCGGGGCTTTCCGCCGTTTGCCCCGGCTTTCACCCGTTGATACACTCCGCCAGGCCCGAGTATGCAACCAAGGGATCCGGGCCCCATTCCCGGAAGCGCGCCGTCCCCCGCGTTCATCCCCGTCGCCAGAGAAGGAGTCGCTAGCCCCCCATGAATCCAGAGTTGCTCCAGGCATTCATCCCGATCGCGGGGTTGCTCGCGGTAGGGTTCGCGATCTTCCTCGCTCGCGATGTCCTGTCCCGCGACACCGGGACCAAGGAAATGATGGACGTCTCGGCGACCATCAATGAGGGCGCCGTCGCCTTCATCAAGCGCCAGTACACGACCATCGGTGGGCTTGCGCTCGTTGGCTCGGTCGTGATCTTCGCGATCATCTCGGTCCTCGAGACCAAGAGCGTTGCCGACACCTCCCACGTCGGGATCGACATCGGTATCCGAACCGGCGGAGCGTTCCTGATCGGCGCCGCCTGCTCGATGGCCTGCGGGATCATCGGCATGCTCGTCAGCGTCAAGGCGAACGTTCGCGTCGCCTCGGCCGCCCGGCGCAGTCTCGTCGAGGCCGTCCAGGTCGCGATGCGCGGTGGCGCGGTCTCCGGCTTCCTGGTCGTCGCCCTCTCGCTCCTCGGCGTGTGGTCGATCTTCGCGATCAACGGCGGCCTCTCCGGCGGCGACAGCACCAAGGACGCCCCGTTCCTGATCGTCGGCTACGGCTTCGGCGCCAGCTTCGTAGCCCTCTTCGCCCAGCTGGGCGGTGGTATCTACACCAAGGCCGCGGACGTGGGATCCGACCTCGTCGGTAAGGTCGAGGCCGGTATTCCCGAAGACGACCCACGTAACGCGGGCGTCATCGCGGACCTCNNCGTCGGCGACTGCGCCGGCCGCGGCGCCGACCTCTTCGAGTCCACCGCTGCCGAGAACATCGGCGCAATGATCCTCGGCGTTGCCGTCTACGGCCTCGCCCTGAAGGCCGGCTGGTCCAACCCGACCGCCTGGATCTTCTTCCCGCTCGTCATTCGAGCCTTCGGTCTCGTCTCCACGATCNNCCGCGGCAAGGAGACCGAGAACCCCATGAACATCCTCAACCGCGGCTACTGGGTCACGACCCTGCTAAGCGCAGCGGCCCTCGCCCTCGTTACCAGCACGATGATGAACACCGGCGCCCAGACCGGCCCCAACGGCATCCCGACGTGGGTCTTCTTCTTCGGCTGCGGCGTCGTCGGTCTGGCGACCAGCATCGCGTTCGTCTACATCACCCAGTACTACACCGCCGGCAGCTTCCGCCCGGTCCGCGAAATCGCTGAAGCGTCCAAGACGGGTCCTGCCACCAACATCATCAGTGGCATGGCAGTCGGGTTCGAAACCACGCTTGTTACCGCCCTCACGATCGGCATCGCCCTCCTGGCCAGCAACTGGCTCGGATCGCAGGCCGGTCTCGTCGACGCGAGCGGCAAGAACATCGGCGGCATCTTCGGCACCGCCGTCGCGACCATGGGCATGCTCATGACCACCGCGTACGTCCTCGCCATGGACACCTTCGGCCCCATCACGGACAACGCCGGCGGCATCGCCGAGTTCAGCCGTGCCGAGGCCGGCGCCCGCGACATCACCGACCGCCTGGATGCGGTCGGCAACACGACCAAGGC
>PMJT01000209.1 GCA_003158495.1 Chloroflexota bacterium | reverse complement strand
GCAGGCGCTGATCCACAGCAGTTACCTGCACGAGCATCGGGACCTGGCCGCCGGCCATAACGAGCGCCTTGAGTTCCTCGGCGACTCGGTCGTGAGCCTGGCAATTTCGGACGCCCTCTATCGTCGCCACCCTGACGACGACGAGGGCGTTCTCTCCGCTCGGCGGGCTTCGATCGTGAGCACCGCGGGGCTGGCGAAGCTGGCCCACAGGCTCGAGCTCGGCGAATATCTGCTCCTCGGCGAGGGGGAGTCGCAGCGCGGCGGCCGCAAGAGGCCGGCCCTGCTCGCATCCGCCTTCGAGGCCCTTGTCGGCGCTTTGTACCTGGATCTCGGGTACGAGGCAGCCAGCGGGTTCGTGACTGCCCTGGCCGCGCCCGAGCTGACGAGCGATCGTCCACTCGGCGCTTTGAAGAGCCCCAAGAGTCGACTCCAGGAGTACACCCAGCGTCTTTCGGGAGAGAGGCCGCAGTACCGCCTGGTGGACGCCGTCGGTCCGGACCACGACAAGATCTTTCGTGTCGAGGTTGCCGTCGGCGGTCGCATCGTCGGCGTCGGGCAGGGCCACTCTCGCCGCGTGGCCGAAACGGAAGCCGCAGCCCACGGCATCGAAGCCCTGCGTCACCTCACCGAAATTGCCTCCGACGGCTCGGACAACGCCCCGGAACTGGCCGAGTTTTCCGCCGCAGAAGGCGACGACACGGGCTGGGATGCCCCCTCGGAGGACTGGGCCGAAACCCGGGAACCGTGGACCGAATTCGACCTGCCGGACGTCGCGACACCGGGCTCGGGCACGGCGGCGGAGGCCGGAGACTCCCATGCGGGTTCAACCGGCCGCACCGAGAACGATGAAGGCCAGCGCCCTTGATCTCAGCTGAGAGAGGCCCGAGCCGATCCGCCGCCGGCGCCGCCCGGCTTGGCGGTGAGCGCCGATGACGGCACCAGCACGCCTGCTGGCACTGCGCCTGCAGGGTTTCAAGTCGTTCGGCGAGCGGACACTTGTCGAGTTCGGCCCGGGCATCAGCGCCGTGGTCGGCCCCAACGGTTCGGGTAAGAGCAACCTGGCCGACGCCCTGCGCTGGGCCCTCGGCGAGCAGGGCCGCGCTCTTCGCCTGCGCAAGTCCGAGGACGTCATCTTCGCCGGCTCCGAGAAGCGCTCCGCGCTCGGGATGGCGGACGTGACCCTGGTCTTCGGCAACTCGGACCGATTGTTGCCGATCGACTTCGAGACGGTCGAACTCGGCCGCCGGCTGTTCCGGTCGGGCGAGAACGACTACCTGCTCAACAAGCAGCGGGTCCGGCTCAGGGACCTGGTCGACCTGCTCGACTCGGCCCACCTTGCGGACAATGCCTTCCTGTTCATCGGCCAGGGTATGGTCGACCAGGCACTCGCCCTCCGTCCGGAGGAGAGGCGGCCCCTCTTCGAGGAAGTGGCAGGCGTCCGCCGCCACGAGCGACGCAAGGCCAAGGCTGAGGATCAACTCGTGGAGGCCGAGGCCAACCTGGCCCGCGTCNNGGCCGCTCCCAGACCGACGCCGCGTTGACCGCGCTGCGCGAGGCCGAGGAGTCCGCGGCCTCGATCGCCCGGGAACTGGCCTCGGGTTCAGAGACCGAGGCCGAGCGACGGGCCGCGTACGAGGCGACGCGGACGGTCCTGACGGATCTGCAGCTTCGCGCCGCACGAGCAGCGAGTGACGTGGCTTCCGCCCAGCGCGACCGCCAGCGGCTCGAGCAGGACCTCGCCGCCGCGGAGGCGGATCTCGCCGTCCAACGCCGCGAACAGGCGGCGCCGGTTCCGGCCCGCGACCTGGCGCTTGCCGGGGCCGTGGCCGAGGCGGAACGGTCCCTCGCAGAAGCACTCGAGGAACTCAGCGCCATCCGCGCCGCTGCTCAGGCCCAGGGCGAGGCGCTGGCCGCGTTGCGACGCGTCGAGGCAGCCCGCGCGGCCGAAGTCGAGACGACGCGCCGCCGGCTGGCCGATGCGGAGCGCCAGGCAACCGATGAACGCGCCCTGGCCGACGACGTGGCACGCCGGCTTGCCGATGCCGAGAAGGCATGCGTTGGCCCGCGAGCCGCATTCGTGAAGGCCTTGGAGGACGAGAAGGCCGCCGTCGCGGCTCGTGAAATAGCTCGCACGGAACTCGATCGACGCGAAGGCGCACGCCAGACCGCCGCCGAGAAGGCGGGCACCGAGTCCAGCCGCGTGGCCGGGCTGCGTGGCAGGCTCGAGGCGCTCCAGGCCCGCTTGGCCGAGGACGAGTCGCGCGGGATCTCCAAGGCCGCGCGCCGCGTCGGCGGCCGGCCCCTCGCCGACGGCCTCGAGGTCGAGGCAGGTTTCCGAGTGGCCGTCGAGGCCGCCCTCGGCGAGGCGATGCGGGGCTACGTTGTGGGCCACGAAGCGGCGCTCGGTCTCGAGGGGCAGCGCGGAGTTCTCGTTCTGGAGACCCCGGCGGAGGAGGGGCGCCGCCCGTCTGGGATCCCGCGCGACCGGGCCGCGGAAATCGCCGATACAGCCGCGGCCGCCGCCGCCGGCCATGGCGGTGGGCGGTTGGTGGACGCGATCCGTGTTGACCACGTGGGAGCCGCCAGCCGGTTGCTTGGGCGCTCCGTCTGGGTTCCGGATCTCAACGCGGCACTGGCAGTCCAGTCGAAGCTGCCGGCGGGCTGGGTGGCGGTCACGCGCGACGGCGCGGTCGTGAGCTCGTTCGGCGTGGTCAGCATGGGCCGGGCGGAGTCGCTCCTGGAGAGGCGCGCGGAACTTGAACGGCTGGCGGAAGACGTGGCCCGCCTCGGGAAGGAATCGGCCGACGCGGCCGCGGAATCGGATGCGGCGACCAAGGCCGCAGTGGCGGCCAGGACCGCGCTGGAAGCAGCGCGCGAAACGGAGCGTCGCGCCGGGGCCGCGCGCCGCGAGGCCGAAGAAGCGGAACGACGAGCCGCGCGTGCGCTGGAAACGATCGCTCGCGAAGCAGCATGGCGGTCCTCGCAAGCATCGCGGCTGGAAGCGGATCGCGACCGGCTCAGCGAGTCCGTTCGCCACATCGCGGCGGCGTCCGAAGACACGGCAGCCGCGGCCACAGTCCAGCCAACCGACGGCGCTTCGGGCGGGACGACCGATCCGGCGAGAGACCGTGCCAGCGCACTCAGGGAGTGGGAAGCCCGCGCCGCCTCCCTCCGTGCCAGGCGCGATCAGCTCGCCGCCGAGGAGGCCGCCATCGATGGCGTCCGGCGCGAAGCTGAAGTGCGCCGGGCGCGCGCCGCCGCCGCGGCGAACTTCGACCAGGAGCGGATCGCCAGCCTCGAGCGCCAGACGACGGAACTCGCCAGGCGCGAGCAGGAGATCGGCGCCCAGCGCGATGGGCTCGGCGAGGACCTGGCCGCGGCCGGCCTGCGTGAGGCCGCGGTCCGGGCAGAACTCGAGGACTTGCGTGCGGCCGCGGCCGCCGCTCGAACCCGCCTGGCCGAGGCGGAGGCCGGAGCCGTGCATTCGCGCGACCGACTTCGGACGTGCCAGGCGCGCGCTCGGAACGCCGAAGTGGCCGAGCTGGAGGCGCGCCTGGTCCTCGATGCTATCCACGAGCAGGTCCTCGTCGAGCTTGCCGGTCTCGGCGACCTCGGCATCAGGCTCCTGATCGACGAGAGCCGCGGCGAAGACGGCCCGGCCGAGGTCGCCGTCGCGGGGCGCCCCGGTGGGCCCGTCGGAAATCGCCCGGAAGGGGATCGCTGGACCACGACGATCCAGGCCGGTGAAGACTCGGATGCAGCCGCCACCGCCACCCTGGAGAGTCTTCTCTCTGAGGCCACGGCGGGCTGGGCCGCGGCTCCGGCCGTGGAACCGCCCGGGCCAACGAAGCTGGCGACTCTGCGGCGCCGGTTTCACGAGCTCGGCGCGCCGAACCCGTTCGCGGCCGAAGAGTACGAAGTAATCAAGACCCGCCTCGACGGTCTCGAGGCCCAGCGGTCGGACCTCACGTCGGCGATCGCCAGGACGCGGGCCTTGATCGACCAGCTCAACGGCATGATTGCAACCCAGTTCCGGTCAACTTTCACAGCCCTCGAGTCGGCCTTTGATGCGCGGTTCCGGCAGCTTTTCGGCGGCGGCTTTGCTCGTCTTAGCCTGACGGACCCTGAAGACCTGGCCGCCACCGGGATCGAGATCGTGGCCCGGCCGCCCGGCAAAAAGGCCCAGCCGCTGAGCATGCTCTCGGGAGGCGAGCGGGCCCTGACGGCCGTGGCCCTGCTCTTCGCGATGCTCGAAGTCCACCCCGTCCCGTTTTGCGTCCTGGACGAGGTCGACGCCGCACTGGACGAGGCCAACGTCGGTCGCTTCGCCGAGGCGCTCCGCAGCCTCGCCGAAAATACTCAATTCATCGTCATCACCCACAATCGCGGCACAATCGAGAGCGCGGATGCGCTGTACGGTGTGACCGTCGGCGACGACGCGGTCAGTCGCGTGATAAGCCTCCGTCTGGAGGAAGCTCGCGATCTGGCGGACCAGGTAACGAGGAAGGGCGCGGCGGTCACCGCCGGCTGAGCGGAGGGTTTCAACTGTTCCTTCGACGTAAACCCAAGGACGAGCCAAAGCCGGCGGCCTACGACGCAATCGAAGAAGACGCCGCGCCGTGGCCGCTCAACGAGGCGGCCGAGCCGGTGGAGGTTGCGCCGGCGCTTGCCGCTCTGACGCCTGCTGCGGAGCAGCTGCCTGCAGTGCCACTCGCCCCTGCGCCGGCGACCCAACCGGGCGACGAAATCACGGGCGACCTAAATGCCGGACTCGAACGCAGCCGCGGCGGCTTCATGTCACGCCTGCGCGGAATCCTGAAGAGCGGCCCGAGCGACGCCGATTGGGAGTCGGTGGAGGAGCTCCTGATATCGGGCGACGTCGGCGGCACACTGGCAATGGCCGTCGTCGAGAAGGCCCGGGCCCGCAAGGACGCGCCGTCGGCCGAGGCGGCGGTTCGCGCCGAGCTGGCATCGCGGCTCCTGCCCGCGGAGCACGGCTGGCGCCCGGCGGCCTCCGAAGCGGGCGGTCCGGCCGTCGTGCTGATGGTCGGCGTCAACGGCACGGGCAAGACGACCACGATCGGGAAGCTGGCCCATCTCTATCGGGCCGAGGGTACCTCCGTGCTGCTCGCCGCCGCCGACACATTCCGGGCCGCAGCGACAGACCAGCTACGGATCTGGTCCGATCGCACCGGCAGCCAGTTCGTGGCCCATGCCCCCGGCGCAGATCCCTCTGCCGTCATCTACGACGCCCTCGACGCTGCCGTTGCGCGTGGCGTGGACGTCGTCATAGCGGACACCGCCGGCCGCCTCCACACCAAGTCGAACCTTATGGACGAGCTCGCCAAGATGCGCCGCGTCATCGACAAGCGCCTTCCGGGCTCAAAGCCGGAGGTCTTCTTCGTTCTCGACGCCACGACCGGCCAGAACGGCCTGTCGCAGGCCAAGGTCTTCAACGAGTCCGTCGGCCTTACCGGCATCGTGCTTACGAAGCTCGATTCGACGGCCAAGGGCGGCATCGTGTTCGCTATCGAGGACACGCTCCACGTACCGGTGCGGTTCGTGGGGGTAGGGGAGAAGCTCGGCGACCTGCTGCCGTTTGATCCCGACGCCTTTGTGAGCGCCCTGTTCGGCTGATCCGGACCGGCCCCGGGAAGGTGGGTCGGCCTCATCCGGACTGTCCGCCCGGGCCTCGATGCGGTACACTCCGCGAGCCCTTCGGTGCCGCCAGAATCCGCGGCCCAACGTCGCTGCCTGCTTCGGGGCGACGATACGGATCACGAGAGTCCGAACCGCTCATGTTCGACGCCCTAAGCGACCGGCTGCGCAAGACTCTCGGCGCCCTCACCGGCCACGGCCGGGTGAGTGCCGCCGATGTCGATGCCGCGATGCGCGAGGTGCGGCTGGCTCTCCTCGAGGCAGACGTCAACTTCAAGGTCGTCAAGGACTTCGTGGCCCGCGTCCGTGAACGGTCAACCGGCGCCGAGATCCTCGAGAGCCTGACGGCCGGCCAGCAGGTCGTGAAGATCGTCAACGAGGAATTGGTCGGGCTGCTTTCGGCCGGCGATCGAACCTTCCACCTGACCGGCAACCCCGCCGTGATCCTGCTCGTCGGCCTCCAGGGCTCGGGCAAGACTACGTCGGCCGCCAAGCTGGCCAGGCACCTCCACAAGCAGGGTCGCCGCCCGCTGCTGGTCGCCGCTGACCCCTATCGACCGGCCGCGGCAGACCAGCTGGAGACGCTCGGCAAATCGATCGATATCCCCGTGTACCGTGCGCCGATTGGCGTCGACGTTCTCGGCATCGCCAAAGGCGGGATGGACGCGGCGCGCAAGCAGGTCCGCGACACCGTCATCCTGGACACCGCCGGCCGCCTCACGATCGACGCGCCGCTCATGAAAGAGATCGCCGATCTCGCAAAGGCTTTCAAGGCCTGCGAGACGCTCCTGGTCGTGGACGCCATGACCGGCCAGGAAGCAGTTAATGTGGCCGAAGCATTCCATGCCGCGGTCCCGATCACGGGACTGGTCCTCACCAAGATCGACGGCGATGCCCGGGGCGGCGCCGCGCTTTCGATCAGCGCCGTCACCGGCCTGCCGGTCAAGTTCCTCGGCACCGGTGAGAAGACCGACGCCCTCGAGCCGTTCCACCCCGACCGTCTCGCGAGCCGGATCCTGGGTATGGGCGACGTCATGACCCTGGTCGAGCGGGCGCAAGAGCACTTCGACGAAAAGCAGGCGGCCAAGATGGCCGAGAAACTGCGCAAGAACAGCTTTACGCTCCAGGACATGCTTGACCAGATGGATCAGGTCCGGAAGATGGGCCCGATGGGACAGATCATGGAAATGATCCCGGGCATGGGCGGCTACGCCAAGCAGGCCCAGGAGTCGGTCGACCGCGGCGACATGAAGCGGGCGGAGGCGATCATCAAGTCCATGACCCCGATAGAACGAAACGATCCCAACGTCCTCAACGCCGGCCGTCGCCGACGGATTGCCCAAGGGTCCGGAACGCGTCTGCAGGACGTCAACCAGTTGATCAAACAGTTCACCGAGCTCCAGAAGGTAATGAAGCAGTTCTCGGGCGGCCGGCTCGGCAAACGTATGCCCGGTATGCGCGGCTAGGGGAGGAACAAACATGGACCCGAACCAGGATCCCAACGCCGGCTTCGTCCGGCCTCAAACGGAGCCAGCCCCCCAGGGCACGATCGTTCCCGTTGGCGACGAATGGGCCGCCGGAGTACATCCGACCGTGGTGTCGCCGCGCTCGCGCCGGCTCCGCTGGGGCATCGCCGGGGCGGTCGTTCTGTGCGTCACCCTCGTCACGGCGGGTGGCGTCTTCGTTCTGTCCGGCGCGGCCGGCGCCAAGTCGCTCACCGCGAGCGTAGCCCCGAAGAACGCCGTCGCCTTCCTCGAAGTCCGGACGGATCTTCCGGGCGACCAGCACGCCAAGCTGGCCGATTTCATGAGCCACTTCCCCGGTTTCCAGGATCGGGCTCAGTTCGACAACGCCCTGGACAACGTGCTAAACAAACTGACAGCCGAAGTCTCGCCCGATCTCCAGTACACCTCGGCCTTCAAGCCGTGGATGGAGGGCGAGGTCTCACTCGTGGCCCTGGCCGGTGGCACGAGCACGAGCCCGTCACAGATGTTGCCGCAGATGGGTGCCGTCGCGATCGTGGCCCTCAAGGATCGCTCCGCGGCCCAGACCTGGGTCGCCGGCGAAGTGACCCGCCTCGGCGCCACCACTTCATCGCAGACCTATGCCGGAACGACGGTCTACAGCATCGGGACGGGTAGCGACCAGGGCGCTTACGCCTTCACTGACCAGGATCTTCTCATGGGCACGGTCGCCGGAGTGAAAGCCGCTCTGGACACTAAGACCAAGGGCTCGCTGGCGGACAACTCGAACTACCAGGCCGCCATGGCCTCGATCTCGGGCGACAGCCTCGCCCGGTTCTACCTGGATCCGAAGTCCATGGTCGGGGCCGAGATGAATGCCTCGTCCCTCATGGGCTCGATGATGGGCGCCGGCGGCTCGACCGCGGGAATGCTCGCCACGTCGGCGGCAAGCCTGCCGGCATGGATTGCGGGCTCGATCCAGGCCCAGTCATCCGATCTCGTCGTAAACGTGGCCATGCCGCGTCCGGCCGGGTCCACCAGCGGCGACGACAACCACGTCAGCCGTCTCGCGCCGGTCCTGCCGGGCAACACGGTCGGCGTCTTCGAGCTTCATGCGATCGGGAAGTCGATCACCGCGGCCATTGCCGGCGCGAAGTCGGCGCTGCCGTCAGGTTCCGCTGACCAGCTCAAGAGCATCGACTCTGCCCTTGCGCTGATTGGTGGCGTGGACTGGCTCGGCGACGCTACCGCGGTCGTGACCCAGGACGGTTCCGAGTTCGGTGGCGGCGTCGTGGTCGAGGCCACCGACGCGACCACGGCAAAGACCAAGGTGGCTTTGATCACCAACTACGCCACTCTCGCCAGCGGTGCGCTCCACATCACGAACCGCAGCGAAACATACAAGGGCGTGGACATCACCGTGATGTCCGTCCCGGACAGCACCGGCAAGCCCCTGGAGATTGCGGTCGCGGCCAAGGACAACCTGATCCTCGCCGGCTACACGGACGCGTTTGTGAAAGCAGTCATCGATACGACGCCAGCAACGGCGCTTGCCGCCCAGTCGGACTACCAGGCCGTGATGTCTGCGGCCGGGTCGAGCAGCGCGCAGTCGATGTACGTCAATATTCCCGCTCTGGAGGATCAGATCGGCAAGGCCGTCCTGCAATCCTCATCGTCGCGGTGGACGATGGACTACAAGCCCTACTTCGATCACCTCGGTGGCATGGGCTACTCGGTGGTCGGCGGCAATACGGTTATCCTGCGGTTCGTCGTCACGGCCAAGTAACCAGCCGGACGAAGCCGCCACAACTCCAGGAGGAGCAAGCTCGCACATGGCAGTTCGAATTCGCCTCAGCCGCATCGGCGCGACCAAGCAGCCGTCCTACCGCGTCGTCGTCATGGACGGCCGCAGCGCCCGGGACAGCCGCGCGATCGAGACGCTCGGCCACTACAACCCACGGACCGAACCGGTTGAGTTCGTCGTCGACGCCGAGAAGGTCAAGAAGTGGCTCGCCCAGGGCGCGTCNNGATAAAGGAGGCCAATGGCAGCCAAGGATCTGGTCGAGTACGTCGCCCGTAACCTGGTCGACGATCCCGACGCGGTCGTCGTTGAAGTCAGTACCGGCCCCGACGGGACGGTCATAGAGCTTCACGTCGCGGAAGAAGACATGGGCAAGGTAATCGGACGCAACGGCAGCGTTGCCAAGGCGCTTCGGACCCTGCTCAAGGTGATGTCCGCCCGCGACGGCGAGAGCGTAACCCTGGAAATCGGCTGAGCCACCCACTGTGACCGCTGGAGAGCGGCTCGTGGTTGGCCAGGTGCGCGGCTTCCACGGGTTGCGCGGAACGCTGCGTGTAGAGTCGCTGACTGACCGACCCGACGAGCGTTTCGCCGTCGGTAAGGTCCTGTTTCGCGAGGGCAGCGATTCGCCGCTCACCNNGTCTATCTCGAGGCCGTCGTGGCTCCGGGCCAGGAATTGCCGCGGGGTGAGTTCTACTGGCACCAGGTCGTCGGTTCGGCCGTGAAGGACGTCGACGGCACCGCGCTCGGCGAGGTCGTGGACATCTATCGCGCCGGCGGGGCGGACGTGGCCGTGGTCCACGGCCCGGCCGGCGAGCTGGACATCCCGTTGGTCCGCAGCGTCGTCCGGATCTTCGCGCCCGCCCGGGGCGAGATCGTCGTCGACGGCGATGCCCTTGGCCTGCGCGGCGAAGCCGACGAGGCGGAGGCCGAATCGCCCGACTCGCCCGCCGGCGCGGAGCCCGAGGCCGCAGAAACGCCGTGAGCACCGCGGACGAGGCGAGCGGGCGGGAGGCTGCCGGCGAACCGCGGCCGAATCCACGGGCGCCGCTCGAAATCGAGATCCTCACTCTCTTCCCCGGGATGATCGCCGGCCCGCTCGGCGAGAGTATTCCGGGCCGAGTTCAGACACGCGGCTTGGCCACGGTCCGCATCCACGACCTGCGCCAGTGGGGCCTCGGCCGGCACAAGACGGTCGACGACTACACCTATGGCGGGGGAGCGGGGATGGTCCTGCGCCCGGAGCCGGTCGCGGCCGCGCTGGAGGTCCTGCGCCGGCCGGACAGCACCGTCATCCTGCCGGACCCGGGCGGCGAAGTCTTCGCCCAGGCTCGTGGGCACGACCTGGCCGAACGCAGCCACCTGATCATCCTGTGCCCTCGCTACGAGGGCGTGGACGAGCGGGTCCGCTCCATGGTGGACCTCGAGCTATCGATAGGGGACTACGTCCTGTCCGGCGGCGAAATCCCAGCCCTGGTCATGGTCGACTCGATCCTGCGGCTGCTTCCCGGCGCCATCGATTCCGAGTCGATCGCCGAAGAATCCTTCACGGCCGGCCTGCTCGAATACCCGCAATACACGCGCCCGCCCGAGTTCAACGGTGTCACGGTGCCGGCGGTCCTCACGAGCGGTCACCATGAGGCCGTCCGCAAGTGGCGCCTGAAAGAAGCCTTGCGCCGAACGCTCTGGCGCCGCCCGGAGTTGCTTGAGTGTCGGCCGCTGAGCCGGGAAGAGGCGAAGCTGCTGGGCGAGGTGCGAGCCGAGGCGAAAGGCTCCGAGCCGGCCGCGGACCTGGACGTCGAGTAGCTGCCCGAGACGACCTGCGCTTGCGCCGCAATTCGTTGACATATTCTGGCGTCGCCATTCGTTGACCATCTTGCAGGGAGGTCCGAATGACGATCCCGCAGCTGATGGGGGAGCGCAGGTTGGTGGTCGACGAGGAGCGGGCCGTCGAGTGCGTGGACTTCCGGCGCGTCTACAGCGAGAGCTGGCCGGATGTCTTTCGCTATGCCTGGGTGCTCGTACGCCATCGCCAGGATGCGGAGGATGTTGCCTCGGAGGCATTCCGTCGAGCGTTCGAGTCGTGGAGCTCCGGGCACGGACCCCATGGCGACGTCAGGCCGTGGTTGTTCCTGATCACCCGCCGGGTCGCCATCGACCGGCTGCGACGTCGGCGCCTCATCAGCTGGGTTCCACTGGAACGCGCGCCCGAACCCGAGGCTGCGGCCGACGAGGCCGCCTTCCGGCGCTCGGAAGTCTGGATCTGGTTCGACCAGCTGAGCCGGGTTATCCCCGCTGAACAGCGCGAGGCGCTGCTGCTGCGCTTCCAGTTCGACCTTTCCGACGCGGACGCGGCAAAGGTGATCGGCACGTCGGCCGCGAATGTCCGAACGAGGGTTTCGCGTGGCCTGGCCACGCTACGGGTACGAGCCGGGGGCATGGAGCGATGAGCAGCATGGACGACTTCGGAAACGACGAGCAATCGGCTGCCCGTGAGATCAAGCGTCGGATGTCCGGCCTCGACCCGTTCATCCCGAGCCCACCTCCGTATGAGACGGTTCGGTCTGGTTCGCAGCTTGCCGTGTCCGGCGGTGTGAGTTCGCGGGTCTCTTCGCGCCTTCGACCCAACTTCGGTGCTCCGGCCGCCCTGGTCGCGATCGCGTTGGTCGTCGCGCTGGTGATCGCGTCGGGCAACTTCCGGACGGCGCCGACTGTCGGACCGTCAGCGAGCTTGTCGCCTTTGCCCTCCGCAACCGAGATCGCGTCTCCGACCCACTCGTCGAGCCCGATGCCTGCTCCCACGCCGCCCCTCGCCACCTCGTCACTCCCGCCGGGCGTCATCTTCAGCGGGCCCGTCCAGGAGGTGGCATGGTCGCCCGGCGGTACAAGGATCGAAGTCACGGAGGCCGCCAACGGCGGCACACCCGACGTGAGGATCCTGACCGCGGCCGGCACCGCCATCGAGACCGTGAACGCCTGGTCACTTGGTTGGCTTGACGAGGACACCTACGTTGGGCTCGACTACGGGTCCGGAGTCTTCGTCGGCCGCGTCGGGAGCTCCGCGCGCCAGGTGATCCCGGGCGATTACGCTCCAGTGATCCCCGCAAGCACGGCGGGGGCCGTCGCCCTGGAGCTCAATGAGACCGCGAGCAACCAGTACGTCATCTGGACCGCCGCCGGGCTGAGCGCCCCGAGGGACGGCGTTCCGGTCGGGTTCTCGCCCGACGGAACGCTCCTGGCCGTCGTCCACTACCCCCGGGGCTGCTGCGCCGGCGTGCCTTCGCCCGAGCCGAGCCAGGCCCCGGGCCCCACCACCCTGGACATCGTTCGGACCGACACGGGCAAGTCCGTTCGGAGCACTGGAGACATCGTCTTCGCCTACGGACTCGGGGTTTCGTTCAGTCCCGACGGCCGGATGGTCGCCTTCCGGCGTGATACCGCCGACGGCCACGAGGACCTCGCCATCCTCGACATCGGCACCGGCAGAGTCTGGGTCGTTCAGTCCGGCGGTCTCAGCATCTTGCCCCAGCAAACCCTTGCCTGGCTGGACAGCACCCATCTCGACCTGCGTGCGGGCGGTGAATACGGCCGCGAGCCGGCCGGCTTCAACCTGGTGGTCACACATTGGCCCTGGAACGTCGCCGCCAGGAGCGTGTCGTCCCGCGGCGCCGCGGCGACAGCATGGACAGACTCGCCGCAGATCGACATCCAGAGCGGCGGGAAGATGACTACGAGGACTCTGCCGGGGACCTTCGCCGGGGTACAGCTACTGTGGTCCCCGGACGGATCGTCGCTGTTGGTCATGTGCAACTCGTACGATCGGTCCGTGCCAGACCAGGTCGTCCTCCTGCGGCCCTGAGCACCAGGTCCACGCCGCAGGCCGGACCGGTTGTGCTATCCTTCGCCCTCGGTCGCGCTGGCGGCTATTCCATGTGCCTTCACCGCGGCCGGGCTGCGGGCCACATCAACCTGAGCGCAGCCGCGCCGCTTGACGAAGAGTAGGGACCGATCGTGAACGTGCTCGAAGAGATCACCCAGGAACAGATCCGGACCGATATCCCCGTGCTCGCGCCGGGCGACACGGTCAAGGTTTCGGCCCGAGTCGTCGAAGGCACCCGCGAGCGAATCCAGGTCTTCGAAGGCACAGTCATGCGTCTCCGCTCCGGTGGGATCCAGCGATCCATCACTGTCCGCCGCATCGCCAGTGGCGTCGGCGTCGAGCGAACCTTCAAGGTGAACAGCCCGCGCATCGAGAAGATCGAAGTCATGCGCCACGGCCAGGCTCGCCGTGCCCAGCTCTACTTCCTCCGCAAGCGAGTCGGCAAGGCCGCCACGCTGCGCGAGCGCCGCGTCAACAGCTAGAAACCTGGAGCGGCATGCCAGCCCGTCGCTCCGCAGCCCCGGCCAGGGACCCCGCCCGTTCGCCTTCGGCGACAAAGCGGGGTTCCACTGTGTCTGCGCCTGGTTCAGCTGGCGGCAGGCTCGAGATCGCGCCCTGGCACCGTGCGCGACTGGACCCGGATTTCACGGAAGAGCGCATCCTCTGGTCGCGGGGTTACCGCCATGTTGCCGGCATCGACGAAGTCGGCCGGGGCTGTCTGGCCGGGCCTGTCACATCGGCAGCGGTCATCCTCCCGCCAGACTGGAGCCCGCGCGGTCTGCGTGACTCCAAGCTCCTCAAGCCGGAGGAGCGCCGTCGCCTCGACGTCGAGATCCGGGAGCACGCCGTCGCCTGGTCGATCGCGTTCGTAGGGCCAGAGCTGATCGACCGCATCAATATCCTCCAGGCGACCCTCCTGGCCAGCACCCTGGCCGCCGCGCGCCTGTCGATTCGCCCGGACGCCCTCCTGCTCGATGCCGTGTCGCTGCCGGAGGTGCCCGTTCACCAGCGCGTGCTCGTCTCCGCCGATCGGCTTTGCGTCTCCGTGGCCGCTGCATCGGTCATCGCCAAGGTCGCTCGAGACCGGCTGATGGAGGAGTACGACGCCCTGTATCCGGGNNTGCCGTGATCGGCAGCAAATGTCGTTGTGGCAGGATGCCGCCGCGGACGCGATTGCAGACGCCGACGACATCGAAGCGGTCGAGGACGACCTGCCGGTCGCGGAGTTGATCGACTAGCGCCGTCGGAGCGGCCTTGGCTCGAACGGAACGGCAGGTCTCGGGCGACGCGGCGGAACTTCTCGTGGCCGAACGCCTCGCTGCGCTCGGCTGGCAGGTGCTCGGCCGAAACCTGCGCTACGGCTGCAGCGAGCTGGACGTCCTCGCGATCGACCCTGGCCCGCCGGCGCGGCTCGTCGTGGTCGAGGTTCGTTGGCGCCGGTCGCGCGACTTCGGCGGCGCCGAAGAATCGCTGGACCATCGCAAACGCACTCTGCTGCGGATCGGCGTTGCCCGCCTGCTGGAGAGCGGCTGTCTCCCTGACGGATCGGCCCTGCCGCGCCTGCCGATCGCGGTAGATCTGGCGGTCGTTGAGCCCGGTCAGGGCGGGCGGCTCAGCGCGCGGCTCTACCGAAACGCGCTGGCCGAGTAGCCGCTACCAGCCGATCAGGCCACGGGATGCGCGGCGGATAGCGTCCAGCACGGCCTGGCCGCCGCCGGATCTATCGAGCAATGCGACCTGGGCGCGGTCGACCATGATCGTGGGGTCGAGGTTGACCTGGACGAGGCGCTTGCCGGAGAAAGTCATCGTCGCGATGACGCCTTCCTGCGACTGGAGGTCGTGGTTGAGGTCGAAGAGCAGGTCGCCAAGCGAGTAGTCGACGAAGGCCGGACCCTGCGGCCGGTCGATCGACTGGATTGCGCCGACCCAGTGGGAATGGCTGCCGAGAACGAGGTCGGCGCCGGCGGCCACGAAGGCGGCAGCCTCGTCTTTCTGTTCGGCGCTCAGGGCGTAGCTGTACTCCTCGCCCCAGTGCGGCATGACGATCACGAGATCGGCCCCGGCCGCCCGAGCGGCACGGATGTCGGCCGCCGCCGATACCAGGTCCAGCGGCGCCGCACCCGGATGAGCGGCCGTAGCCCAGTTGGAGTGCCCCACGGCCGAGTACCCGAGCACGGCAATACGTAGCCCGCCTGCGGCGAGCCAGGCTGGAGCACGTGCGGCGTCCAGGTTCGAGCCGGCGCCGGTATGGGCAATTCCGAGCGAGTCCAGGTTCGTGCACGTGTCGACCACTCCCCGGTCACCGCCGTTGCGGATGTGGTTGTTTGCCAGCGAAACGGCGTCGATACCGGCGTCGCGCAGGCCGCCCAGGAGGGCCGGGTCGAAGGTGAAGACGAGGCTGCTCGGTCGATAGACGAAGTCATTCGGGGCCGAGCCCTCGAGATTGACGAGTGCCAGGTCCGCCTCGGAGAAGCGCCGGGCCAGTGCCCCCGCGTCACCTGTGGCGCGGGCGACGCCCAGCGTCGCGCCCTCCGGGCCGCAGCATTCGTAGCTACTGATCGACGCGTGCCCGCCCGACCACGGGAAATCGGGCCCGTAGTTCCACTTCACGGCCTTGACGTAGATGGAGCGGTCCAGGTTTACGTCGCCGCCGGCGGCCAGAGTCCACTCGTCGATGAGTGAGAACGGCACCGCCGTGGCCGCCGCGACGAGCAGCGGCCAGTCGCCGAGCGTCTTGATCCGTCCCGGGCCGAAGAGCGCGATACCGTTGAGGGTGAGAGCGCGGAGGTCGGGCGTCACGTCCCCAGCCGGCAGGAGGCCCAGCGTGGCAGGCGAGGCTCGGACCGCGGCTTTGACTTCGTCGGCCGACATCACGCGGACGCCGGCAGCCGCAGGGAACCCGAGGCGGGCCGCCATGGCGTTGGCGTCCACGTCGGCCACGACCATCGAGCGGTACTGCGTCTCAGTCGTGATGTCGGAGCGCCCAGCCCACAGCCTCGTCACGTCCAGCAGCGTGATGTCGCCTGTCGCCGTCCAGAACGAGGCCACGGGTACGATGGCGTCGAGCGGGGTCGGTGTCGGCTCCGGCCCGATGGTCGGTGGCACCGTGAGGACCGCAGCTGGCGTCGGGAACGCCTGGGTGACTCCGACCTCCGCGAGTGAGCCCGTCGCGTCCGGTTGAGGCTCGGCAGCGGCCGGCGCAACGGGTGACGCTGACAACGCCACGGATACGATCGCCACGGCCATGCCAGACGCGATGGCCGCACCGGCAAGACCCCGGCGGAAGGCGAAGCTCATGCCGGAGAGCGTACAGTTGCGGCACAACCGCTGCGGCAGAACCACGCCGCAGTTCAGGCGAGCCGTGGGCGAGGCGGCGTCCGAAGAGCGAAGCGAGCGCGCTCAGACGCCCGTGAGTGAGGACCGCGAGCCAGGCCCGCCTGGCTCGCGCTGACGTGCCAGCCCGGGGCTTGGCCCGCGGATCCGGCCGCCTAGACTCCGCCGATGCTGTGCTACACTCCGCCCACGCCGTCGCAGGTTGCGACGGCCGTCGTCGCGTTAGCGGCGAGTCCCGCTTTCGACGGCCCAACTGCCGCCGGAAACGGAGATCACACGCAGTTTGCCGTGTCGGGAGCGGTGCCGTAGGCCTTCGGGCTTCCGGTTCCCGGCAGGAGCGCTGCGGAGGAAACAACCGCAGGAGGCCAGTTCATGCCGTCCGTTTCGATGCGAAGTCTTCTGGAAGCCGGAATCCACTTCGGCCACCAGACCCGGCGCTGGAACCCCAAGATGAAGCCCTTCATCTTCGCGGAGCGCAACGGGATCCACATCATCGACCTTGCCCAGACCGTCAAGCGCCTGGACCTGGCCCTCGAGGCCGCCCGCGACACGATCGCCCGCGGCGACAGCGTGCTCTTCATCGGCACCAAGAAGCAGGCCCAGGAGCCGGTTGCCCAGGAAGCCACGCGCGCCGGTCAGCCCTATGTCAACCGCCGCTGGCTCGGCGGCATGCTTACCAACTTCGTGACGATCAAGAAGCGCGTCGCCCTGCTCGACCAGCTCGAGGCCCGTCAGGCCGGCGGCGACTTCGAGCGGCTCACCAAGAAGGAAGTTGCCAAGCTGGTCGAGGAGATGGATCACCTCCGCGACGCATTCGGCGGCATTCGCAAGATGAAGCGCCTGCCCGGCATGGTCTTCATCGTAGACCCGCATCGTGAGCGGATCGCCGTCACAGAGGCCCGCAAGCTCGAGCTCCCGATCATCGGCACCGGCGATACGAACGTTGACCCGGACGAGTTGGACTACATCATCCCGGCCAACGACGACGCCATTCGCGCCATCCGGCTGCTCTGTCAGCTTGTTGCCGACGCCTGCATCGAGGGCCAGCGTGAGCGCGGCGCTCGTTCGAGCGCCGGCGAGCCGGAAGCGCCCGAGGCGCCGGTCGAAGTCGAGATCGAGATGGCCGCATCCGACGAGCTCGTCGCGGCCCTGGCCGGCGGCGCCGCTCTGTCGTTCGAGCCCGACGTCGAGGAAGAGGAAGTCCTCCTCCCGGGCGTCAAAGCTGTCCCGGTTCACCCGCGCGCCGCCGAGCCCGAAGAGACTCCGCGAGCTCACTGAGCAACCAATTCTCGCCACGTCCGCCCGAGCGGCAGGGGTCGATCGGCCGGCGGGCGCCGACCTACAGGAGACACGAACCACAATGGCGACCATCACGGCCGAGACCGTCAAGGCCCTCCGCGAGCTCACCGGCGCGGGTGTCATGGAATGCAAGCGAGCGCTCGAAGAGACCGGCGGCGATCTCGACAAGGCGGCCGCAATCCTCAAGGAACGCGGTGTTGCCGCGGCCGCCAAGCGCGCCGATCGCGCGGCCAAGGACGGCCTGATCTCCAGCTATATCCATCCGGGCAGCCGGATCGGCGTCCTGATCGAGGTCAACTGCGAGACCGACTTCGTGGCGCGAACCGACGAGTTCCAGAAGCTCGTCCGCGATCTGGCGATCCAGGTTGCCGGTCTGCGCCCGCTGTACACGACGATCGAGTCGATCCCGGCCGAGGATCTCGAGGCCAAGAAGGCCGAGCTTGCCCAGTCCGAGTCGCTCAAGGGCAAGCCTGAGTCCATTCACGCCCAGATCATCGAAGGCCAGCTGAAGAAGTGGTTCGGCGAGGTCGTTCTCGTGGAGCAGCCGTTCCGCGACCAGGACATCACCGTTGGTCAATTGATCACTGCCGCGATCGCCAAGACCGGCGAGAATATCCGCGTCCGACGCTTCGTCAGGTTCGAGCTGGGGGAGTAAATGAGCGAGGCCACCGCGGCCAGGGACGATGAGGCCGGCAAAGTTCAGTCCGAGCCGGCCGGGAGCAATTCGAAGTCGCCGCGTTATCGGCGCATCCTGCTCAAGTTGTCCGGGGAAGCTCTCCTTGGCAGCCGCCAGTACGGTGTGGATCCGAACTTCTGCGCCTTCATCGCCGCCCAGGTCGCGGAAGTCCATCGTTCCGGTGTCCAGATCGGGATAGTCGTCGGCGGAGGGAACATCTTCCGGGGCCTGGCTGCCGCCGCCCGCGGGATGGACCGTGCCACCGGCGATTACATCGGCATGCTGGCCACGGTCATGAATGCCCTCGCACTCCAGGACGCCATCGAGAAGGCGGGTGTGCAGACGCGCGTGATGAGCGCCATCGGCATGAACGAGGTCGCCGAGCCGTACATCCGGCGCCGCGCGGTCCGCCACCTCGAAAAGGGTCGGGTCATCATCCTGGCCGCCGGGACCGGCAATCCCTACTTCACCACGGATACGGCTGCGGCCTTGCGTGCCGTCGAGATCGGCGCCGAGATCATCCTCAAGGCCACCAAGGTCGACGGCGTGTACGACTCGGATCCGATCGCCAATCCGGGCGCTATCCGGTACGAGCGTCTCACGTACTCGGAGGTCCTGGAGAAGAGGCTCCGCGTCCTGGACGCCACGGCGGTGTCGCTGTGCATGGAGAATGACACTCCAATCATCGTCTTCGATCTGAACGAACCGGAGAACATCACCCGGGTCGCCGCCGGCGAAGCCGTCGGGACCCTGATCACCGGAGGCAGCCCCGCATGAGCAGCGAGACGTTGTCGGCCACCGAACACAAGATGATTCGGGCGGTGGAGGTCCTCGGGCGCGACCTGCAGGGCGTCCGCACCGGCCGAGCGTCGACGTCGATCGTTGACCACCTCGTCGTCGAGGCCTACGGCTCGCCCATGCCCATCAACCAGCTCGCCGGCGTGAGCGTCCACGAAGGGCATCAGATCGTCATCCAGCCGTGGGATCGAAACGTTCTGCAGGCGATAGAAAAGGCGATCATCAAGAGCGACATAGGCCTCGTGCCCAATGTGGACAGCTCGGTCATCCGGCTGAACATCCCGCCGCTCACGGAAGAGCGCCGCAAGGACCTAGTCAAGCAGATCCACAAGCGCATGGAAGAGGCCCGGGTGGAGATTCGCAACCTGCGCCGCGATGCCGCGGACCTGCTCAAGAAGGAAGAGCACGAAGGGACGCTCAGTTCCGACGAGCTTCGCCGCGAGATGGAGCAGCTCCAGCGCATCACCGACAAGCACGTCGCGGATGTCGATCGCGTCGGCGCGGCCAAGGAGCAGGAGATCCTGGAGGTCTAGTGGCCGGCCGGATACGCCGCCCGACCGACTCGCCGGCCCTCGTCCACAGTGAGACTGGGGCGGCGGCAGAAGCGGCCGCAGCGGTCGCCGCTTCTCCCGAGGCGGCCCCCACGGAACCCTTCGTCGTTCCTCGAGACGAGCTGCCTCGCCACGTGGCGATCATCATGGACGGCAACCGTCGTTGGGCGAAGGCCCGCGGCCAGTCCGAGATGGACGGCCACGCCGCCGGCGTCGAGGCGATCCGCGAGATCATCCGCCACTCCGTCCGCCGTGGCATAGAGGTCCTGTCACTCTATGCCTTCAGCCGCGAGAACTGGGCACGCTCGGACGAAGAAGTGGGCGGACTCTTCTTCCTGCTGGAGAAAGTCATCCGAAACGAGACTGCGGAGTTGAAGGCCCAGGGGGCCAGGGTTCGCCTGCTCGGCCGGATAGACGAGCTTCCGACCGAGACGCGGACATCGATCCAGAGCGCCCTCGACGCGACGGCCGGCGGCCGGCGCCTGCAGCTCAACATCGCCTTCAACTACTCGGGCCGCACGGAACTGGTGGATGCCACGCGGAAGCTTGTGACTCGCGGGCTGCGCCCGGACCAGATCGACGAGGAAGCCATCTCTGGCGCCCTCTACACCGCGGGCATGCCGGACCCCGATATGGTCATCCGCACGGGCGGGGACGAGCGGCTCTCCAACTTCCTGATCTGGCAGGCTGCCTATGCCGAGTTCTATTTCAGCTCGATCCTCTGGCCCGACTTTGGGCCCGATGCGTTCGACGCGGCAATCATCGAATTCGCCAGCCGGCAGCGCCGGTTCGGCCGGTAAGGAGACCGAATGCGTCAGCGGGCTCTCAGCGCGGCGATCTTCGTGCCGCCCCTGCTGATCGTCCTGGCCCTGGGCGAGCCGTGGTTCGGCGCGCTGATCGCGGTCTTCGTAGCTCTCGGGGCGTGGGAGACCGCTCGGCTGCTGCGCGGTGCCGGTTACGCGGTCGTGCCCGCTGTTGCGATCCTCGGCGCGGTCGCCGTGGCCGCTGACGTGGCCTCGATCTCGCAGCTTCGGCCTTATGCCGATCTCGCCGTCGCCGCCGCGCTCGTGGTGGCGGCCTTCGCCGTCTTCCTCGAGTCGGACGTGAAGGCCGGTTTCGCGGCCTGGATGGCCACGGCCTTCGCCGCGGTCTACGTCGGCATGCTGGGCGCCCTTGTCCGGCTCGGCGAAGTCGCTCCGCCCCTCGCGGGCACGGCGCCACTCGCCCAGCTGGGTGCGCAGCGCGGCTGGATCCTGCTCGCGATCCTGCTCGTGTGGTCTTTCGATACGGGCGCCTACTGCCTCGGCATCGCCCTGGGCAAGCGCAAGTTCCTCTCTCATATTTCCCCGTCGAAGAGCTACTGGGGCCTCTGGGGCGGAGTAGTCGCCTCCACGGCCGTGGCCGTCGCCGGCCTCTGGGCCCTGGGTCAGCCGCCCATCCTGGGCTTCGTCCTGGGTCCCGTGATCGGCATCGTGGCCCAGGCTGGCGACCTCGCCGAGTCGATGCTCAAGCGCGCCGCCGGCGCAAAGGATTCGGGACGACTGATCCCGGGCCACGGCGGAATCCTGGACCGCGTGGACTCGTTCATCTTCGCGGCGCCGATCGCGGCCATCTTCGTCACCGCCCTGGTCCGCTGACGTGAGCTTCGCGGCGGGGCAGGGGAGCGGCCGCGGTAGCGGTGCTTCGCCCGTGCGGGTCGCCCTCCTCGGGTCTGGCGGGTCGATCGGCCGGCAGGCCGTCGATGTCCTGGCGCGCAACTCGGACGCCTTCCGCGTGGTGGCCATCGCTACGGGCTCGCAGGCGGGGGTTCTCGAAGAACAGGCCCGGCTGCTTCATCCGATCGCCGTCGCGCTCGCAGATGGGGACGCGGCCGCCCGGCTGGATCTTCCGGCCGGAACGGAACTCGTCGGTGGCGCGGATGCCCTGGAGTCGCTCGCCACGCGGCCCGACGTCGATCTCGTCGTGGTGGCCACGGGAGGAATGGTCGCGCTGCGGTCGGTCCTCGCGGCCCTCGATGCGGGCAAGATCGTCGCCACGGCCAACAAGGAGACCCTGGTAGCGGGCGGCCACCTCGTCATGCCTCTGGCCAGGCGGCTCGCCGCGGGCGTCGCTGCGGCCCCGGGCGGCGCTACTCACCCCCTAGCGAGCCCGCTCGGATGGCTCCGCCCAATCGATTCGGAGCACTCCGCCATCTGGCAATGCCTGGTGGGGGAACGGCACGCGGCGGTGGAGCGTCTGTGGCTCACCGCGTCGGGCGGCCCGTTTCTCGATTCGAGCGTCGCGGACCTCGCGACAGTGACACCGGAACGGGCGCTGCGCCATCCCACATGGACGATGGGGGCGAAGATCACGATCGACTCCGCAACACTCGCTAACAAAGGGTTGGAGGTTATCGAAGCACGCTGGCTGTACGATGTGGCCTTCCCGGCCATATCGGTCGTGATCCACCCCCAGAGCGTCGTCCATTCCGCTGTGCAGTTCGTCGACGGCTCCTTGAAGGCACAGCTTGGAACACCCGACATGAGGCTCCCCATCCAGTACGCCCTCACATACCCTGATCGGCTGGCCTCGCCGACTCCGGCCGTGGACCTGATTGCGGCAGGCCGGCTCGAGTTCAGGGCTCCTGATGAGGACCGTTTCCCGGCATTGCGGATCGCCCGAGCCGCCGGAGTCTCCGGTCCGCTGGCGAGTGCCGCGCTGATCTCGGCGGACGAGGTGGCGGTGGCCCGGTTCCTGGACGGCAGTCTGGATTTCAACGGCATACCCCGGCTGCTCGATGCGGCCGTAGATCGTTTCGGCGCCGGTTCCCCGGCCGAGCCGTCGCTGGAACAGCTCATCAACCTGGACATCGAAGTCCGGCGCTTTGCGGAGGCTTACCCATGAGTTTCGCCGGCCTGACATTCGGACTGACCGGCATCATCGGGCTGTTCGTGATCCTGATCCCGCTCGTGCTCATCCACGAAGTGGGCCATTTCATCATGGCCCGCCTCTCCGGGATCAGAGTGCTCGAGTTCGGCCTCGGGTTCCCGCCTCGCGCAAAGGTGCTCGGCCACGACCACGAGACGGAATACACGCTCAACTACCTTCCGATCGGCGGTTTCGTGCGTCTCGAGGGCGAGGAGAGCAACTCGGACGACCCGCGGGCCTTCACGAACGCGGGCCTTCCCAAACAGCTGATCGTCCTCGTCTCGGGCGTCGGCATGAACCTGCTGGTCGCGATCTTCCTGTTCTTCATCGTCGCCTGGGCGTACAACCCGGTCGTGCAGCCCACGATCGACCAGGTCGTGGCCAATTCGCCGGCGGCCTCGGCGGGCATCCAGCCTGGGGAAACAATCGTCTCGATAGACGGCCGGACATACCCGCGGTCGTCGGTTCTCGAGTTCTCGAGCACTGACCCGTCCCTGGCATGGCGCAATGACCTGCTCAGCCACGGCGGCCAGACCGTCCACCTGGTTATCGCGGACGCGCAAGGAAAGCAGCGTTCCGTCACGGTTACTTTGCGGGTACCGACTCAGAACGAAGGCGCGCTCGGCGTCGTGATGAGCAGCCAGCTGCAGGCCACGCCGGGCGACCCGGTCAGCGCGATTGGCCTGGCTGTAGGGGCCACCGGCAGGGCGATGAACGTGATCCTGGGCGCCGTCGGTGACATCGGGCGACAACTCGTCACCAACCCAGGTTCTGCGCCTCCGGGCGTCTCGGGGCCGGTCGGTATCGCCTCGGACATCGGCCACGTCGTCCAGCAGCCCAACGCGCTGATGATCATGCTGCTGTTCGCGGCGATCATCTCGGCCAACCTTGCGCTGGTGAACGTTCTCCCGCTGCCGGTTCTGGACGGCGGCAAGATGGTGATCATGATCGTCAAGAAGATCTTCGGGGCGCGGGGCGTCAGCGCGTTCGAAACCTTTGCGTACGTTGCCAGCTTCGCTCTGCTGTTAGCTTTCATGGGCTGGATAACCTGGTTCGACATACTCAAGGTCAGCGGCGGCCAGTAGCCATGGGCGCTCTCGATTTCGCCACTCGGAGGCGATCCGTCGCCGTCGACGTGGGCGGCGTGGTGATCGGCGGCGGCCGCCCCATCGTCGTCCAGTCCATGACCAACACGGACACCGCGGACGCCGATGCGACCGCGATCCAGGTCGCGCGCCTCGCTCATGCCGGCAGTGAACTCGTCCGAATTACGGTCAACACCGAGGCCGCTGCGGCCGCCGTCCCGGAGATCGTGCGCAAGGTTCGAGGCCTGGGTGCGGCGGTGCCGATCGTCGGCGACTTCCATTACAACGGCCACAAGCTCCTGGCCGATTTCCAGGAGACGGCCCGGGCCCTGGACAAGTACCGCATCAATCCCGGGAACGTTGGCCCCGGCCGGCACCACGACGACCACTTCACGGCCATCGTCCGCCTGGCCGTCGACAACGGCAAGCCGGTTCGGATCGGCGTCAACTGGGGTTCTCTTGATCAGGCCGTCCTGGCCGAGCTGATGGACGCAAACGCGCGCCTGGCCGAGCCGCGAGATGCCCGCGACGTGATGATCGACGCCATGGTCGAGAGCGCCGTCCGATCGGCTGAACTGGCGGAGGCGACCGGGCTCGGTCACGACCGGATCGTCCTGTCGGCCAAGGTTTCGGGCGTGCGCGACCTGGTCGAGGTGTACCGGCGGCTCGCGGCACGCGGCGACTACGCCCTCCATCTCGGCCTGACCGAGGCGGGGATGGGCATGAAGGGCATCGTGGCCTCGACGGCCGGGCTGTCGCTGCTGCTCGCGGAGGGGATCGGCGACACCATCCGCGTCTCCATTACGCCCGAGCCCGGCGGCGACCGGACCGAAGAGGTGGCAGTGGCCCAGCAAGTCCTGCAGTCGCTCGGGATCCGGTCATTCCTGCCACAGGTTACGTCCTGCCCGGGCTGCGGTCGGACGACGAGCACCTACTTCCAGGAGCTGGCCCGCGACATCCAGGCCTACCTGCGCGACCAGATGCCCGCGTGGCGCGATCGCCACCCCGGCGTCGAGGAGATGCGTGTGGCCGTGATGGGCTGCGTCGTCAACGGCCCCGGCGAATCGAAGCACGCCGACATCGGCATCAGCCTTCCGGGCACGTTCGAAGAGCCGGTAGCGCCTGTCTTCATCGACGGCGCGCTGGACCGAACCCTGCGCGGCGATCGCATCGTCGACGAGTTCAAGGCGATCCTGGACTCGTACGTCGAGCGGCGCTTCCCGTCGGTGGGCGCGGGGCGGTAGAGCCCCGCCGTCGGGCGCGACCGTCCGTTCGACCGCCGCACCGGCTCAGGCGGTACGATTGCGCGAAATCAGCGCGTCTGATCGACCGCAGGAGGAGTGTTTCGTGCCCAAGGAAGGTTTCGTCACCAGCATCACGCACCAGTCCGAGAACTTCCCGGAGTGGTACAACGACGTGGTCCTGAAGGCGGAGCTGGCCGACTACTC
>PMJT01000150.1:11926-12761 GCA_003158495.1 Chloroflexota bacterium | reverse complement strand
CACGACGCGATCATCGAGGCGACGGACTGCATCCGCTGCGGCTTGTGTGAGCGCTACTGCCCGGATCTCGCGATCGAGGTTCTGCCAAAGCGCGACGAGGCAGGCAACCTGCCCGCCTCGGTCCAGGCAGAGGAAGCTGTATCTGCCCGTACGACGGCGGGACAGACCACGAAACCCCACATTCCGGACGTGGCCCGCGGCCCCGCGGTCGCCGGCACGGATCCACATCGCGGCATCACGGACGCCGAAAGCGATCCGAATGTCGACCGCGACAACCCGACCTGAGCGGAACAGGACATACGATGACCAAGCGACTCGTCCAGGGAAACGAGGCCGTCCTGCAGGGCGCCGTCAAGGCGGGAGCGACCTTCTTCGCCGGATACCCGATCAGCCCCTCGTCCGAGATCCTCGCCCAGGCCTCGGTCTACGCGGCCGGTCACCCTGAGTTCCGGTTCATCCAGGAAGAGGATGAGATCGCAAGCGCGAACGCGATCCTCGGCGGCAGCCTGGCCGGGGCAAAGTCGTTCACCGCAACCTCCGGCCCGGGCTTCAGTCTGATGCAGGAGGCGATCGGCTACGGCCACAAGGTCGGCATCCCGTGCGTGATCGTCAACGTCATGCGCGTCGGGCCGGCAACGGGCATGCCAACGATGCCGGGCCAGGGCGACCTCAACCAGACGCGCTACGGCTCCACTGGCGACTACACGAGCATCGTGTTCTACCCGTCCACCGTGACCGAGTGCTACGAGTACGCGATCCACGCCTTCAACGCGGCGGAGGAGAGCCGGAGCCCCGTCATCCTGCTGTCCGACGCGTTCCTCGGGCACCTCAACGA
>PMJT01000150.1:5358-11912 GCA_003158495.1 Chloroflexota bacterium | reverse complement strand
TCCGACGAATTCATCCGGCAGTACTACGAGGGCCGCGATCACCGCCTCGCCGTCGCCGAGAAGTACGCGTTCCACGAGTACGGCTGGAACAAGGAGTCGGACACGCTCGTGATCGCCTTCGGCATCACGCGCCGCATCGCCCAGCCCCTCGCCCCGTACTTCGCCCTGTTCAGGCCGATCCGCATCTGGCCGACGCTGGACAAGGAACTGTCCGAGGTCGCGGGCCGCTACGAGAAGATCATCGTCATCGAAGGCAGCGACGGGCAATACGCCAACGTCGTGGAGNNGCTCCTGCGACGCGTGGAGCGCGTGCCGCTGCTCGGCGGCCGCATGAGCATCGAAGCGATCCGCGAGGGTCTCGATGCCATCGGCATGCTTCCCGCAGAACTAGCGTCGACCGTCTCCGGGTCCGCGGCTCACGCCCGCGCCCGGGTCGGCTGACCTGCGTCCCTCAGAGGTCAACGCCATGGCAGTCAAGGACAAGCTCAAGACCGATCTCTTCCCCACCATCTGGTGCCCGGGCTGCGGGATCGGCCTGATCATGCAGCAGCTGGCCACAGTGATGGACGAGGTGGGCCTCGACAAGAACAACACCGTCCTGGTCACGGGTATCGGCTGCACCGGTCGAATGGGTGCATACATGAACTTCGAGTCCGTGTACACGCTCCACGGCCGGACGCTCCCGGTTGCCGAGGCGATCAAGCTGGTCCGGCCCGAGCTGAAGGTGATCGTCGTTTCGGGCGACGGAGACACGGCTTCGATCGGCGGGAACCACTTGCTTCACTCGATCCGGCGCAACCCGGACATCACCGTGATCTGCAACAACAACGAGATCTACGGTCTGACCGGCGGCCAGGCGGGCCCCACGACGCCGAGTGGCACGAGCACGATTTCTTCGCCGGCCGGCGCCGCGTACTCGCCGATCAATCTCCAGGGCCTGGTCAACACGAACCCCAACTCGTACTACGCCAAGACCACGGTCTACCACCAGGGTCCCATGCGCAAGGCGATCAGGGAGGCCATCGAATGGCCGGGCTTCTCCTTCGTCGACGTCGCCAGCCAGTGCATCGAGAACAACGGCCGGCGCATCGGCTTCGCCAGCGCCAACGACATGCTCCAGAACTACCGGACCGAGTACAAGGCGGCGCCCCCCGGTTCGAAGCACCTGGAGCCACACCAGCTCGGGATCGTCAAGGGCGAACCTCTTCCAGTCGGCGGGCCGGCCGGTAACGGGCATGACAACGGAAAGAGCTGAGGAGATCTAGTGGCCGGCAAATCGATCGTCATCGACGGAGTGGGCGGGCAGGGCGTTCGCGTCATCGGCAATACCATGGCCAGCCTGCTGACCGTCATGGGCTACGAGGTGACGCTGCTCTTCGACTACGACTCCTCGGTTCGGGGCGGCATGAGCGAGGCGTTCCTGCGCTATGACCGCGCGCCGATCGACAACTTCGTCGTCGAGTGCGCGGACGTCGTCCTGCGCCTGGCCGACCGCGGGCCGGTGCACCTCACAACGGATTACGTCATCGCCGATCTCGGTCTGACCAAGCCCGGCGAGACGGGCGAGGAAATCCCGTTCCTGCAGCTCGGCGTCGAGAAGTTCGGGCGCGATCTCTTCGGCAACATGATCGCGCTCGGCCGGCTGCTCTGCGTCTGCGACGTCGACTTCACCGACGAACACCTGACCGCGGCGCTGCCGAAGAAGTACATCGACGACAACATCGCCGCAATCAAGTACGGCTACGGCCTGACTCCCGACTCCATCAAGCAGATCGTGGCCGAGCAGGCCGCGAGCACCTTCGCCGGCCGCTATGCGGAGAAGGTCCTGGCCGGCGTCGCTCCTGCCGAGGCCGTCGAGCTGGCCGCGGCGCCACGCTGACCGGCCGCAGATGAGCCCCAGGCGGCGCGGCCGCGGACGCAGCAATGGCGGCGAGACTGCCGCCGTGGCCCCCGGCGTGTCCGTCGCTCCGATCGAAGAAGACGCCGAAGTCTTCGACGTGGAAGATGCCGCGCCCCTGATTTCGCACGCTGCGGTCGCCGTCCCGGTCGCCGCCGGCCGCCCGGCCGGTCCCGGCCCCAGCCAGACAGTCCCTCGCCGTCAGCCCCGGCTGCGAGTGGAAGGCGAGGCAGAAGTCGACGGACCGGTCCAGGGCCAGAAGGCATCGTGCACGCTGGCCCAGATGCGCCGCTTCATCAAGAGCCGNNGAGCTGCGCCGCCGCTTCCTGATCGAAGGCATCGAGGACGAGGTCAGCCCGATGTCGACCGGCCAGACGATCCTCTTCGTGGGCCTGCCGGAGCGGGAGGCGGGCTTCCTGGGCGAACTCGTCAAATCCGGCGAAGTCGGCTGCGAACTGCTGCTCGACCCGACCAGCCCGGCCATCGTCGGCGTCTTCCCGATGAGGCCCGTCGCGCGACAGTAGCGCGCCGTCGAAGGTCCGACTCCAGGAAGGCTTCGGACTCTGTCTGCCGAGCCCTCGGCCGGACCTCCCCTGCCGCCGTCGCGGAATCACCGCGCCGCCTCTTCATGCGTCTCCAGATCTGCATTCCGGCGAACCGCCGGGCACGAGAAAGACCACTGGATCGGGGGCGGGCGATGCATCCAATCGAGTCTCGCAGCGACAGGTTGCGGCTTGGACGTATCAGGGGCGTCGCATTCGGACTGGCGGCATTTGGTTTGGTCGCCGGCTGCAGCGCGGCGGCGGCCTCACCATCGTCGACGACGATCGCGTCGTCTTCACCATCTTCGACCTCCCCTTCGACCTCCCCATTGCTTTCCCTATCCCCCGAGCCCTCATCACCGACGCCGGCTCCCTCCGCCGCCTTGTTCACGACTCCGGGCGTCGCCTCGAATTGGAAGGGCCTGTCGTGGAGCCAGCTCCCTGCTGACAATCCGCTCGTTACCGCCGACCCCGGCGTGAGGGTTCTGGCCTGGCAGCACGGCTACGTCATCTACGGCACTACGAGCGGCGGCGAGAGCGGCTTTGTCTGGACTTCCCCCGACGGCCTGACGTGGACGCAGGCCACAGCCATCGTCGCGCCACAGGTGCTCGTTGCCACCGGCCCCAACGGCCTTGTGGCCGTCGGCGCGACGGTCCCGACTGAGACAGTCTGGACCAGCTCGGACGGCGTTCACTGGTTGGACGCCGGATCGCCGTCCGGCCTGGCGGAGGTCGACTCGATTGCGGGCACCTCCGCCGGCCTGGTCGCCACAGGGCACAGCGACGTCGGTTCCGGCAAGTTCGCGACCCAGACGTTCAGCGTTGCATTTTCGACCGACGGCGTCGCCTGGACGCCGGTGGACGTCCAACAGCAGATCACCTGGGACGAAGTGGGTCCGCAGGTCCAGTCGGGGAACGGCCGGTTCTTCGTTATGGGCGGCTACACCAACGGTGTCGCGGACAACACGGCGTTTCGCCTGGACGCGTTCGATGGGGCGGGTGGCCTCGGTGGCCCGGGCCTGGTCGGGTCGGGTGCGGCCGGCAAGGGCGGCCTCTGGTGGTCGGACGACGGACGGAAGTGGACATCAACCGGGGAGTGGGTCTACGCGACGTCGCTCGTCTTCGGGCGCGGCGGCATCCTGGTGTACGAAAGCCCGCGACTGATCCCTGGCTCCACCTCGCTCGCCCTGTCGACCGATGGGGGCAAGACATGGGCCTCCGCCCATGACGGACCGGTCGGCGCGATCGTGTGCGGCCAGGGCGAGTGCTCCGATGGACCAGACGGAACGTTCGCCTCGAACGGGACCGTCATCGTTGCGCTCAAGAGCAACGGCAAGACCTGGACCTCATACGACGGCAAGACGTGGACCTCGATCGCCGACGCCGGACCGGCCAACTACTTCGGGCCCGTGCTCGTGCTGCCGCGTGGCGTGGTCTTCGGAAGCGCGTATGGGGCGGCAAAGTAGACGCGGGTCGGTCCTCGGGCTGGAGTCACCGACCCGACCGCGGGCGACTCGATGCGCCTGGTGCGGGCAGGTTTCACGGGTTGAGGCGTCGCATCATCGGCGGGATGAGCGACGCCGGCCGATCCCTGCGCCAGGTCCACCTCGACTTCCACACGCCGGGCTGTGTCGCGCCAATCGCCGAAGCGTTCGATGCCGCCGCCTTCGCCGAACCGATGCGCGTCTACCTCGCCCCCGACGGAGTGGATGTCACGTTCGCGCGCGACGGCGATCACACCTGGCTCGAGCTTCCAACCCTCGTCACCCGCACGGTGCTGGTCGTCGACTCGCGGTGGCTGCATCCAGTCCGCCGACGCCGGCGGCGTGAGCCGAGCCCCACGGTAATCCATACTTGGCCCTGTCGCGGCAGTTCGCGTCACATCGGCCGACGGCATGGCTCCCGAATGGGCGCAGCAGGGGAGTGGAATGGGCTGGAAGGCGAGCGACGTCCCTGATCAGTCGGGCAAAACTGCGGTGGTAACCGGCGGCAACGGCGGCCTCGGCCTGGCCGCTTCGCTGGCGCTAGCCGCCCACGGCGCCCACGTCGTCATCGGCGCGCGCAATCTCGAAAAGGCCGAGGCTGCCCGTCGGACCATCGAGTCGGCCGTTCCGGCGGCGTCGATCGAGGTCGTCCCTCTGGACCTGGCGTCGCTGGCGTCGGTCGCTGCCTTCGCCGCGGCCGTCAAGTCTGCCCATCCGAAGTTGGACCTGCTCTTCAACAGCGCGGGCGTGATGGCGGTCAAGGAAGGCGTCACTGCCGACGGCTTCGAGACGCAGTTCGGGACGAACCATCTCGGTCACTTTGCCCTGACTCTGCAGCTGCTCCCGGCTCTGCTCGTCGCTCCGTCGCCCCGGGTCGTCAGCATGACCTCGACGGCCCGCTGGATGGCCGGCAAGTACGACCTGTCGAACCCGCACATGCGCGGCTGCTACGACGCGTGGCAGGCGTATGGGATGTCGAAGCGGGCCAACCTGCAGTTCGCCTTCGAACTCAATCGCCGCCTCAAGGATCGTGGTCTGGCCGCATTTGCCGCAGATCCGGGTCTGTCGAAGACCGATCTTCAGCCGGCCAGCGCCCGCGCCAACAACGGCTTTGCGCAGCGGTTCTGGGTCGTGGCCGTGAACGTTGGGGGTCAATCGGCGGCCCGGGGAACGCTGCCGCAGCTTCGAGCCGGCACGGATCCCGCCGCCGTGGGCGGGACGCTGTACGCGCCGCGCTGGATCTCGTTCGGGGCGCCGGTTGTGCGCGGCGTCGGCAAGGGCATCGCCAATCCGGCCCAGTACGAGCAGCTCTGGGAGCTCTCGGAGCGCGAAACAGGGATCACACTGGACGTCGCGCTCGCCGGGGCATAGCGGGGGCGTAGCGGCCGGCGGTTCGCGGACCCGGGGCAGGGCGGCCCATTTGCAGCCGGGCTCATCATCGGTCGCATGGAACTCATCGCCTTCGTCCTGGGTGCGTCGCTGTTCGGCCTCGTCGTGTGGGACCTGTTCCAAACCATCGTCGTGCCCCGCCCGTCGCCCGGCCGGTTCCGGCTGGGGCGGTACGTGACCCGCGGTTCTTGGCTCCTCATCCGATATGTCGGACGCCGAGACGGCAAGACGCATGAAACCTTGCTTGGTCTCTTCGCGCCGGCGGCCACACTCGTGCTGCTGGCGACATGGCTGTCCGCGCTGGTGATCTCTTTTGGGCTGGTGCTATTTGCCCTGCGCGACCAGCTGAGTCCCGTCCCGCAGGATCTCGGCACGACCATCTACTACGCTGCGACGTCGATCCTGACCCTGGGATCCGGGGAGATCCTAGCCGTGGGCGTGGCAGCCAGGATCGTCGTGGTGGTGGCCGCCGTGAGTGGCCTGGGCGTGGTCGCGCTCGTTGTCACATTCCTCTTCTCGCTCTATGGCTCGTACCAGCGGCGCGAGGTCCAGGTCGTGACCCTCCAGGCCGCTGCCGGCGCGCCGCCGTCGGCCGTCCAGCTGCTCGAGACCTATGCCAGGCTCGACCTGACCGGCCGCCTGCCGGAGTTGTTCGCGGAGTGGGAGCGCTGGGCCGCCGAGGTCCTGGACACCCACGTGGCCTACCCGCTGCTCGGCTTCTTCCGGTCGAGCCACGACAACCTGTCGTGGATCAGNNGAGCCTGGTATTGACGACAACCAGGAACGTGCCGCGGGGCGAGGCCGAGCTCTTCCGGCGCGTTGGATCCCACCTCGTCGAAGACATCACCAACCTCGGCTTCCGGACCGGCCTAAAACCCGGCGGCGACGGCCTGTCGAGCGCATCCGGCGTCAATCGCGCGGCGTTCGAAGAGGCCCGGGCGCGGCTCGCTGATGCGGGCTACGACCTCGAGCCGGCAGCCGAAGCCTGGCCGGCGTTCGAGGCGGCGCGGACCGTGTACGCTGGCCGCCTCGAAGCGATGGCCGGCTACTGGGCAACCCCCACCAATTCGTGGCTGGACTCGGCGGCGATTCCGAGATCGCCGGCCCACACCGCCGTTGCCCCGACCGAGCAGGAAAGCGACCCGGAGATCTAGCGCCAGAGCCAGGAGCGACGGCCATGTCATTCAACCCGCAGGCACAGACCTTCGTCCTCAATCAGAAGCTGATGTCGCTCAGCGGCGA
>PMJT01000150.1:0-5342 GCA_003158495.1 Chloroflexota bacterium | reverse complement strand
TCGTCGCGACGATCCAGAAGGCGATGCTCAACATCATGGGCGACCATTTCACGATCTCGATGGCGGACGGCGAGAACCTCGCGGTGACCGGGGACTGGATCGACCGCGAGTTCCACGTGACCCGCGGCGGCTCGGACGTGATCTTCGCGTCGCGCCGGCTGCTGGCGATCCGCGACTGCTACGGCATCCAGGTCGCTCCCGGTTTCGACGTGCCGACGGCCCTGGCGATCGTAGTGGCTCTGGAACAGATGGAGCTGGAGAGCCGCGCTCGGTAGCTTCCGACCGCTTGGAGTTCTAGCCGCGGACGGTTGACCCCTCGATGGCTAGCAGCGTGCGCTTGATAGCCAGCCCGGTCTGGCGGTCGGCCCAGGTCGAGCCGCCGTAACCGCCGAGGGCGCCGTTCGCGCCGACGATGCGGTGGCAGGGGATCAGGATCGGGACGGGGTTGCGGCCCATCGCCCCGCCGACGGCCTGTGCCGCCCCCGGCCGGCCGACGTATCGAGCCAGCTGCCCGTAGCTCGCGGTCTCGCCGAAGGCCAGCCGAGCCGCCCCCGTCAGCACGAGCCGATCCCACTCGGAGACGCGCAGGTCGATCCGCAACTCGAAGGAGTGGCGCTCGCCGGTGAAGTACTCGGCTATCTGACCCGTCGCCTCGTCCAGCAGTGCGCGCCACTTCGCGGGCACCTCCGCGTCTTCGGCGGGGAGCACGGTGCCGTGTAGCCGCCGGGCCAGCCCGTCGACGAACGTCGGCGTTTCCTCGGCCAGGCCGACAGCCACGATGCCGCGGTCAGTCGCGGCCATGTGAAGCACGCCCCAGAGTGCCGGGCAGGTGGTGAAGGCGGCCGCGATGGGGGTCATTGCGCTAGTGTGACGTACCGGCGACGCGAGCGAAACCGGGCGCCATTGCCGGTAGAGTGGCCGCCGAGGTATACTCCCCGGGAGTATATGCAGACCATCGACGTCGCCCCCACTTCCCCGGACCTTTCGGCCGAGATCCAGCTGCCGATAGATGGCATGACCTGCGCCTCGTGCGTCAACCGGATCGAGCGCTTCCTGCGCAAGACGCCGGGCGTCGCCGAGGCCAACGTCAACCTCGCCACCGAAGTGGCCACGGTTCGATATCTGCCGGAAGTCGCCGGCTACGACGAACTGGCGCGCGCCATCGAAGCCGCGGGCTACGATATCCGCCACGTACCGCAGCCGGCGGACGGCAGCCGCGCAAGCCTCGTCGACGAGGCCGACGCCGAGGCGGCGGAGCGTGCCCGCGAGCAGCGGTCGCTGGGTCTGACGGCCGCGATTGCACTCGTCATCGCGGCGGCCGCCATGGGCCTGATGTATGCGCCGAACCTGCCGCTGACGATGGAGCAGCTGGCCTGGGTCCTGATCGGCCCCGCCACGTTCGTCCAGTTCTGGGCCGGGCGCCGCTTCTACAGGGCCGCCTGGCGATCGGCCATCCACTTCTCCACGGGCATGGACACGCTCGTCGTCGTCGGCACGAGCGCCGCGTGGGCCTACAGCGTGCTGGTCACCTTCGCGCCGGAGATCTTCCGATCGGCCGGCATCGAACCCCAGACCTACTTCGACAGCTCGACGGCGATCGTCGGTCTGGTCCTGATGGGGCGCTGGCTCGAGGCGCGGGCCAAGTCGCGGACGGTCGGTGCCATCAAGGAATTGCTCGGCCTCCAGGCCACCTCGGCGCGGATCGTGCGCGGTGGTCGCGAGATCGACGTCCCGCTCGAAGAGGTTCGCGTCGGCGACCTCGTCCGCGTCCGGCCGGGCGAACGGCTGCCGGTAGACGGCCGCGTCGTCGAAGGGCAGTCCGATGTCGACGAATCGATGCTGACCGGCGAGCCGGTGCCGGTCGAAAAGGGGCCCGGCGACCAGGTCATCGGGGCCACGATGAACGGCCAAGGGACGATGCTCTTCCGGGCGACGAGAGTTGGCCGCGATACCGCGCTGGCCCACATCGTCGAACTGGTGCGGCGGGCCCAGGGTTCCAAGGCACCGATCCAGCGGCTTGCAGACCGAATCGGCGGCATCTTCGTGCCGGTGGTGCTCGGCATCGGCGCGCTCACCTTCGGCCTGTGGTTCATCTTAGGACCGGACCCCAAGGTTACCCACGCGCTCGTGGCCTTCATCACGGTCGTTGTCATCTCCTGCCCGTGCGCGATGGGGCTGGCGACGCCGACGGCGATCATGGTGGGAACCGGCAAAGGAGCCGAGGCCGGCATCCTGATCCGTGGCGGCGAGGCGCTTGAGCTCGTGGCCGGGATCGGTGCCGTCGTCTTCGACAAGACCGGGACGCTGACCCGCGGCAAGCCGACACTCGGCGAGATCACCGCGGCGCCAGGCTTCACCGCGGACGAAGTGCTGGACATCGCGGCGTCGGTGGAGCGGGGGAGCGAGCATCCGCTTGCCGCCGCGATCCTGGCCCGCGCCGACGCGGCCGGGCTCGGACGGTGCGCGGTGGAAGCCTTCGAGGCCGTGTCCGGCCGCGGAGTCAGGGGCCGTGTCGAGGGTCGTGACGCGGTCGTCGGGACCGCCGCGTTCCTCGAGGCGAGCGGCGTGGACCTGGCCCCGCTCGGGGCCGCGGCCGCCGAAGCATCAACTTCCGCGGTCACATACCTCGCCGTGGACGGCCGCGCCGCCGGAGCGCTGCCCACCGTGGACGCAATCAAGCCCGAA
The DNA here is from genome assembly GCA_003158495.1 of Chloroflexota bacterium. GTDB lineage: Bacteria > Chloroflexota > Limnocylindria > Limnocylindrales > CSP1-4 > Fen-1039. Next base: position 2,657 of record PMJT01000150.1, on the reverse strand, counting down.
TCGGCCGGCGCGGTCCGCGAGCTCCGGGACGCAGGGATTGAGGTCTGGCTCGTGAGCGGCGACTCGGCGCGCGTGGCCCGTTCGGTGGCCGCGGCCGTAGGCATTCCCGCGGACCACGTCCTGGCCGAGGTCCTGCCCGCCGGCAAGGCCGACGCGATCGCCGCCATCCAGGCCCGCGGCCTGCGAGTGGCGATGGTCGGCGACGGCATCAACGACGCCCCGGCGCTTGCGCGTGCGGACGTCGGCATCGCCATCGGGACGGGCGCGGACGTGGCCATGGAGGCATCCGACGTGACGCTGGTCGGCGGCGACCCTCGCGCCGTGTCGACCGCGATCCGCCTCTCCCGCCAGACCCGGCGCGTAATCCGCCAGAATCTGATCTGGGCTTTCGGCTACAACGTCGTCCTGATCCCGGTCGCGATGGGCGCGCTCTTCCCGTTCTTCGGCATCACGCTGAACCCCGCTCTTGCCGCCGGGGCGATGGCCATGTCGTCCGTCAGCGTCGTCTCCAACTCGCTGCGATTGCGCCGCTTCTCGCTGGCCGGTCGCGCGACTCAGGCCACATACGCGGCGCCGGCCGCGGCCGCGCTGGGCTAGGGGTTCGGCCGGCCGCGTGGCGCGCGGCCCTGCGGTTCGGCCGCTAGATCGTGTAGGCCGCGATCAACACCGCGATCAGGCCGAGCGCTGCTCCGCCCAGGGTGGACCTCAATCCCGTCGAGCGGCCGAAGCCGAGAGGCGAAGTGAGCTGGCCGATCAGAGTGGCCGCAACTGCCACCGGCACCGCCAGTGCCAGCGCAATCAGGCCCAGCGGCAGGCTCCGGCCGAGCGGGTGAACCATGACTGCGTCGCGAGCAACCAGCGAAACCAGCAGGAACCCATCGGCGGCGACGAAGAGCGCGGCGATGACGCCGTAGACCGCTTCCCTTCTGGTGGCCGCAAGGAACGTCGGGTAGCTCACGGCAAGGATGCCGAGGGCAACCATCGCCGGCGTCAGGATCAGGGACGTGTCGATGCCGTTCGGAAGCGTCAGGCGCGGTGCGGGCCGGCTGAGTTGAAAGGCGACCAGCGTACCGGCGGCGAGCAGCCCGCAAATGACGCCGGCCTCCAGGCCGCGTCTAAGCCATGGTAGCAGGAATCGACGAGGTACCACGGAGCGATCCTACACTGCCGGGCGGTTCGGCCGGGTCCAGTTGCGCCCGGCTTACATGCGCGGCCCGCGACTCGCGACTGACGGGTAGTTTTGGCTACGCCTCGAAGCGGCGGAAGACCGCGACTGCGTTCTGGCCGCCGAAGCCGAAGCCGTTGATGATGGCCGTGTCGACCTTCTTCGCTCGCTTGACGTTCGGGATGTAGTCCAGGTCGCACTCCGGGTCCGGGTTGGTCAGGTTCGCAGTAGGCGGCATGACGCCCTCGCGGATGGCGCCGATCGCGGCCAGGCCGCTCACAGCGCCGGCCGCGCCGAGGAGATGGCCGACCATCGACTTGGGGGAGCTGATCGCGACCTTGTAGGCGTGAGCGCCGAAGCTCGTCTTGATCGCCCGGGTTTCCGTGACGTCGTTGAGCGGCGTAGACGTGCCGTGGGCGACGATGTAGTCCACTTCGTCCGGGGCGATGGCGGCGTCTCGCATCGCCTTGGTCATCGCGGCCGATGCGCCGCGACCGGTGGGCTCCGGGGCGCTGATATGGAACGCGTCCGCGGTGATGCCGCCGCCGATGACTTCGCACAGGATGTTCGCGCCGCGGGCCATGGCATGCTCGGCCGACTCGAGGACGATGACTGCCGCGCCTTCGCCGAAGACGAAACCGTCGCGTTCGCGGTCGAATGGCCGGGAGGCATGCGTGGGGTCGTCGTTTCGGTGGGAGAGGGCGCCCATGTTGCTCAAGGCGGCGAATGCGATTGGGAGGAGTGCGCCTTCGGTGCCCCCGACGAGGGCGATGTCCACTTCGCCGCTCCGGATCATGCGCATGCCGTCGATGAAGGCGATGACGCTGCTGGCGCAGGCCGCAACCTGCGTCAGGACGGGGCCGGTAATGCCGTATTTCATCGAGATCTGACAGGCCGCCATGGAACCGGAGAGCGCCGGAATGGCGAACGGAGAAACCTGGCCGGGTCCCTTTTCCGCGAGGACCGCAGTCCCCGTGATCACCTGGTCCATGCCGCCGCCGCCGGTGTTCATGCATACCGCGACGCGATCGCGCTGGTCCTGGTCGTAAGCGGCGAAGTCGATACCGGAGTCCACGACGGCTTCGGTGGCCGCAGCGACGGCGAGGTGGATGAAGCGGCTCATCCGCCGCGCCATCTTGCGATCCATGGCCACGGCGGGGTCGAAGCCACGGACTTCGGCATCGATCTTGACGTCCAGCCCCGAGGGATCGAATTGCGTTATCGCGCCAACTCCCGAGACGCCCAGAAGGAGGTTGTCCCAGTAGGCCTTGGCGGTATTGCCGATCGGGGTGACGGCCCCGAGGCCAGTTACGACTGCGCGACGGGCAGGATCCTTTGTGGGCACGTGGCCATCTCCTAGACGGTTAGCAAGCGGAGGCGACCACCGCCGGCGGCGCCCAGCTCATCGGCCCGGCAAGACGCAAGTGACGCCTACCGGCGGGACGGCTGCCGGAGCCTCGAGCCTCACGTGGCGTCGCGACTGCCGACCAGC
>PMJT01000081.1 GCA_003158495.1 Chloroflexota bacterium | reverse complement strand
GGGCACACGGGTCAGCGGTTGCGGGGATGCCAGCGGGCCTCGGTGCCGGCCGAGTCAGCGATTGCGGAGATGCCAGCGGGCCTCGGTGCCGGCCGGGTCAGCGGCCGCGGCGATCGCCTCGCCCCTCGCCCGTATGGCATCGCGGGCGTGGATCATGTTCAAGTAGCCGCGCTTGACCGAAGTTTCGCCCTCGGCCAGCCCATCGGCCGCGCCATCAAGCATGAGCCGGCGGCCGTGCTCGATCAGCTCCACTGCGCGCTGAGCCCGCTCGATCTCCGGCCTCAATGCCCCGCTCGCAGCGCCCGTGACGTGCGCATCGACCACGGCGGCCTCCTGGGCATAGCGTCGCAACGCGTCGATGGAGGCGTGGATGCTCGCCTCGATTGCGATCGGCTCGGCCCTGCGACGCCGCAGGTCGTCGACGACGACCGACAATTCGCCCAGAGAAACGTCGGTGCGCCGCACGATGTCCAGCGCCAATCTCCCGATCTGAGCTTCGCGTCGCAGATCGCCACCGACGACGAAGACTCGCCACAGCACCAGCACGATCGGCACGCCGAGCGCGAGGGTGATGGCTACGGGCAGGAGAACGTCCGACGACACCTCGACCTACCTCACCGCGCCCGGGCCGGGTTCCGGCTGCGATCTGGCGCAACCATCTGAACCTCCACCGGCCTCGGACCTCTCCACTCTAGCGGCTGGAAACGCGATCGGCGAGACGTTCGTCTAGGGATTTCGTTTGCGCGAGCCAGGTCCATATGGCTGGCCGCCGCGAGGGAAGGTCGGAGTGATCCGGCCGGCGACGCGTGCGCCCCTCGGGGCCCGCGCAACCTGCGCCGGGCCAGCCTGGCGCTGCCACGGCTCGTAGTCGCCCGCCGCGCTGGACATGAGTCGCACCGAACGCACCAGCGCGCCCGGCTCGATGTCCCGGATCATGTCGTAGACGGTGAGCGCAGCCACCGATGCCGCGGCCAGAGCCTCCATCTCAACCCCAACGGGGCCGACGGCGGCAACTTCGGCGCGGATCTTCACCGCGCTCGCTGCCCTGTCCGGGACCGCGTTCACGAGTAGCTGGGTCAGCGCCACGGGATGGATCAGCGGGATCAACTCATCGGTGCGCTTGGCGGCCACGACCCCGGCCAGCTCGGCCACGCTCAGGACGTCACCCTTGCCGGTCGTGCCGTCTACGATCGCGCTCAGCGTCTCCTGGGCCATCGAAACCTCGGCCTCGGCCACGGCACTGTGTGGCATGACCGGCCAATCGGTTGTGTCCGCCATACGCGGCCGACGCGTTCTCTCGAAGTGGGTGGCGCGCCGCCGCTCGGCTCGCGACCCCTCGTCGAATACCCCCTCGCCCGGCCGGCCATCGTTCGGCATTGCTAGCGCTCCTCTCTCGCCCGCTCAGCGTCCACGAGATCGGCCCCGGCCGGCCAGGCCCTGGGCGATCATCTCGCGTTGACGCTCCTCGACTCGCTCGTGAACGACTTTCGCGGCCGATTGCCGGGTAACAAGTGCGACGGGCACCGCAGCGGCGATAAGCAGGGCGTCCAGCCCGCTCCGCTCGAGGACTTCCAGCGCCGACCACAGATCCATCTCGCCGGCCACCGTAGGTACTTTGGCGATCGGGACCATCGCGTCGGACGTGTGAGTGAGCGTCCAGCTGCGGCGCGGGATCCGTCGTATCTGGGCCGTGCCGATCAGCCCGAGCAACTCCGTGCCGCGCTCCACGAGGGCCGCCGCGCCGACGCGCTCCGCGAGGTAGCTTCCGGCAAACACGTCGAGGGTCAGCTGCGGCGGGACGCGAGCGGCCTCAGTGTCCTCGGCGTCGCTGACGTGCAGACCCGCAACAAGGCCCTGGAGCGACCGCCGCCGATCCATCGTCCGGCTCGAGGCCATCATCATCCAGCCGGCCACGATCAGGGCCAGCCCGGCGGCAGCGTCCAGCAACGCGACCGCCGTGGCGCCCAGCATCATTAGCAGGATCCCGGTGTACCGGCCGATCCGGACCGTGGCGGCCGTACCAGTTTCTTCGCTGCCGGTGCGCGACCAGACCAGGCCATGGAGGAGCCGCGCTCCGTCCATGGGATAGCCGGGCACGAGATTGATGACGCAGAGCATCAGGTTGAATATCGCGACCATGGAGGCCACGAACTGGATGGCCTGTAGACCGTCCGGCGCCTGGTCGATGTTGAATGGGCCGACCGACAGGCCGACGGCGACGAAGCCGAAGGCAAGAGATAGCAGCAGGCTGAACGCCGAGCCGACCGCGGAGATGCGGATCTCCTCGCCGGGAGTCTTCGGCTTGACCTCCATGACGTAGGGGCCGCCGAGCAGCTGCACGACGACCACCGGGATCATCTGGCCGTTCCGACGGGCTACCTTGACGTGAGCCAGTTCGTGGGCCGCCACGGACAGGAAGACGAGGGCCGCGGTGGCGATAGACGAACCGTATGCCAGCCCAACCGACCAGTTGGCCGCCGTGCCGTCTGAGAGGTCTATCCCGAACACGACCGCGATGAAGGCCAGAATCAGGACCCACGTCCAGTGCGCGCGGATCTCCGTGCCGAAGACGCGGCCGAACGTGAGGCCGCTCATTGGGCCGTCCCTGCGGGCGGAGCCTGGGGTTCGGGCCGAGCCTGGGGCGGCGGAACGGCTGCCAGTACTCCGTCCGCGGTGCCTGGCTCGGGCTCGCGCCCGAGCCTCGTGGCGCCGATGGCGACGAGGATCGCCAGCACCAGGATCGAGCCGGCCAAGGCCACGCTCGTCTCCGACCAGAACTGGTCGGGGAAGAGTTGCACGAGCTTCTCGGTACGAGGGTCAAACATGTAGGTACCCGGGGCAAAGAAGATCTCGTGGAATAGTTCAAAGGCCTGGTCGAAGAAGAGGGCAAAGCCGAGTCCGACCACGACCACTCCAGCGATGAGCAAACGAGCCCCGGCAGCCACGGCCCGCCAGAACCAGCGTCGCCCGCGCGCGATGAAGCCGACGAGCAGCAGCAGGATCGCCGCGATCAGCGCCACGGCCCCGAGATCCATCAGCACCGTCCGGACGTCGGCCATGTGGCCCCGCTCGCTGGCGTCCAGCACGGGAGCCGCGGCGCCGGGCAGTGTCGCTTCGAACTTCGGTGGACCGAAGACCAGGTCCGACAGGATGCTGCCGGTCACATCGCGGACCTGGGCCGTCGTGTAGCCGGTCAGCCGGTCCACGCCGCTGCGGTCCTGGTCGAAGGCAACCCAGATCGGGTTCAGAAAGAAAAACACCGCCACGGCGATGACGACGCACGGCGTGGCTGCTGCCGCGACGAGCGCGGCCATTCGTTGTACGAGGGGGGCTTTCACTCCGCCATCGTACCGCCTCGCGGCCTCCGGCCCGGCGGGTGCCCTCCCGGGGTCGGGTGCGGTCCCGATGCGGTCGCCGCCGCGATCAAGCCCCGAGCGCCGCAGCCTCTCGCCGGAGGATCGTCCAGACCTCGTCCAGGTCCGTGTCGACCGTCCGAAGATTCGATATGGCGACGCGGATGACGAAGTGGCCCCGGAGGCGCGTGTGCGAGAGAAACGCCCGGCCTGTGCCGTTGACGGCTTCCATCAGCCGAACGTTCAGGTCGTCGATATGCTCCCCGACCGCGGGTACGTCCGCCGTCGTGGCCAGACCCGCCGGCCGGTAGCGCAGGCACACTGTGGAGAACGGCGTCGGCGCCATCCGTTCGAAGTCCGGGTCTGCGTCGACCCAGGCGGCCAGCCGCTCCGCCAGGGCGAGGTGATGGGCTACGCGCCGCCGCAATCCCTCGAGCCCGAAGTAGCGGATGTGCATCCAGATCTTGAGGGCGCGCAGCCGCCGGCCGAGAGTGGGCGTGTATTCGTTGTAGTCGCGGATCGGCCCTTCGCGGTCCAGTGTCCGCAGGTACTCCGGTACGAGGCTGAAGGCATCGCGCAGGACCGGCATGCGCCTGGTCAGGAGGATCGAGGCGTCGACGGGGACAAACCACCACTTGTGCGGGTTCGTGACGATCGAATCGGCTTCTTCCCAGCCGGCGAATCGGTCGCGCAACTCGGGGATCGCAGCCACCACGCCGGCATACGCGGCATCGACATGCAGCCAGATCCGTTCGCGCCGGGCTATCCTTGCCAGGTCGGGGATCGGGTCGGCCGAAGTAGTGGAGGTCGTACCGATGGTGCCGACGATGGCGATCGGCCGGATACCGACAGCCTGGTCGGCGGCGATTGCCTCCTCGAGAGCGTCGATGCGCATCTCGAAGCGGTCGTTGGTCGGGATCTTTGTCAGCCCTGCACGGCCGAGGCCAAGCGTCATGCACGCCTTGGCAATCGACGAGTGGGCTTCCTCAGAGGCATACACGCGGAGCTGGGGTACGTCGT
>PMJT01000255.1 GCA_003158495.1 Chloroflexota bacterium | reverse complement strand
CGAGCCACCCGCCGATTGCCACACCCGAGCTGCGCTGGCTGGGCCACATCGCCGGAGCCGGAGTGCTACTCTGCCGGGACGACGCACGCGGGCGATCGTCGCCGGGACCCATCCAGATCGAGGGTTCTCGGACGCCCGCAGCGTGATGCGCCACTCGCTGGCCGGGTTCGTCTGCTCGTCCACCGAGGCTGAATTCGCGGGGGTTATGCGCGCTGCGCGCCCTGCGCGGCAGAAGTTTTCGGCCGGGTTGGCTCCTGCCATTCGGCGGCCGGCGCTCCGGAGGTCAACAGGGACCTATGGGCCTGACGACGCTTACGTCCACGCAGATGCGGAGGGCTCCGGCGGCCGGCTCCCGGCCGCGCCCCGCCGAGTTCATCGCAGCGCTGGCTATCTCGCCGTGCTGCCCGGCCGTCACGACCGACGAGCAGTTCGACAGGGCCCTGCTGAGCCAGGCCCAGGTCCTCTTCGTGCTCCGGGCCAACGGGCTGGAGTTGGGCCACCTCGTCGGACGCGCCCATGAGCGCGGCAAGCTCATCGCGGTCCACCTGGATCTCCTGGCCGGCCTGAGATCGGATCGAGCCGCGGTCGGCTGGCTGGCCCGGGCGGGAGCCGACGCCGTCATAACTTCCCACGGTCACCTTGTGGCAGCAATCAGGAACCAGTCCATGGTCGCGGTCCAACGGCTGCTCGCCGCCCATGCGTCGCAACTCGCTGCGGGCCTCGCCAGCATCGCCAGGTCCGAGCCGGACGTAATCGAGTTCCTGCCGGGCGTCGTCCTGCCGCAGGTGCGCCACCTGCTTCCCAGACCGGGCCCGCCGATGCTGGCCGGAGGGTTCGTGAGAAGCCGGGATGACGTGCGGGCCATCCTCGCCGCCGGCGGACTCGCCGTGACCACGAGCCGCGAGAATCTCTGGGGCATGTCGCGTGAATAGCGACCCGGTCCGGCACCTGCCGAGAATCTTCGAAGCGTCGAACGGCCTGGGCGGCTGGTCGCCCCTCGGCCGAGACGTCGGCCTTCTGCTCCGGGACACCAACTTGACGGCCCTGCTGGCCAATGCCGGCTACGACACCACGCTGGCCGTTGATTGCGACGGCGTCGAGGGCCTGGGCGACGATCGGGCGGCGGCCGAGTTCCTGGTCCTGCGGCTTGGCTTTGGGGTCGTGCTGACCCGGCATGCCGCGATGGCGGCGAATGTCGCATCGCTGGGCGGCCTCGCATTCCTGAAGGTCTACGCCCTGGACAGCGAGGGGCTGCACCGCTCCCTCGAGGGACATCCACGCGGACCCGCCATCGGGACAGCGATCTGCCCCGGCCTGGTCCTGGCGCACCTGGAACCCGGGGAGGTTTCCTTGTTGCCCCGGCCGATCATGGGATACGGCCTGCTCGACGCGCCCGAGGACATTGCCGCATGCCTGGCGATCGCAGACTCGGTCGTCCTCCGGCGGCAGGCGATCGAGGGGCTGGCGGCCCCGCGCTCGGACGGCCGGGCGGACGCCCGAGACATCCTGCAGCCGGCCCTCAACAGGCCCTGAGGGCGCCGACCGCGGCAACTGATCCGGGCCCGAGCCGACCGGACCAAAGACCCTTGACAGGCGTCCTAGCTGTCGCGTAAACCTACCGCGAGCCGTAACCGGGACAGGTTTTGAGAAGCCCCGCTTCAGCCAGATGGCTGGGCGTGGGCTTTTTTGTGTGCCCGGATGACTCCGCCGCGACCGACAGGAAGCCGGCCGGCACATTGGAGGCTGAGGATGGCACAGGAGCAATCCGGCAACTTCGTGAACCAGGGCGGCGGGGAGAAGTCGCTCTGGCGCACGTCGCTGTTCGGCGTATTCGTGGCTTCGCTCGTTCTTATGCTCGGCGGCAGCCTGACGGCATCCTGGATCCAGAGTGGCCAGGGATCGGTCCAGGTCAAGGAAGTCTCGTACCTCGGGGCCGAGAACGCCCTCAACAACGCTTACCTGTTCATTCCGAACAACGTCACCGCCAAGACCCCGGCGCCGGCCATCCTGACGGTCCACGGTTTCAACAACAGCAAGGAATACATGGCCAACACCGCGCTCGAGCTGGCGCGGCGCGGCTACGTCGTCCTTGACATCGACATGGAGACCCACGGCCACTCCGAGGTAGTCGCGGCCGGCGACGGCGGGATCGGGACCGTGGACGGACTCAAGTACCTGACGAGCCTCTCCATCGTCGACAAGACGAGGGTCGGCGCCGTCGGCATGTCGATGGGCGGGGTCGCGATCGATCTCGCGGCAGCGGCCATGCCGGACACGCTGAAGTCCATGTTCTTCATGGACTCCACGTGCGCCACTTCCTGCGCCATGAAGATCAACCAGGCCGAGACCGTCGGTACGATCACAGAGTTCACGGTCTGGCAGTCCGGCGGCAACGGCTCCGCGCCGGTCTTCAACGACATTCTCTCGTCCAAGCTCCTCGAGGGCTGGGCCAGCACCACCAGCCCGATCGTCTCGGGCAAGCTCTACGGCACAGTCGCCGATGGGACCGCCCGCGAGTTCTGGTCGCACTTCGGCGAGCACGCCACCTCCACCGACAGTCCCGAGGCGATCGGCGACGCGATCTCGTGGTTCGGTCTGACGCTGCCCACCGGCACATCGATGGGCTCGTCCGACCAGATCTGGCCGATCAAGGACCTCGGCACGGGCGCCGCGCTCGTCGGCTTCCTCCTCTTCGTCCTCTCGCTCGGCGGCTTGCTGCTTCGCTCCCGCGCTTTCGCCGGCCTCGCCGAGGCCACGCCTTTGTACAAGGGCAATACCGGCTCGCGCTGGTGGATCTTCGCGATCATCACGGCGGCCCTCGGGCCGGTCCTCTTCAACTGGGCCTTCACGACCGGCTACGCCGGCAACTGGTTCAACTGGGAGGGCGTCACCACCGGGTTCGCCTACTGGCTGGCCGTGCTGGCCATCATCACGGCCGTCATCCTGACGGTGTTCCACTTCCTGCTCGGCCGCAAGGCCGGGATGACCCTTGCCAACTACGGCCTGACCTCGGAAGACACCGGCTTCGAGTGGGGCAAGATCGTCCGCTCGGCCCTTCTCCCGCTAGCTGTCCTGAGCGTGGCCTACGCGATCCTGTGGGCCGTCAACTCCGCGCTCAAGGTGGACTTCCGGTTCTGGGTGGTCACGCTCAAGACGAGCGACCTCGGCCACGTCCCGATGGCGATCGTCTACTCGATCCCGTTTGCGGCGTATTTCATCGCCGCCTCGACGGCGCTTCATGGAACCCTCCGACCGAAGAACGGGACTGCCTCTATGCGGCGCGAGATGATGACCAACATCCTGATCCTGCTGGTGGGCGCGATCGGCCTGCTCGTCGTCTACTACGGCCCGATCGCATTCCTCAACGCCTCGCCCTACGATTCCGCCAGCCTCGGCTGGGACGTCGGGATCATCAACTTCATCGGCACGCTGCTGATCCTTCCGGCTGTCGCAGCCGTGATGACCTACTTCTTCCGCAAGACCGGCCGCGTCTACGTGGGAGCATTCATGTGCGCCTTCATGCTGTCGTGGTATTTCGTCGCGTGCAACACGACGTTCCACATCTAGCCGTATAGGTCTCCGCAGCCGGCTGGCAGCCGGCCTGACCCACGCCAGGTGCAGGGGGAGAATCGCCGGGAACCCACGATCGGGTGGCAATCGGCGACCGAGCACCGGGCAACGGGCAGGCCGGCCGCCCAGCCGGAATCCACGTTCGACCAGGCCCCTCCACCTCCGGGTGGACGGTTCGGGGTACCCCCTTACCGTCCACCCAATCCCCCATCTTCATCGGCACGGCTTCGTGCAGCCAGAAGGAAGGCCCACGGTTGGCTACCAACGTATCTGAGACTCCCGGGCAAGCGACGACCACCGCGAGCCGGAGGCGCCTCGAACTCGAGTCGCTCGCCGGCCAGCCCTGGGACGTACTGGTAGTCGGCGGCGGGATCACCGGTTGTGGCATTCTCCTGGACGCCGCGAGCCGCGGACTGCGCGCCGCGCTCATCGAGAAAGACGACTTCGCCACAGGGACGAGCAGCCGGTCATCGCGACTGATCCACGGCGGTCTTCGCTACCTCGAGCAGTTTCAGATCGGCCTCGTGCGAGAGGCCCTGCGTGAAAGAGCCAGGCTGCTCCGGATCGCTCCCCACCTCGTCAGGCTGGAGCCCTTCGTGTTCCCGGTATACGGGGGCCTCTGGGCGCCGCCGTTCTACGGGGCCGGACTCACGATGTACGACCTGCTCGGAGCCTCCCGGGACGGCGGCTTCCACCGCTGGCTGTCCGCGCGCGACGCTCTCGAGGCAGTCCCCGGCCTGCGGCGCAAGGGCCTTCGCGGCGCGTTCATCTACCACGATGGCCAGGAGGACGACGCCCGCTACGTCATCGCCGTCATGCGCACCGCGCAGGCGAAGGGTGCGGTGGCGGCATCCCGGGTCCGGGCGCTCCGGTCCATCGAGGCGGGCGGCCGTATCGAGGGATGCGTGGCCCGCGACGAGCTCACCGGCACCGAACTCGAGATCCGGGCCGGCCACGTGATCGACGCTACCGGCGTCTGGTCGGGCGCGGCCGAAGGACCGTTCCCGGCCTCTAAGGGCAGCGCGATCCAGCCCAGCCGGGGCACTCACATAGTCGTCAGGCGCGACCGGATCCCCAGCCGGTACGGCATGACGCTGCGCATACCGCACCGCGTCTGCTTCCTGGTCCCGTGGCCGGACCGGTGGGTCATCGGCACGACGGACGTGGAGGACCGTGGCTCCGTTGAGCGGCCGACCCCTTCGCTCGCCGAGATCGACGAGATCCTCGACAACGTCAATCGCACCCTGGACGTGGGGCTGACCCGGGACGACGTCCTGTCCGCGTACACCGGGATTCGGCCCCTCGCCGCGGACCCGGGTGGCNNCGGCCTCGTCCGGATCGGCGGCGGCAAGTTCACCACTTACAGGCTCATGGCCGCCCAGACCGTGGACGCGGCGCTGGGCCCGACGGCGGCCGGGGCGAGGCCTTCGGTCACGGCCCAGCTGCCACTCGTGGGCTCGGCCGCCCCGTCCGAGTTGGAGATACTCACGGCGACGATCGCGCAGCGACCCGGCCTGGACCGCGCCGCGGCCGAGCACCTGGTCAGGCGGTACGGGAACGAGACGCCCGACGTCGTGAGCCTCGGGGCGGAACTCGATCTGCTGCGGCCGCTGTCGCCGGAGTTGCCCTACCTCGAGGCCGAGGTGGCCTGGGCCGTTCGTCGCGAGGCGGCGCTCGATATCGAGGACGTGATGGCGAGGCGGACGCGAGCGACGCTCGATCTCGCGGACCGGGGAGCCGCGATGGCTCCGCGCGTCGCCGCAATCATGGCCGCCGAGCTGGGCTGGCCCAACGGCGAGGCGGAGCGCCGAGTCGGAGCATTCCTGGCCGCGGCCCACGCGGAGTTCGACGTGCCCGGACGCGTGTAGGCCCAGGGCATCGGGCGCCATCCGGTTGAGTAAGGAGCACGACGGTGGGTTCGACTCGGGATCGGAAACTGGTCGCGGCCCTCGACCTCGGAACGACAAGCAGCCGTTGCATCGTCTTCGACCGGGCGGGGCTGCCGCGCGGAATCGGGCGGCGTGATCACCGCCAGATCCTGCCGGCGCCGGGCTGGGTGGAGCACGATCCCCTCGAGATCGCGGCCAACCTGGACGGGATCGTCGCCGACGCCCTGACCGACGCCGGGGTTGGTCCATCGGACATCGCGGCCGTCGGCATTACGAACCAGCGCGAGACGGCGATCGTCTGGGACCGGACCACGGGCCAGCCGGTCTACAACGCGATTGTGTGGCAGGACACCAGGACGGCCGGCTACTGCGACGAGATCGTCCGAGGCGGCCACGGCGAGATGATCCGGCAGCGGACCGGTCTGCCGGTCGCCACCTACTTCTCCGGGCCGAAGATCCGATGGATCCTCGACAACGTCCCCGGCGCGCGGGAGAAAGCCGAGAGAGGCGAAATCCTCTTCGGGACCGTGGACACGTGGGCCATCTGGAACCTGACGGGCGGTCCCTCCGGCGGGCTCCACGTGACTGACGTGACCAACGCCAGCCGGACGCTCCTCTTCGACCTGCGGGCTCTGCGCTGGGACGACGAGCTGCTCGCTCTGATGGGGATCCCCGCCGCAATCCTGCCCGAGGTCCGGCCGTCAAGCGAGGTCTACGGCACGGCCCGCGGCCGGCTGGCGGGGGTACCGATAGGCGGCGACCTCGGCGACCAGCAGGCCGCCCTGTTCGGCCACGCCGGATTCCGACCCGGCGATGCCAAGAACACCTATGGGACGGGCTGCTTCGCCCTGCTCAACACGGGTATCTCGCCCGTCACGTCCGGCCACGGCTTGATCACGACTGTCGCATACCAGCTCCCGGGCAAGCCGGCCGTCTACTGCCTGGAGGGTTCCGTGGCCGTGGCGGGAGCGCTGGTCCAGTGGCTCCGCGACAATCTCGGACTGATCTCCAGTTCGGCCGAGGTCGAGACGCTTGCCCGGAGCGTGCCCGACAACGGCGGGGTCTACTTCGTGCCCGCGTTCAGCGGCCTTTTCGCTCCATATTGGCGGAGCGACGCCCGCGGGCTCATCGCCGGGCTGACGGCCTTTGCCAACAAGGGCCACCTCGCCCGGTCCGTTCTGGAGGCGACCGCCTGGCAGACCCGCGAAGTGCTCGACGCCATGTGCGCCGACTCCGGCTCCGCCATCGGCGAACTGAGGGTGGACGGCGGCATGGTCCAGGACGAACTGCTCATGCAGACCCAGGCCGACGTCCTGGGCATCCCGGTGGTGAGGCCGCGCGTCGCGGAGACGACGGCGCTGGGCGCGGCCTACGCGGCGGGCCTGGCCGTAGGCTTCTGGAAGTCGATGGACGACCTCAGGGGCCAGTGGGCGGAAGATCGCCGCTGGGACCCGGCGCTCGATCCCGACAAGCGCGAGCGCGAGTACGAGCGCTGGAAACAGGCGGTCGACCGGACGCTCGGCTGGGTGCCGAAGGCCTGAGCATTCAATGTCCGAGCTGTCGGCGCGGCGGGTGGTGGATGCTATGTCGGCCGGCGGACGCGGGCAAGCGGCGCCGAGCTACCCCTGTTTGCCCTGGGCCTGGAGCTTGGCCCAGGTGTCCTTGAGCGTCAGCGTGCGGTTGAAGACCGGGTGCTCCGGCGTGGAGTCCGTGTCCGGCGCGAAGTAGCCGAGGCGCTCGAACTGGACCGTCTCTCCTGCGGGCAGATCCGCCAGCGACGGCTCCACCATGGCACCCTGGACCACCGTTTCCGAATTCGGGTTGAGGTCCGCGAAGAGGTCGCCGTCGGCGCCAGGGTCCGGCCGCGTGAAGAGGTGGTCGTACAGCCGAACCTCGGCCGGCATTGCATGGGCCGCGGAGACCCAATGGAGAGTGGCCTTTGGCCGGCGGCCGTCGGGCGAGTCGCCGCCGCGCGTCGCNNGGGTCGTAAGTGCAGCGCAACTCCACGATTTCGCCCGCGTCGTCCTTGACGACCTCCTTGCAGGTGATGAAGTAGGCGGACCGCAGCCGAACCTCGCGGCCGGGCGACAGGCGGAAGAACTTCGCCGGCGGCTCCNNAAGTCCTCGCGCTCGATCCAGAGGTCGCGGGAGAACGGCACTTTGCGAGTGCCCGCGGACGCGTCCTCCGGGTTGTTGACCGCGTCCATCTCCTCGACCTGGCCCTCGGGGTAGTTCTCGATTACCACCTTGAGCGGCGACAGGACGGCGAAGCGGCGCGCCACCTTGCGGTTCAGGACGTCGCGGACGGCATGCTCCAGCTGGCCGACTTCCACGGTGCTGTCGCTCTTGGCGACGCCGATCTGCGCGGCGAAGTCGCGGATGCCCTCGGCCGGGAAGCCGCGGCGGCGCAGTCCGGAAATGGTCGGCATGCGCGGGTCGTTCCAGCCGCGCACCAGCCCCTCGTTGACAAGCTTGAGCAGGACGCGTTTCGACAGGACGGTATAGGTGATGTTCAGCCGAGCGAACTCGATCTGGCGCGGCTTACTCGGCACCGGCAGGTTTTCGATGAACCAGTCGTAGAGCGGCCGGTGGACTTCGAATTCGAGCGTACAGATGGAATGAGTCACGCCTTCGATCGCGTCCGACTGGCCGTGCGCAAAGTCGTACATCGGGTAGATGCAC
>PMJT01000270.1 GCA_003158495.1 Chloroflexota bacterium | reverse complement strand
GAGTGGCTCATGGCCGCCGAATACATCGTGTCGTCGGGTAACCCGCACGTGATCCTCTGCGAGCGCGGCATCCGGACCTTCGAGACGTACACCCGCAACACGCTCGACCTGACGGCCGTGCCGCTTCTCCACCACCTGACCCACCTGCCGGTGGTGGTCGATCCGTCGCACGCGACCGGCAAGCGCTGGCTGGTCAAGCCGATGGCCCTCGCCGCGGTCGCCGCTGGCGCGGATGGCATCATGGTCGAAGTCCACCCCAACCCGGACGAGGCCCGATCGGACGGCGAGCAGTCGCTGACCTTCGCCCAGTTCGCCGACATGTCGAGCGCCCTCACCCAGATCCACGAGATGGTCAAGACCCTGACCAAGGACCCGTTCACGATGGGCGCCGTCAACGTCGACGGGGCGAGCAAGCACTGAGCTCGTGTACGCGCCGCCGCTCGCCGGGGAGCCGTCCCGGTCCGTCTCGAGAGCCGCGCGCCTGCGCGGCGAGCCGAGGCTGCCCGGCGACAAGTCCATCTCCCACCGCGCCCTGATCCTGGCCGCCCTCGCCGAGGGCGAGAGCACGATCACCGGTGCCGGCGACGGCCGGGACGTCCAGGCCACTGCCGCGGTGCTGGCGGCCCTCGGGGCGACCGTAGATCGGGCCCGGGATGACGGTCTCAATGTCGACTATCGCGTCGTCTCGCCGGGAGCCGACGGGCTGCACGAAGCGACGGGCGTGCTGGATTGCCGCAACTCCGGCACGAGCCTGCGGCTGCTCTGCGGCGTGCTCGCGAGCCTGCCGTTCTTCTCGGTCCTGGATGGGGACGCTTCATTGCGGAGCCGTCCGGTGGCCCGTATCATCGAGCCGCTGCGCTCCATGGGCGCAGCGTTGTATGCGCGTCGTTCGGATACCCTCCCACCGCTGGTCGTCATCGGTCGTCCCCGGCTGCGAGCCGTCGACTTTGCGACCCGCGTACCGAGTGCCCAGGTCAAGTCGGCGATTCTGCTGGCCGGCCTGCGTGCGGAAGGGCGGACGACGGTGCGCGAGTCGGTCGCCACGCGAGACCACACGGAGCGGATGCTCAGGTCCCGCGGCATCGAAATCCGGCGGGAGCCGGCGACGAGTTCTGGAGGCGGTCCGGTGGCCTGGTCTCTCGAGGGTGGCGCGCGGCTTCGGCCCGTGGACGAGCTCGTCCCGGCCGATCCGTCGGCGGCCGCCTTCTGGCTGGTCGCAGCGGCGATTCACCCGGACGCGGAGCTAACCCTGCGAGCCGTGGGCGTCAATCCCACCCGCCGTGCCGCGATCGATTTCCTGGTCCGCATGGGCGCCCGTATCGAGGAAAGCCGGGCTGGCGCTCCCGCACCGACGGACCCGGCGAGTGGCGAGCCGCTGGCGGACCTGACGGTCCGCTCCAGCGAACTCCATGCCATAGACCTTGGCCCGGAAGAAGTGGCCATGGCGGTCGACGAGATCCCGATCCTCTGCCTTGCCGCGAGCCAGGCTCGTGGCAGGACGACGATCCGGGGCGCCGGCGAACTGCGAAACAAGGAATCGGACCGCATCGCGGGGATTGCCGGTGGGCTGCGTGCTCTCGGGGCGCGCGTCGCGGTCGAGGGAGATGACATCACAATCGAGGGTCCCACTCCGCTCGTCGGGTCTCACACGGAGACCCTCGACGATCACAGGCTGGCCATGACATTCGCGGTGGCCGGCCTCATCGCGTCCGGCTCGACCTGGATCGACCGCGCCGACAGCGCAGCCGTTTCGTACCCGAGCTTCTTCACCGAACTGGAAAGGCTTCGAGCATGACCAATCGAGTCGTCCTCATCGGTCACCCGGTCGCCCATTCCTTCTCGGGCGGCATGCAGCAGGCTGCCTTCGACGCCCTTGGGGTCGACGCCCGGTACGAGCTGTGGGATCGGCGCCAGATCGACCTTGCCGAGGCGATCGCCGAGCTCCGGGGCGACGACTTCCTCGGGGCCAACGTGACCATTCCTCACAAGGAACACGTGGTCCCGATGATGGACCGGCTCACGGAGGACGCCCAGGCTACCGGCGCTGTCAACGTCATCGCTCGGGAAGGCAAGAAGCTCGTCGGCCACAACACGGATGTGACCGGGTTCAAGGCGGCCCTGGACAAGATCGTCGGACGCCAGAAGATGCCCCGCCACGCGGTGGTTCTCGGCGCCGGCGGCGCGTCGCGAGCCGTGGTCAGCGCGCTGATAAGCGACGGGTTCCAGCGGATCGTCATCTTCAACCGCCACCTCCACCGGGCCGAGGCCCTGGTCCGCCACTTCAACCGCAGCGCCTCGCACATGGACCTGCGGGCGATGCCGTGGCACGAGTCGGTCCTCGAGGCCGAACTGTCCAAGACCAAGGTCCTGGTCAATGCGACCGCGCTCGGCATGGCGCCCGGTGAAACGCCGATCCCGGCGGAGCTGCTGCCGCCGGACCTCTTCGTGATCGACCTCATCTACAACCCGCCGCTTACCCAGCTCCTCAAGGACGCGACATCGGCCCGCGACACCGTCATGGGGGGCGAACTGATGCTCCTCCAGCAGGGCGCCCGCGCCTTCGAACTCTGGACCGGCAAGCCGGCACCGATCGACGTGATGCAGGCCGAACTGGACCGCGCCCGGGAGCACGGCGTTCGGCCGCTGCCCGTAGATATGGGATCGGCAGCGGCTCCAGGCGTGGCCGATACGACCGGCGGTGCGGCCGCCGGACAGTCCGCCTGAGGCCGGCCGTCCGATGGTCCGCCTCCGATTCCTGACCGCCGGGGAATCGCACGGCCCCGCCCTCTCGGCCACGGTCGAGGGGATACCTGCCGGGCTGCCCATAACCGCGGATGAGATCGCGGTCGATCTCGCCCGGCGCCAGCGTGGCTACGGCCGCGGCGCTCGCAGCACTTCCATCGAGCAGGACCGGGCCGAGATTCTGAGTGGCGTCCGCCACGGGCTGACCCTCGGCTCGCCGATCCTGCTGCTGATTCGCAACCGCGACTGGGTCAACTGGACCCGAGTGATGCAGGTCGAGCCGCTCGACGACGACGAAGCCGCGGAGCTGGCGGCGATGATCGAAGCCGGAGACAAGAAGGCAACGCCGATCACGAAGCTCCGGGCCGGCCACGCCGACCTCGCCGGGGCCGCCAAGTACGGGTTCAGCGACGTCCGAAACGTGCTGGAGCGGGCCTCGGCTCGCGAGACGGCAGCCCGAGTGGCCGCGGGCGCCGTTGCGCGCGCGTTCCTCGCCCGGCTCGGGATCGATGTCTGGTCGTTCACCGCGGAAGTCGGCGGCATCGCATACGACCGGGCCGCCGCTGCGCGCAGCCGCGAGGAGGCCGAGGCGAGCCCGCTTCGCTGCCCGGACCCGGCCGCCGAAGAGCGGATGATCGCCCGGATAGACGAGGCGCGCGGCGCCGGCGACACGATGGGCGGCGTCTTCGAACTCGTGGCCACCGGACTGCCGATCGGGCTCGGGAGCTACGTCCAGTGGGACCGCCGCCTGGATGCGGCGCTCGCCGGCGCGGTCATGAGCATCCCGATCGTCAAGGGCGTCGAGTTCGGGCTCGGGTTCGAGCAGACACGGCGGCCCGGATCCGAGGTAATGGACGTGATCGAGGGCCGCGACGCCGCCGGTAACTGGGCCCGCCGCACAAACAACGCCGGCGGCCTCGAGGGCGGCATCTCCAACGGCCAGCCGATCGTGATCCGCGGCGCGGTCAAACCCATCTCCACGCTCCCCCGTCCCCTGCCCTCGGCAGATCTGATCACGGGCGAACCAGTCGAGAAGGGCCACTACGAGCGCAGCGACATCTGCGTCGTCCCCGCCACGGGCGTCGTGGCCGAGGCGATGGTGTGCCTGATCCTCGCCGACGCGGTTCTCGACAAGTTCGGCGGCGATTCACTTGCGGAAACGCTCGACAACCTGGGCCGGTACCGCGACCGGCTGGCAAATGGCCCGGCCGCGGGCGTCGCCCCTGCCTCCGGCCGGCGCCCGGGCGGCGCGGCCCCCACGGAAAGCGAGTAGGACGTGGATCTCGTGCTCGTCGGGCTTCCGGGCAGCGGAAAGAGCGCCGTGGGACGGCGCCTGGCCGGCCGGCACCATGCCCAGTTCATCGACCTCGACGATCTCATCGAGCATCGCGTCGGCAGGCCGGTGCCGGAGATATTCGCCAAGGAGGGCGAGGCCGGTTTCCGCCGTTACGAACGCGAGGCCGTCCTTTCGCTGGGTCCGGCGGACCCGGACCCGGAGCTGCGGCGAGTCATCGCTTCAGGCGGCGGGACGATCATCGACCCGCGCAACCGCTGGCTGCTGTATCGCGGCCGCTTCCCCGTGTGGTTGGACAGCTCGGCCGAGATCCTCGCCAGCCGCCTGATCAAGAGCTCCAACGTCCGTCCGCTCGTCGCCGGACGTGACACCGTGCCCACGCTCAAGAAGCTGGCCGCAGACCGTACCCGCTTCTACGCCCCCGCGTTCCCGATCAGCGGTACGGCCAACGTCGAGGCGATACTGCGCGTCTTAGAGGAGCGGATCGGCGATGGGCCCAGCCCCGCGGTCACCCTGCTCCGGGCCGACACTGCCATCGGACACGTGGAGATCGGCTACGGCAACGCGGCCCCGGCCATTGCAGCCGCGCTGAACCGGGCCCAGGCGCGCCGGGCAATCCTGATCGCCGAGCCGCGTACGTGGGAAGTCGCCGGCGCGGCCATTGCCGATGCGCTGGCGGCGGGCGGCTGGCCAGTGGAGAGGATCCTCCTGCCGCGCGGCGAGCGCGCCAAGCGGATGCGCGTCGTCGAGGGCGCATGCCGGCAGCTGGCCCGGCTCCACGTGGACCGCAAGGAAACGCTGGTCGCGATCGGCGGCGGCGCCCTGACCGACGCCGCGGGCTTTGTCGCCGCCACTTACCTGCGGGGCGTGCCGATCATCCAGGTCCCGACGACGCTCGTCGGCCAGATCGACGCGGCCCTCGGCGGCAAGACGGCGGTGGACATCCCCGAGGGCAAGAACCTCGTCGGCGCGTTCCATCAGCCCGCCGCCTTCATCGCCGACGTGTCGTTCAACGCCACGCTGCCGGTCCGCCAGCGGCGCGCCGCCCTCGGCGAGGTGGTCAAGATGGCTGTCCTCGGCGACGAGCGGCTGCTCGAACTGGTCGAGGAACAGGGAGCTGCTTATGCCCTCGGCGGTCCCGAGGCGATCGAGTCGGGCGCCGTGGCCGAGATTGTCGAGCGCTGCGCCTGGGCGAAGGTGGAGGTCGTGACCGCGGACGCGCGCGAGGCGAACGTGCGCATGACGCTGAACCTCGGCCACACCATCGGGCACGGCATCGAGGCCGCCGCCGGGTACAAGGCGATCCTGCACGGCGAGGCGGTGGCATACGGCCTGCGCGGCGCCTTCGCGACCTCTTTGGCGATGGGTCTGACCACGGCCGCGCGGGCCGAGCGCGTCGAGCGACTGCTGGATGAACTGGGCCTGGGCGTCGAGCCACCGGTCGTCACTCCCGAAGCCGTCATCGAGCACATGGCCAGCGACAAGAAACATGCCCTGGGCAAGCTCAACTGGGTCCTGCCGACGGAGTCGGGCGTCGCGATCCGCTCGGACGTTCCGGCGGCGGCCGTGCAGGCGGGTCTGGCCGCCGCGCTGCGCCTGGCGTCCGGAGGCCGGCCCAAATTCGACCAGGCGACGCCATCGGAGGCGGTCATCTCATGACGCGGGTGCTCCTCCTCAACGGCCCGAACCTGAACCTGCTCGGGACACGCGAGCCGGAGATCTACGGAAACACGACACTCCCCGCGATCGAGGAACGCCTCCGTCGGCGCGCCGCGGAGTTGGGCCTGGAGATCGACTGCTTCCAGTCGAACCACGAAGGCGCGCTGATAGACCGCCTCCACCAGCGTGACTTCGACTGGGCGATCGTCAATGCCGGCGGATTGACCCACACCAGCATCTCGTTGAGGGACGCCCTCAAGGGGATCGGCAGTCCGTTCGTAGAAGTCCATGTTTCGGACCCGGGCGAACGGGAGCCGTTCCGCCACGTCAACTACCTCCGCGACATCGCCTCGGAGCGGATCGTCGGAAAAGGAGTCGCGGGCTACGACATGGCCCTCGACTACATCGCCGGCCGGACCGGGCACGGCGCCGCGTGATGACCGACGACCTCGACGCTCTCCGTGCGGAGATCGACGCCCTGGATCGCCAAATCGTAGGACTGCTCAACCGGCGGGCAAGGCTCGGCCTGAAGGCCGGCAACGCCAAGGCCCGAAACGGACGGCCGATCGCCGACGCCGAACGCGAACGCGAAGTCATGGTCCGCGTGGCCATGGCCAACGAAGGGCCGCTGCCCCAGGACGCGCTGCTGGCGCTCTACCGCCAACTCATCGACACTATCAAGCGTCTCGAGGAGTTCGAGCAGTCGGGCTCCAGGCCCGGACAGGCCGATTGAGGAATCGATGCCCAAACTCGGAGTCGATAGTCGCAAGGCCCGCACCCTGACGATGACGGCCCTTCTCGGCCTCTTCGTGGGGGCCGTCGTCGTAGCGCTCGCAGCACGGCTCGTGCCGGGCGGGCGATCCAGGTTCGTCCGGCGCCTGCTCGGACGGCGCCAAGACGACAGCGACGCGCAGCGAGGCTGATCGCCGCTTCTTTCGCCCGGCGTGGCGGCTCACTGGGCCGAAATGTTCCCGCCGCAAGATTCGGCGTTCAGGTATCTGGCTCATCCTTCCGACTTCTTGAAAGGATGAACAGCAACCACGTTATCGGGGCGAAGGAGACTCCCGTTTCCGGATTCGTGGCCACCGGCCTGCACTCTCTCCGCGAGCGTATGGCCCGAGTCGCGCCGGGACGGGATTTCGTGCTGCTCGGCGCGCTGCTCTGGGTCGCGGTGTACGTGATCCTCGCGGCGGCGACGGGCCGGGAACCCGACGGCCACACCCTGGTGACCGACCTGTGGCTGATGCCTACGGGCGTCGGCGTCTTCGCGGCCGGGATCATCCTCGCTCGCGACGACCATCTCGAGTCTCGTGACTGCCTTTCCTGGCGCCTCGTCGGCCTTGCCGGCCTAGCCATGGTCGTCGGCGATTGGATCCGCCTCGCCACCGACAATTCCGCCGGACCGGCTCCGGCCTCGGCGGCTCTCGCCGACTCGGTTCCGCTGCTGCTCATCGGCGCTGCCGCGCTGCTCTTCAGGCCGGCGTCCAATGTGCCCACGAGGTGGATCAGCCAGTACCTCCTCGACCTTGGCGGGATCGTCGTCATTGCGACGCTGGCGCTCTGGTACTTCGTACTCGAAGGGCTGCCGCCCGCCGTCGGGCCGGAGCTCAATGCCCGGCTCACCGCCGGCGCCTTCGCTGTTGCGGCCATCGCGGCCCTGGCCCGCATCGCCCTGCGGCCGACAGAAGGCATATCGTCGCGAGCCGCCACGGTCTTCGTACTTGGCTGTGCCGCGGCGGTCGTCGGTTTCATCGCGGACGCCGGCCTCGGCGCGCCGAGTGACCGGACCGCGACCGTCGCCCAGGTCGCATTGGCTCTCTTCCGCGTTTCGCTGATCGTCGCATTCCGGCTGGAGCAACAGGCCCGCAACCAGCACGTCGAGCCCGCTCGCGAGAACGGACCCAGCCCGCTCTTCTATGCTGCCGTGTTCATCGGATCGTGGCCCCTGACCGCGCTCATCGTCAATATGGCCACCCAATACCTCGTGGTCGCGGTCGGCTGCCTGGGCCTGAGCGTGCTCGTGGTCATCCGGCAGTTCTTCACGGTGCGCGACGCGGTCCAGGCCGATACGGCCCGCCGCAAGACGGAAGCCCGCTTCGGCTGGCTGGTTCGGAACTCGTCGGACTTCATAATGGCCGTCGACTCTCGGGGCAAGATCGACTACGTCAGCCCCTCCGTGGAGCGCCTCCTGCATTCGCCGTCGGGGCGGCTACTCGGGACGATGCTCACGGACCTGGCTCATCCGGAAGATGCGCCCGAGCTGGCCGCGCTGGTCGGCCGGGCAATGGCATCGCCGGGTCGTCGGGCCAGCGGCGAGTGGCGCATCCGCCAATCCGACGGCACCTGGCTGCCCGTGGAAACAGTCGCCAGCAGCGGCACGGGCGACTTCGACACGACCGGAGTCGTGCTCAACACGCGCGACCTGCAGGAACGAAAGGCCCTCGAGCAGAAGCTCACATTCCAGGCCTTCCACGACCCGCTGACCAGGCTGGCCAACCGCAGCCTGTTCCGGGAGCGGGTCGAACATGCCCTCGATCGACGCACCATGGCCGACACCGCCGTGCTCTTCATAGACCTGGACAACTTCAAGACGATCAACGACAGCCTCGGCCATGCGGCAGGCGACCACGTGCTGGTCGAGACGGCCCATCGCGTTCGATCGACGCTGCGCCCCGAGGATACGGCCGCCCGGCTTGGCGGTGACGAGTTCGCGGTCCTGCTCGAAGACGCCGACGTGACCGCTGCCGCCCGCGTCGCGGAACGAATCCGGGCCGCCCTGGGTACGCCGTTCTGGGTCCTCGGCCAGGAGGTCTACGTCAGCGCCAGCATCGGCATCGCCGTCCGCCAGGACGGCGACACCGCGGGCGAGCTGCTCCGAAACGCCGACGTGGCCATGTACACGGCCAAGTCGAAGGGCAAGGCGCGTTTCGAGGTCTTCGAGCCCGCGATGCACGACGTCGTCGTGGCCCGCCTCGGGCTCGAGGCGGAACTGCGGCGCGCGATCGACCGCAACGAGTTCGTGGTCTACTACCAGCCGATCGTCAACCTCCAATCAGGCGAGGTCATCGGCGCGGAAGCGCTGGTCCGCTGGCAGCACCCTACCCGCGGTCTCGTTCTCCCGGACGAGTTCATCCCTCTCGCAGAGGAGACCGGCCTGATCGTTCCGCTCGGCGGCTGGGTGCTCCGGCAGGCCTGCCACCAACTCGCCGAATGGCAGCGGCTTCGCGGCGGCGGCGAGCCGTTCGTCATGAACGTGAACCTGTCGAGCCGCCAGCTCGTGCGAGACATGATTGCCGACGAAGTCGCAGCCGCTGTCGACGAGTCCGGCATCCGGGCCAGCTGGCTGGTCCTGGAAGTCACCGAGACGGTCCTGATGGCCGACCCGATCGCCGCAGCGTCGGCGCTGGCCCACATCCGGGACCTCGGCGTGCGGGTGGCCCTGGACGACTTCGGCTCCGGCTACTCGTCGCTGAGCCACCTCCGGCGCTTCCCCATCGACATCGTCAAGATCGACAAGTCGTTCGTCGACGACGTGGCCCGTGAGGGCGTCGAATCTGCCATCGCCCGAGGAATCATCGAGCTCGGGAAGGCGATGCGGATCCAGACCGTCGCCGAGGGCATCGAGGCCGACGACCAGGCCGAGACGCTCAGAACACTGGGCTGTGAGTTGGGCCAGGGCTTCTTCTTCGCCAAGCCGCTCGGGGCGGATGACTGGGCCGAAATGCTCGACAGCTCCGGTCAGGCCAACCTGGGCCCCGGCGATCGGCGCCAGGCGGTCGCGAACGACAATCCGGCCGCCGTCGATGTGTCCAGGGTCCGGCGCAATGTCCCGTCCAGGAAGGAAGCCGCCTAGGCGGTCGAACCGTCGCCCGGTGCAGCCCCGGTCGGACCGGCGGCTGAGCGCCCCGAGCCGCCGCGGTCGATCCTCCGGCGCGAGTCCCGGAATCGCCAGAACTAATCGCCTCCCTCCGTCATCTTTAGTGCCGACACGCCGAGGGAGAGCGAATGACGACGTCCAAGGAGGGGCTCCTGATGGAGCTGGATTCGGCCGTCCGCGCGGACACCGAATTCGCCCGAAGGAGCGACGACTACCTGTCGCGAGCCCTCGGGCTCGCCTTCTACATCCTGGGCGACGCCCATGAGGCCGAGGACGCTACGCAGGAGGCGATGGCGCGGGCCTGGCGGGCCCGCCGGTCGCTTCGCAGCATCGAATCGTTCGATGCCTGGGTCGATCGGATCGTCGTTAATGCATGCAGGGAGCGGATGCGGCACCGGCGTTCCATTCGCGAGGTCGGCCTTCCGCGGGAGTCCGAGTTCGAGCCCGAGGCAATGGACCGCTTCGGCGCCTTGCTCGCCCGTGACTCGGTCGGCCGGGCACTCGGCGCACTCACCGTCGACCAGCGGGCTGTGGTGGTCCTGCGCTACTGGCGTGACCTCAGCCTCGAGCAGATAGCCGAACGGCTGGGCTGGCCCCTCGGCACCGTCAAGTCACGACTTCACTACGGCCTGGCCGCTCTCCGGGAGCGGATCGAACGAGACGAATCAGAGGTGTTGAGATGAGCGGGCGGGACATCGAACGCGACCTGAACGACTACTTCCGGGACACACCCGCGCCGCAGCCCTCGGTGCAGCTGCGCGAAACCGTGGCGGCTAACCGTCGCGAGCGGATCGGAGGCGGCATCGGCCGATACGCGATCGGTGCGCATCGGCCGCCGCAACTCCTGCTCTCGCTCGTGGGGCTGGCGGCCAGCATCGTGCTGACGGGCGGCCTGATCCTGGCACTGGCGAGCCGCGGCGATCGATATGGTGTCGCGGGTGCGAGCGAAACGCCGACTGCCGGCGAAAGCGCGAGCGGCATCGCGTCGGCGAGCCCGTCCGAGACCGCCACGGCCGAACTCAGCGAAAGTCCGACTGCGACTCCCGCCCCGGTAATCGAGCCGTCTCCGACGCCCGGCCCGGATGTCACGTTCGGACCGGCCGGCACATTCAAGGCTACCGGGACCACGGCCGTCAATCCGACCATGTCCACGCTCCTGCCGAACGGCAAGGTGCTGGTCGTGGGCGGCGACACGAAGGGCAACGCCTCGGGGCTGTACGACCCTGCCACGGGCAAGTTCACCGCGACCGGTCCGGCCGCGGACTACCACTGGCGCGGAACCCTGACCAGGCTCGCAGATGGCCGTGCCCTCCTGGTCGGCGGGTTCGGGGTCAGCGACGAAGTAGCCACGGCAGAGATCTACGATCCGTCGACGGGCAAGTACACGGCAACAGGCCCACTCTCCGGCCCGCGCTTCGACTTCTCCTCCACCCTTCTCCACGACGGCGAAGTTCTCGTAGTGGGTGGGTCACGCTGGACCGACACAAACGGAACGACCGAGTACCTGAAATCCGCGGAGCTGTTCAACCCGGCCACGGGGACGTTCCGGTCCGCCGGCGACATGACTATCGCGCGCAACAAGCCCGCGGTCGTCACTCTCCAGGATGGGCGCGTGCTCATCGCCGGGGGCAGGAGCGGCGACAAGTACTCGTCCCTCTCCTCCGCCGAGATCTACGACCCGGCGACGGGCCAGTTCCACTCAACGGGCTACATGACGGCGAACCGGGCCGTGGGCGTGCCCACACTCCTGGCAGACGGCCGGGTCCTGATCAGCGGCGGTGACGACTCGATGATGGGCACCCAGTACGCCGACCTGTACGACCCCGCGACGGGAACCTTCAGCGAGACCGGACCGGAAGCGATCGATCGGTTCAGCCACACGGCCACTCTGCTCCAGGATGGTCGAGTGCTCATCGCCGGCGGCTTCGCCGGTCCCGACGGCATCGCGTCGATTGATCCTTCGATCTTCGCCATGACTCCTTCCCGGTATCTGTCGGCTGCAGAGCTCTATGACCCCGTGAAGGGCACATTTGCGCGGATCGCCAATATGACCGCCGTCCACATCGACGCCACCGCCACGCTTCTCCAGGACGGGCGAGTTCTGGTCGTCGGCGGAGATACCACCGCCCCGTACAACCGAGCCGACCTCTACATCCCGTAGCTGCCCGCGACCCCTGGCTACCCGCGACCCGTGGCCGCCCGCAGTTCGCTCACCAGCGACGCAAGGGCGGCCACATCGCGGCCGTCCGGGCCGAGGGCGTCAACCAGGGCCGAGGCCACGATGACACCGTCGGCGCCGGCCTGGACGAGCATCTGGACGTGGGCGGGCTTGCTCACGCCGAAGCCAACCGCGACGGGCACGGGTGAGTCTGTCTTCGCCGCGGCCACGAGTCCCTTGACCGAGGGCGGCAGCGACGTGCGTGCGCCGGTGACGCCGACCAGCGACACGCAGTAGAGGAACCCGCCCGACCGAGCAGCCACTTCCCGCCGGCGGGCCGGCGTGCTGGTCGGGGCGATCAGGTAGACGACCGCCAGGCCCACTTCGCGGGCGACTGACTCGAAGCGGACGCCTTCATCCGGCGTGAGATCGGCCACGATCACGCCGCTCGCACCCGCTTCCGCGAGGCGCGTCGCTACGGCCAGGCCGTCGCCGCCGCCGATGATCTGGTTGGCGTAGCACATCGGCACGAGCGGTGTCCCGGGCCGCGCGGCCGCGATGGAGCGGACCAATTCCACTGAGCCGTCCAGCGTCGCGCCTGCGAGCAACGCGGCATGGGTCGCCCGCTGGAGAGTGGCGCCGTCGGCCATGGGATCCGAGTACGGAAGCCCGACCTCCAGCAGGTCCGCGCCGGCGTCGACGGCAGCCATGGCGACCTCGAGCGATGTTTCGCGGTCTGGATAGCCGGCCACGACGTACGGAATGAGAGCGGCCCTGCCATCGGCGGCGGCACGCCCGAAGGCGGCGGCGATTCGACGCGCGCCGGCAGTGGCATTCGTGCCCAGGGTGGCGGCGCCGCCCGCAGCCGACGACACGGCCGAAGACTCTGAGCCGGGAGGGGTAGGCGCGGCCGTGCCCGTTGGGGTTGGCGCGGCCGCGCCATGAGCGGAGATGGCTTGTGAGTGGAGATCGGCGCCCGACGTCATCGCGTGACCTCCTTGCGGCTATCGGCTTCGCCGATTGCCGCAAGGCCCAGGGCGGCCAAGTCTTTGTCTCCCCGGCCCGAGAGCCCCAGCACGACGACCATTTCGCGCGGCAATGGCTGTGTCCCACCCTCACCCGCCAACCGGGCGAGCACTTGGGGCAGAGCGGCCACCGCGTGAGCCGATTCGATGGCAGCAAGGATTCCTTCTGTTCGGGCGACCTGGCGCATCGCCGCTATCGCTTCCGTGTCGGTGGCCGACGAGACCACGAGACGCCCCGCTTGCATCAGGGCCGCGAGCTGCGGGCCGATGCCCGGGTAGTCCAGCCCGGCCGAGATCGAGACGGCTTCGACGACCTGGCCGTCGGCGTCCTGGAGCATGTAGGAGCGCGAGCCGTGCAGGATGCCCGGTGTGCCGCCGAGAAGGGCGGCGGCGTGGTGGCCGGAGTTCATCCCTTCACCCGCCGCCTCCGCTACGGCGAGTCGAACATCCGGCTCGCCGATAAATCGGTTGAGCAGGCCGAGGGCGTTGGAGCCGCCGCCGACGCAGGCAATTGCCATGTCGGGCAGCCGTCCTTCGACTCCCAGGATCTGAGCCGCGGCCTCGTCGCCGATGACACGCTGGAAGTCGCGGACGAGCATGGGATACGGGTGCGGGCCCATCGTGGAGCCGAGGCAGTAGTGCGACGTCTCCACGTTCGTCACCCAATCGCGGAGGGCCTCGCTGACGGCGTCCTTGAGCGTGCCGGAGCCGCCGTAGACCGGCCGGACCTCGGCGCCGAGCGCCTCCATGCGCAGGACGTTGGGAGCCTGGCGATGGATGTCCTCGATGCCCATGTGGACGACGCACGGGATGTCCAGCAGAGCGCAGGCCGTGGCCGTGGCAACGCCGTGCATGCCGGCGCCGGTTTCAGCAATGACGCGGCTCTTGCCGAGGCGTCGGGTCAGCAGGACCTGGCCCAGAGCGTTGTTGAGCTTGTGGGCACCGGTGTGGTTGAGATCCTCGCGCTTGAGATAGAGACGGACCCGGTCCGGCAGCCGATCGGCGGCGCCGGGCTCGAGCTCCTGTGCGGCCCCGGCCGCCGCGATTTCCCGTGCCCGGGCCAGCATCTCGGCCCCGAGCCGGTCGGCACGGTAGATCGGGGTGGGGCGACCGCCGTAGTGGAACTGCAGTTCGCGCAGCTCCGCCCAGAAACGTGGATCGTGGCGAGTCTCGGCCCAGGCGGCTTCGAGTTCCTCGAGGGCGGCGATCAGCGTCTCCGGCACGTAGCGACCGCCGAAGTCGCGGTTCGGTCCCCAGCGGCCCGCGACGTCGGGATCGAGCAGCGAGTCTGGAACGGGTGTCGGGCGTGAGGGGACGTGCGGCCGGTCGAAGCGCGCGGCGCGGGCCCGCTTGGCGAACAGCGCGACTCGAAGTGGGTCCTTGCGCGGTCGAGAGCCAACCGCTGCGGTCGCGCGCGCGGTAGCCGAAGCAGCGCTGGGCGAGGCCTTTCCTGGATGGATCTCCACGCCCGACGCCACGTCCACGCCGACGGCGGGCACTGCCAGCACGGCCGCCGCGACGTTCCCGGCGTCGAGGCCGCCCGCCAGGACGATCGGGATCTCGCGGGCAACGGCAGCCGCTATCTGGCGCGCGACCTGGCGGCCGGTCCCTCCGGGAAACGGGCCTCCGGCCGTGTCGAGAATAATCTGCTCGGCACCGGCTGCGAGATACGCCTTGCCTGCGCCTGTCGCCTCTTCGGCCAGGCGACGGCCCACTTCCGGGCCGGCAGCCGCGCCGTCTGCGACCGCGTCCGCGTCCACAGACGGCAGATGGAGAACCTTCCAAACGGGGCGTGACAACTCGCCGATCGCAGAAACGGGTTCGTCGCCGGAGAGCTGGACCGCGTCCGGGCCGATGGCGGCGATCGCTGCCTCAATCGTTTCCGTAGTCGCGTCGGCGAAGACGGCCACGATCCGGGGTCGCTTGGCCACCCGGGACGCCTCGCGAATGAGTGTCGCCAGGTAGGCGGCTTCGTCCAGGGCGAGCGCCCGGGGCGTGCCCGGAACAAGGTTCAGGCCGACCGCGTCGGCGCCGGACCGGACCGCGGCCAGGGCTCCATCCTGGTCCGTGACGCCGCAGATCTTCACGAGCGGCTGCCGCGCTTCCGCAGCCACGTCGGCCGGCACTGAACCCGCGGCGACGAAGGCACGGGCCGCCGCGGCCGGATCGGCCGACCGCATCAGCGCCTCCCCGACGAGGNNGACCGCCCGCCAGCCGACCAGCGTCCGGGGCTCGCCGACGCCCGATTCGCCCACCACCAGCCGGTCGTCCGGCACGAGACGTCGCAATCGCAGGCACACCTCGGGGTCGACCTTGAGCGTGCGCAGGTTGCGGTTGTTGATCCCGATCAGGCGCGCGTCGGTGGCGATGGCCGCTTCGATCTCGCGCTCGTCGTGGGCTTCCACGAGCGGCTCGAGCCCGACTTCGCGGGCCAGGTCGACGAACCGGGCCAGCTTCTTGCCTGGCAGGATAGTGGCGATGAGCAGCACGAGATCTGCCCCGGCCGAGCGCAGGATCGGCAGCTGGCGCTCGTCGACCACGAACTCTTTGGCGAGGACGGGGATCGTCACGGCCCGGCGGACGGCCCGAAGGTCGCCGACGGAGCCGCCGAACCAGTGCGGCTCGCACAGGACGGAGATCGCGCTTGCGCCGCCGGCCTCGTAGGCGCGGGCGAGGGCCACGGGATCCGCATCCGCGGCGATTGCTCCGGCCGACGGCGAGCGGCGCTTGACCTCGGCGATGAGATGGAGCCCGGGCGCGGCCAGGCGCTCGGCGACGGCCCGCGGCGCGCCACCGGGTCGGGCCGACATATCGGCCGCGTCGTCGGCGAGGTCGCTGTAGCTGCGCTTGGCCAGCTCCCGCTCCACATCCTGGCGGCGCCGCTCGGCGATCTCTGCCACGACGCCGGCTCGGGCCGGAGTATTGGCGGAAGTGCCGCAAGGGTTCCGGCTCGCGGCGCCGCCGCGCCTGTCGTCGGCCACGGTCGTCATGCCGGCGCTACCTCCATCCGGGCCGCGTCGCGGGCCGTCTTCGCGGCTCGGAGCCGAGCCAGCAGGTCCGTCGCCGCCCCGGACGCGATCGTATCGGCCGCGAGCCCGATGCCCGCCCTGAGGTCCGGCACTCGGCCGGCTGCCAGGAAGGCGGCCGCGGCGTTGAGCAGCACGACGTCGCGGCGCGGCCCATTCCGGCCTCCCAGGACCGTCTCGATCAGCACCGCATTCTCCTCGCGAGTGCCGCCGGCGAGAGCTTCTACCGTTGCCGGCTCGAGGCCTAGTTCTGCCGCGACGACCTCGTGCCGCGTGACGCCGGCCGGTGTGACGTCGTAGAGGACGCCCGTGCCGTCGAGCGGCAGCTCGTCGACGCCCTTGCCGTGGACGACGAGGGCATGTTCGGTGCCCAGGAGGTGCAGCACCTCGGCCAGCTTCGGGGCCGCGGCCGGGTCGCCCACGCCTACCACCTGGCGACGCGCGCCGGCCGGGTTGGTGATTGGGCCG
>PMJT01000054.1 GCA_003158495.1 Chloroflexota bacterium | reverse complement strand
CCGCTCGCAACGACGATGGGGTTCCTCGCGGTCCCCGTCGTCGGTCTCGCCGCCTCGTCGGTCATGCTCGGCGAGCCGCTGACTCTGCTCGATCTTGCAGGTGCCGCGACGACGTTCCTCGGCATCGTCCTCGTGTCCAGCTCGATGAACGCGTCGAGACTGGCGGGTGCTGCCGCCCCGGGCCCGGCACCGCAGCGTGTCGAGTAGCCATGGCCCAGGTCCGAACGGCGAGGGCCGGCCATGACCGCGGGCACGGGTTGGCCGGGTCATGGGCCCGAAAGCAGCCACGGACCCCGGATCGCCGGGCGGCCGGACCAGTCCGGGCCGACATCGGACCATCCGCATGGGCGGGGCCGAACGGCCCTCGGAAATCTGTGTTGCGACCGTTATTCTGGCCGGAGAATAACCCTCAGGATGGCTCGCTGATGACCGAAATCGTTTCGGGCGCCGGGCGCCCGCGGGCCGGCCTCGGAGGCATTCGGCCCGCCCACCGTATCTGGTTGGAAGATGAGGGCCTGCCCGTGTTTGGGGTCGGGATCTCCGAGTTGCTCAAGAGGGTGGAGGCGACGGGATCGCTGCGTTGTGCTGCTTCGGATATGGGCATGGCCTACAGCAAGGCCTGGCAGATCGTGCGTCGGGCCGAAGATCATCTCGGGTTCAAGCTTATGACCCGCCGTACCGGGGGCAGGGGCGGCGGGTGCTCGATCGTCTCCGAGGACGGGATCCGACTCTTCGACGCCTTCGACGCCTACGCCCGGGACGCCGAATTGCTTCTCGCCGAATTGTTCGCCACGCGGTTCGGCGAGTGGAGCGACGCGCTCGGCGATATGTCGTCAGACCGCGCGGCCGCGAGCCAAGTGAGGGGCGAGTAGCCCGTGGCCACCGACACCTTCGGCCGGATAGTCGACTATCTCCGGATCTCGATCACCGATCGCTGCAATCTGCGGTGCGTCTACTGCATGCCTGCGGAGGGGGTCAAGTGGCGGGATCGCTCCGAGATTCTCACGTTCGATGAGATCGAGCGCTTCGTTGGGCTTGCTGCGGCCGAGGGCATTGCCCGGATCCGCCTGACCGGGGGCGAACCGCTGGTTCGCCCGGGGGTTGCGGACCTCGTGCGGCGCCTCCGAGCGGTGCCGGGCATCAAATCGGTGGCTCTCACGACCAATGGCGCCCTGCTGCCTCGCCTGGCTCGCGACCTGGCCGAGGCCGGGCTGGACGGCGTGAACATCTCGCTCGTGTCGCTGGATCCCGAGGTCTACTCGCGCGTGACCAGGGGCGGACGAATTGCCGATGCGCTGGCCGGTATAGACGCCGCCTTCGCGGCCGGCATACCCACGGTCAAGCTGAACGTGGTCGTCGTTCGGTCGCTCGCTCAGGATCCGCTGGCTTTCGCCCGGATGACGATCGAGCGGCGTGTCCATGTCCGGTTCATCGAGTACATGCCGGTCGGTGACGGCGACGATTGCGCACCGGGTGAGGTCGGCGGCGGCTGGAACCGGGCGGAACAGGTTGGAAGCGACGAGACCCTGGCCAGGCTGAACGATGGCGCGATCGCGGCCGGAATCGGGCCGCTCGTTCCGCTGGACGGGCTCGCGCCGGTCGGCCGGGGCCCGGCGGAGTACCACCGGTTTGAGGGCGCGAAGGGCACCGTCGGCTTCATATCCGCCCTGTCGCACCCCTTCTGCGACACGTGCAATCGCCTGCGGCTGACCGCCGACGGCAAGCTTCGGACCTGCCTCTTCTCGGACGATGAGCTTGATGTCCGAACCGTTCTCCGCTACGGCACCGACTCCGGCGTCCAATCGGTCATCCGGGCTGCCGTCGCGGCCAAGCCGGAGTCGCACGACATGCGAGTCGGCACATCGCGGCCGATGTCGCAGATCGGAGGCTAGCGATGGGTGACGGGCTCCTTAGCCACATCGACGAGCACGGCGCCGCGCGCATGGTGGACGTATCGGGAAAGGCCGTCACTCACCGCCGGGCTGTCGCTGAGGCGGCCATCCACATGAAGGCTGAAACCCTGGCAATGATCCTGGATGGCCGAGTCGCCAAGGGCGACGCGCTGGCCGTCGCCCGGGTCGCCGGGATCATGGCGGCCAAGCGGACCAGCGACCTCATTCCACTCTGCCACCCGCTGGCATTGACCCATGCCGCGATCGAGTTTGAGCCCATCGTCGAGGGCGTCCGGATCCAGGCCGTCGTGGAGACCACCGGGACGACCGGCGTCGAGATGGAGGCGCTGACCGCGGCCGGCGTGGCGGCACTCACCCTCTACGACATGTGCAAGGCCGTCGATCGGGGCATGTCCATCGATGGCCTTCGGCTGCTCGAGAAAGTGGGCGGCAAGTCGGGAACGTGGCTCCGGGAAAGGGAGCCGCAGTGACCGCGCAGGCTCGTGGCCACGTGGTGTCGGTCAACATGAGCCACCGCAAGACCGTTCGCAAGACCCGCGGAGACAGCGGAGTCCTCATCTTCGACCGCGGGTTCGAGGGCGATGCCCATGCCGGCGACTGGCACCGCCAGGTGTCGCTCTTGGGGCTCGAGTCGATCGACAAGATGGTGGCGAAGGGGCTCGGCGTCGGCCCTGGGGATTTCGCGGAGAACGTGACAACCTCAGGTATCGATTTGCTCGAACTCCCAATCGGCAGCGTCATCAGGATCGGTGCCTCGGCCGAACTCGAGATCAGCCAGATCGGGAAGGTCTGCCACACGAAGTGCGCCATCTACTACCAGGCGGGAGACTGCGTCATGCCCCGCGAGGGCCTCTTCGCCGTGGTCCGCGCTGCCGGCGAAGTCCGCACCGGCGACCCCATCGAGGTGCTCTCGATCGGTGACGGAACGTGCGACCGGACGCCGGCGTCTGCGATCGCCGAGTTCGAGGCCGAGAAGGTTGCGGAAGCAGCCCGGGAACTCAGCCGGAGCCTCAGTCCTCGACGCCGATCATCACCTCAGTTGACTTGACGACGGCCACCACCCGCTTACCCGCCGTCAGTCCGAGTTGACGGGCAGACTCGGCCGTGATCGCGGCTACGAGCTGGTGACCGCCGGCCACCTCGACGACTACCTCGGCCATTACTGTGCCGGTGGTGACGGACGTCACCGTTCCGGGGAGCTGGTTTCGAGCGCTCAGCCTCATGGAGATTCGCCTCCGGACCCGACCGCGGCGGCCCAGCATGGGTCGACCCAAGGCGGCAACGTCGCCACGAGTGTAGTCAGAGGGCGGCGACTTTCCCGCCTGCCGGCTTGGTCGAGACCGTCAGCCAAGACTCCGGATATCGAGTGCGCGGCCCCAGTGAAGCAACCGGACCGCGACCAGGACGCCGAACGCGGCCAACACCAGGATGGCGGCCGCGGCTATCGAGCCGTCCAGGTCGCCGCCCTGGAATTCGCCGTAGACGACGAGCGGGAGCGTCTGCGTCCGGCCTTCTATGTTCCCGGCGAACATGATCGTCGCGCCGAATTCCCCGAGGGAACGAGCCCAGCTCATCACCAGCCCCGCGGCCAGGGCGCTGCCGGCCAGCGGGACGGTGATGTGTCGAAAGACCTCGATGTCCGAGGCGCCGTCGACCCGGGCGGCGGCCTCGAGGTCGAGCTCGACGCTCGCGATCCCGGTGCGCGCGGAACGGATGAAGAATGGCGCCGAGACAAACGTCTGGGCCAGGATCACCGCGAGGGTCGTGAACGGGATCTCGATTCCAATAGCATCCAGCGGTCCGCCGAGGAAGCCGCGCCTGCCGAGCAACAGTAGCAAAGCCAGCCCGGCCACTGCCGGCGGCAGCACCAGCGGCAGGTCGACGATGGCTTCGACCAGTCCAGCTCCACGGAACCGGCGCCTGGCCAGGACATAGGCCAGCGGCAGGCCGAACGCCACCGTGATGACGAGACTTATCGCCGTGGTCGCGAGGCTCAGGGCCAGGGCCGAAAGGACGACCTGCGCGGTCAGGGCACGGGCGAGGGATCCGTCGAATATCGCCCGCGCCACGAGGACAAGGATTGGCAGACTCAGGAACAGCGCCGACAGGCCGGCCAGGGCCATCAGCGATCGATTGCCCCAGTCGGGACGTCGCCGGCCGCGAACGGACGGACCCGCAGGCGGAGTTAGCGGGCGGGAGGAATCATTCACGGGGTTCGGCTATGGAGCCGGCAGGAACCCGAACGACGCGAGGATAGCCTGCCCGTCCGGGCCCGCGAACCAGGCCAGGAAAGCCTGCGCCGCGGCCGGATTCGCGGAAGCCTTGACGACCACTCCCGAGTACGTGGCGGGCACGTTCGCTGCAGCCGGCACCGCTATCGTCGCGACCTTCGTAGACGTCTTCGCGTCGGTCACGTATACGATCCCGGCATCGCCTTCGCCGAGTTCGATCTGGGCAACCACCGCCGCGACGTTGTCCTGCTTGGACACGATGTTCGCGGTGTACTCGGAGACGAAGTCCGCCGGGTAGCCGGGCTGCTTGGCCAGGTTTGCCACGAGCTGATTGGCATACTTCGTGATCGGCACCGTGTCACCGGCGGCGATCACTTTGACTCCGCTCTTCGCAATGTCGGCCGGAGTCTTGATTCCCGCCGGATTGGCGGTCGGGACGATGACCGTGAGGAGGTTTCCGGCGAACTTGGTGACGCTGCCGGCCGCGAGGCCCTTGTCGACCAGCTTCTGCGGGTTGGCCGTGTCGGCGGAGAGGAACACGTCCACGGGGGCACCCTGTTCGATCTTGGTTTCGAGGGCGGTCGACGAGTCGGTCGAGATCGTCAGGGTCGCGCCCGGGTTGGCGGCGCTGTAAGCCGTTTGCGCCTTGGCGAGGGCGGCCTTCAGGGACGCGGCGCCGTAGATCGTGAGGTTGACCGGGGCTGTCGTTGTCGTTGCCGAGGCGGCGGTGGCCGTGGCCATGCTCGTAGGCGTTGCCGTCGCCGGAGCAGTCGTCGGCATTGGCGTGGCGCTGCTCGAACACGCTGCGAGCACGAGGACGATGGCGGCGAGGGATGCCGCCATGCGGGACTTCATTCGCGTGGCTCCTTGGCTGATGGGATCTCGATGATCACGTTGGTGGATTTGACGACGCCGACCACCTCGTCACCGACCTTGAGCCCGAGCTCGATGACGGCCTCGGCCGTGAGCATGCTCACGAGCCGGTGTGGGCCGGCCATCACCTCGACGACGGCGGCGACGGTGTCGCGTTCGATCCGGGTGATGACGCCCGGAAACCGGTTGCGGGCCGACTGGGCCACGATCGGACGATCGACTTTGGATCGCCGCCGCTCCTCGAGAAGTCGGGACACTTCTGCGATTGCGACGACTCGCTGACCGCCTGCGGAGCGCTCCAGTCGAAGGGTTCCGTCGTCTCCCCAGCGACGGATCGTCTCGATGGATACCCCGAGCATCTCGGCCGCCTGGCCGACTCGGAGGATGGCGTCGCGGTTACTGGCGTGCTTCTCCATACCTAGAAAGATACGCCATTTCCGCCATCTATGCCTAGGTGTATTGACGGATCAGTCAGGGATGAGGAGTCGCGTCGTCGGCCCGGAGAACTCCCGGTGCCCCCTCGCCGGACTGCTGGTCGTGATCGAACGGCCCGGCGAGCGTCGTCAGCGCGTGATCCAGGATCGGCTCGAGCGCCGCCAGCGACTCCAGCGCCCCGCGAGGGCTGCCCGGGAGGTTGACGATGAGGCAGCGCTCGAGAACGCCGGCAACTGCACGGCTCAGATACGCGTACGGCGTAGACCGCCCGCCGTCCGCGCGCATAAGTTCCGGCAGCCCTCGCACCTCGAATTCGATGACTGCCTGTGTCGCCTGGGGCGTCACGTCGCGCGGGGTCAATCCCGTTCCACCCGTCGTGAGAATCAGGTCGTAGCGCCTGGCGCCGACCAGGAGCACCTTCTCGATCTTCGGTGCTTCGTCGGGAACCATCGTCCTGTCTACCTGAAAGCCCATTTCCTCGAGCCGCCGGGCCAGGCCTTCGCCGCTCAGGTCCTGGCGGACGCCCGCCGCGACACCGTCGCTGACCGTGATCACCAGGGCGCGGCGAGGTGTCCGTTTGGGATCGCCGCTGGTCCCCGGCGCCTCGCTTCGGCTCGAGACCGCGGCTCCGTCCCCGTGGGTCACCTTCGCAGCCATCTGATCTCCACCTCCGCCCCGGGGTCGAGCCGATCGANNGTGACCCGGAGAAAGCCTCGCCTCCCGGCCGCTTTCTGCAGCCTCTCCTCGGTGATCGCCCTGTCCGCGTCTACTTCCGGCCACGCCAGGCCGGAAAGCCGGTCCAGAGCTGGTCGGACGAAGAGGCCAAACGTTACGAGAGCGGAAACGGGATTGCCTGGGAGGCCGAACATCGGGACGCGCCGGCCGTCCGAGGTCCGTGGCTCGGAGCTGCCGAAAGCGAAAGGCTTGCCCGGCTGGACGGCGACGCGCCACATCTCAACCCGACCGACGGCCTCGAACGCCGATCGAACTACGTCATATGGCCCGACCGACACGCCGCCGCTCACGATCAGCAGGTCCGAGAGCTCGATCGCAGGCCTGATGGCTTCGAGGACGGACTCGAGCGAATCCGGCACGATCCCAAGGTCGACACCGCCCGCGCCGGCGGCGCGGCACATCGCAAGCAGACCGGGCCGGTTTGCGTCGGGAATGCCCGACTCGCCGAGTCCGAGCCCCGCACGCCGCAGCTCGTCTCCGGTCGAGAGCACCGCTACCGCCGGCTTTCGATAAACCCGTAGCGAGTCGAGCCCCAAGGCCGCTGCCAGCGCTATCTGGGCCGGAGTTACTCGACCGCCGGGCTCGAGCAGGCGTGCTCCGGCGCGAACGTCTTCCCCCCGCCGGCGAATGAAGGCCCCCGGCTCGACNNNNGGCAGTTCCACCTCGGGCGAGCCGCCCGCCCGCACTTCTCCCACGACCCGAAGACGGACCGGCGACCCCGGCGTGGCGCTCGCAACGTCCGCTGCATGAACAGCGAACCCGTCCATGGCGCTGTTGTCCCAGGGAGGCAGGTCAAGGGCGCTCATGATCGACCCCGCCAGGACGCGCGCGAGCGCACTCTCCAGCAGCACGTCCTCGGCGGGTAGGGGATCGCCGACCGCCGCCAGCACCAGCTCTTGAGCTTCCTCGACACTCAGCATTTGGCTCGGGTTCTTTCCGACTGACTTGCTCTCGTGTTGGCGGCCGCTGGGGTTCGCCGCCGGGGGCGACGGCCAGCTTGGCCGTAGTCGACCCTTCGACCCTCAGGATACCCGGAGCCGACTCCAGGAAGTCGTCCGGGTTGGTCCGTGTGCAATCACCCTGTCCTGACTCGCGAGCGCCGGATCGCGGGCCGCACCCGACTAGCCTGTCTCGTCAAGCAGCAATCGCGCGCCGGGGAAGGACTAGGGGACGGGGTGGACTGGCGAGAGAGGCGTTCCGACTGCTTCTTCGATCGGCAGCGGTCGACCCAGGAGGTAGCCCTGGCCTAACTCGATGGTCAGTGACCGAAGCACGGCCAGCTCCATTTCGGTCTCAATGCCCTCGACGATCAGCCGGCAACCGGTTACGTGAGCGAAATGGCCCAGGCCCACGATCATCGCCTGGCGCGCGCTATCGGACTCGAGGCCCGCGATCAGTGACCGATCGAGCTTCACGAATGCCGGGCGCAATTCGACGATATGGCGCAGGCTGGCGAAGCCAGTGCCGGCGTCATCAACGGCGAATTCTATCGGCCCGAGCTCGGCCATCGCCGCTCGGAACGCCGGGTAGTCCGTGATTGCGGCGTGTTCAGTGAGCTCAACCACAATGCGTCGCTGGCAGCCGCGGAGAAGCGACTTCAGCGGTTCTCGCGCGAGGATGAGCTCCGGCGACGCGTTCAGGTTGAGCCACGCGGATCCGGTCAGCGCTGTGGATGCCGCAAGGGCGGTCCCGATGGTGACGGTCTCCAGCTCTACTCCGAGACCAACGGCGGTCGCCTCCGCGAACAGGTGCTCAGGATTGGACCCGTCGGCAAAGCGCGTGAGGGCCTCGTAGCCCACTATCTCGTTGCTGGCCAGATCGACGATCGGCTGGAAGACCGGGTGAAACTCCCGGCGGGCGATGATACGGGCAACGTGGCTGCGGCCCCGCCCGAGCTCGGTCCGCTCAGCCACGTCCCGCCCGATGACTGCCCCGGCCAGGTCCGCGAATTCCGCGAGAGCCGGCAGCGCCTCGGTGACCGCAAGCTCCTGCACGGATCCTGCGGAGTAGATGGAAAGCAGACCGATGAGCAGCTGGCCATGCCTCACAGGCGCGCTGGCAACTGCGTGGACGCCGATCCCGGTCAAGAGCCCACTGTAGGATCGCGAGGGTTGGCTCACCCACGACTCGATCCAGGGGCCTTCGGCGGCCCGGACTCGCAGTTGCTGGCTGCGCCGGGATGGGACCCGCTGGAGCGGCGGGTCGGTTTGACCGGCGATCACAAATCCGATCGACTGCGCGCGTCCATCGAGCTCGAAGAGGCACAGGTGTGCGGCCAGGACTCCGGTCAAGCTCACGACCTGGCGGCAGATCGCCTGGGCGGTGATCTCTGGCGTGTCACCTGCGCGCAGATCGCGGATAGTCTCGGAGATGAGCGTTCGCTCGCGGCCGAGTTGGGACACCCGTTCCTCGAAGGCTCGTTCTGCCGTTACGTCGCGCTTGACCGCCACAAAGCTCGTGATCGAGCCCGAAGGTCCACGGATCGGCGAGATTACAGTCTCCTCGGTGAAGAGCGTGCCGTCCTTGCGGCGGTTGACGAGGTCGGCCCGCCAGGGCAGGCCGTTGGTAAGCGCGGCCCACATCGCGTCGTAGAACCAGGGCGTCTGGATGCCGCTCTTGAGCATGCGCGGGTTCTTCCCGACCACCTCGTCGCGGGCGTAGCCGGTCACGCGCTCGAAGGCCGGATTGACGTAGGTGATCCGGCCGTCGGCGTCGGTGATGATGACCGACTCTGCCGCCTGACCGACGGCGCTGGCCAGCCGAACGTGGTCCGACCGTTCGCGCAGCAACCGGATACCGAAAGCGAGGTCATCCGCGACTTCTGTGAGGATCTGGGTCTCGGTACGCCCGAATGCGTCCGGTTCGGGGGCATAGACCATGAGCGCACCAAACGCGACGCCGTCCTTGAGCAGCGGCAGGCTGATTGACGACGCCAGCCGGTGCCCGGCGGCGGCGGTGCGCCAGGGCTGGTAGCTCCGCTCATTGACGAGATCGCGTGCCAGCCGGACGTGGCCGGTCCGGATGGAAGTACCGGTCGGGCCGCGCCCGAGCGTGTCGTGGCCCCAGGTGGTCGAGATCTCGTCGAGATAGGATCCGGCCTCGCCGTACCGGGCCACGGGCCGGACGGTCTTCCGCTCGTCATCCTCGGCAAAGCCTACCCACGCGAGCGAGTAGCCGGCCACGCCCGCCGCGATCCGGCAGATCGTGTCCAGCAGCCCCTGCTCGTCCGTCGCGCGAATGAGGGCCCGATGGCACTCGCCCAATACGGTGCGGGCGCGGTTGATCCGGCGAGCGATCTCACCATCCGCGAGATCCGCGAGATCCGCAAGATCCGTGGGCCTCGGCTCGACGCGAGTTTCAAGCTGGAGGTTGGGCGACTGCATTGGACCGACCGTGTGCGTACGCGTGGATGGTTACGGCTTGATCTTCTGCCTTGCGGTCGCCCACCTCGATCACCCGGACGTCCGAGCATTTGCCCGATCCTGAGCTGTTCGTTAGGTCGCGTCTCATCCAGTCGGACGATCTCCGCCGAGTCCCGCCGTTAGTGGCGTAACTCGGGCAATAGCGCGGAGCTCAGGCCCAGGCCCTCCCCCCGTGCACGCGCCAGGGGATTACGACAGGGTCGCGGAGCCAGCACAAGGTTGCGACAGAACCGGAGTCGTCGGCGCGGCTGCATCGGGCCACGATGTCCGGGCGTCCTGGCCCGGCGAAAGTCAGGGTTCACCCTTCGCCTGAGCCGCGCAATCATCGGGCCAGGAGCACTCACTCGGCCGAAACCCGGCCGGTAAGTCTCATGCCCGCCGGAGGCGGCCAAGATGACACACGACCTCGCCAACCTCGTCAGTTCAATCAACAGGGCCCAGCGTCGAGTCCAGCACACGACTCCAAGGACTGCAGAACGGTTCGAGGCAGAGCGAGAAGCGATCTGGGCCCGGGCCAACTATTGGGACGCGATGCGCATGGCGTGGGACGTCGAGCACCCGACTGTCACCGATGCCGCCCGATGAGCCA
>PMJT01000245.1 GCA_003158495.1 Chloroflexota bacterium | reverse complement strand
GGGTCGGTAGACGCCTGGCGCGACCTCGAGCAGCTCGACCTGGAGTTCATCCTGGCCGACCTTTCCGTGATGGAGAAGCGTATTGAGCGGCTCAAGGCCGCCGGCCACCACGGGACGGCGGCCGAGCGCGACGCCAACGACCGTGAGCTCGAATTGCTCGAGCGGCTCCACGGACCCCTGGTCGACGGCCGGCCGCTGCGCGCCGAGAAGCTTCTACCCGAGGAGGAGAAGTCCATTCGTGGCTTCCGTTTCCTGACCCAGAAGCCCGTACTCGTACTTCTCAATGTTGGCGAGACGGATGTTCCTCGCGAGGACGAAATCGTGTCGGGGATCATGGGGCGGTATACGCATCCGAAGTCGATGGTCGATGCCCTTTCGGCGAAGATCGAAATGGAGCTCGGCGAGCTGGACCCTGAGGAAGCCGCCGTCTTCATGGACGAGCTTGGCCTCAAGGAGTCGAGCCTCGATCGAGTCATCAAGCTCAGCTACCGGCTCCTCGGCCTTATCTCGTTCCTGACTGCGGGACCGGACGAGGTCCGCGCCTGGCCCATCCCCGACGGCTCGTCTTCGGTCGATGCGGCCGGAGCGATCCACACGGACCTTGCCCGGGGCTTCATACGAGCTGAGGTCGTGCCGTATCACGACCTGGTCGAACT
This sequence comes from Chloroflexota bacterium, assembly GCA_003158495.1. GTDB lineage: Bacteria > Chloroflexota > Limnocylindria > Limnocylindrales > CSP1-4 > Fen-1039. The sequence goes on along the minus strand of PMJT01000245.1, from coordinate 9,528 downwards.
CAAGTCCATGGCGGAGTCACGCAAGCACGGCAAGCTCCGCTCGGAGGGCAAAACGTACATGGTCAAGGACGGCGACGTCCTTGAAATCCTCTTCAGCAAGTAACGCGATGGTATCTCTCGAGCCAGGCGGTCGATGCGAACTCGGCCTCTTGTTCGCAGGGACGGCCATCGCCAGGCTCGCGTTCGGCCGGCTCAGCGGGGTCGATCGGGACTGAGGCCGCCCACAGGCGGCGTCAGTTGATGTGCGTGTCCCCGCCGGGGAAGTCGACGAAAAGGCCGCGATAGTCGGGCGCGTCTTCGTCTTCGTCGTCGTCCGAGTCGATGCTGGCCAGGTAGTTGTCGTCCTCGATCTTGGAGACATTCACCGATGCGCTCAGGCGCTCGTCCGAGATCGGGATGAACTCATAGTCGCGCTCGAGTTCGTCGGCGATCGCCTCGATCAGGGTGTCTTCCTCGTAGTGGTCCTGGATCCGCTGCCGTATCTCCTGCACCAGCTCGAAGAAGGAGTCGGCGTCCATTTCCTCCTCACGGACAAGCAGCACGTCGGCGAAGATGTTGTCGTCGCCCTCGCGAAGTTCGTAGAAAAACACTGCACAACTCCAGGAGGAAATTGCTCTGGGAACGCGCGGATTATACCCCGAGCCCTGGCACGGGACGGCCGGTACGCTCGACTTGCTGGTCGTCGGCGTTGCCTCGCGAGACCTCGTCGCGGACGATCCGCGCGGCTGGCGGCTGGGCGGCGCGGCGACGTACTGCTCGCTCACGGCGGCGAGGTTGGGACTGCGAGTCGGCTGCGTCGTCGGGGTCGATCGATCGGCATCGACGGCCGACGAACTGGATTTGCTAGAAGCGGCCGGGGTCGACCTGCGGCGGGTCGAACTCGAACGAGGGCCGGTATTCGAGAACATCGAAGTCGATGGCCACCGGCGCCAAAGATGGCTGTCGAAGAGCGATCTGATCCCTTTGGCGGCATTGCCGGATGAGTGGAAGACGGCTCGGGCACGGCTGATCGTGCCGGTTGCGGGCGAGCTGGGCGACGAGTGGGCCTGGGCGGTTACGGGCGGCGCTGGCGGCGCCGAGTGCTTCGTCGGGGTCGGCTGGCAGGGGATGATTCGCGAATTCGCCGCCGACGGCTGGGTGGAGCGCGTCCCACCGAGCCGCTCGCAGCTTCTCGATGCTGCCAGCCTGATCGTGGCCAGCCTCGATGACATCGAGGGCGCGACCAACTTGACGCGGCTTCGCGAGCTGGCCCCGCGAGCCAGCATCGTCCTCACCGCCGGAGCGGGCGGGGGAGTGGCGCTGGGCGAGGGCGTCGTACGACGCTACCACGCCATCCCGGCCGTGGACCTCATCGACGCCACTGGCGCGGGCGACGTGTTCCTCGCGGCGCTCACGGCCGCGTGGCTTTTCACCGGTCAGATCGCCACGCCGGCGGCGCTCCGCTTCGCCGCAGCCGCCGCCTCGTGCTCCGTCGAAGGCGCGGGCCTGGCGGCCGTCCCGACTCGGGCGCAAGTGGCGGCGCGACTCCGCTAGGCGATCCGCTTCTCCAGCTTCCGGGCCAACCTCTCGCGGCGTTTCGCGAGATCCGCCTCCAGGGCGCGGCGCTGCATGGCGTTGCCGTGGCCGCGGTTCTTGTACAGGGAGAGGAGCGCCTGGTCCGTGGCCGCCCAGGCTCCCTCCAGGTCGCGCTGGCGATGCTCGCGCTCCTTGGCAAGCTCTATCCAGCCGAGACCGGCGAACGGGCCGGGAATGGTCACCAGCCGGCTCCAGGCAACGCCGGCCTCGGCCAGGCGGCCGGCTCGGCGCAGCAGCCTGGCCAGCTCCACTACTGCCATCGCCGATTCTGGGTCGTCGCCATCGATTGGTGCGCCGGCGATCTCGAGGCATTCGACCGCTTCGTCGACACGGCCTTCGTGGCGGAAGAGCCGGGCAAGCCGGACCAGGTCCCCGGGCGGGGCCCAACGCCGTACTTCGCCCTCGCCGTAGCCGCGTTCCAGGTGGGCGAGCAGCCGGCCGAGCGTGACGACGTCCTCCGCGTTGTGGCGGGCAACCACGCGGATCGGCCCGGCCGTGCCGCCACGTAGGAACGAGTGGTAGACGGCGGGGATCTCCCATGACGGGATGTCCGGGGCACGGTGGCGGCGGAGCAGATGCCGTTCCACCGTCTGGAGGCGCGCGTCCGGGAGGCGGTGTCGGAAGAGGCGCCGGACGATCAGGAGCAGGTCCAGGTGACCGTCCAGCGCCGGCGGTATGCGGCGTCCCATGCGAAACCTGGTTTCCAGAAGCGGCCAGTCGAAGCTGCGCCCGTTGTAGGTGACCAGGCAGGCGCCTGGCGGCGTTTCGGCGGCGAGCGCATCGAGCAGCGCCCGCTCCTCCGAATGATCCGGCAGGAGCAACTGGACGAGCCGCATTCGGTCGCCCTGCCACCAGCCGATGCCGATCAGGAAGGCCACAGTTCCGGCGGCCGACCCGAGGCCCGTCGTTTCCGTGTCGAGGCAGAAGAGGGGAGTACCGGCGGCGGGCATCCCCGGCAGGGTGGCCAGCCGCTCGCGATCGATCGGCAGGTAGACGGGCCGAAGCTCACGGCGCACGTACCAGCCGTGCGGCGTCTCGACGGCATCGGCGTCCAGTGCCGCGGCCATGCGCTTGGCCAGCGAGGCGGCATCGACCGAGCCCGCGTCCCGCCACACTGGCTGGGGCGTGGAATAGCCCTCGCCTGCTGCGACGACTGCGGCTATGGCGCGCCGGATTTCCGAATCGGCCTCGCCGGTGGCATAGGTCCGAATGATGGAGGCACGCTCGCGGCGCAGGTCCTCGAGACGGCGCTGCAGCCGCGTCCCGTCGACTGTCATGCGGCGGTCCCCGGCACCTCGGTCGGCGTCGGGCCCTCGCCACGCGGCCCGGCTTTGCCCCTCGTCGCGCCCTCGCCACGGACCAGCGACCGCAGGAGCCGCAGCGCCAATGCCTTCGCGTCGACATCGGGCTCCAGCCGGGGACCCGTGCACGACGGGCAACCGCTCGCGCAGCCGCAGCCAGCCAGCAGATCGGCCGCACCGGCGAGCAACTCGTCGTGGCGATCGAAGAGCCGCTCGGACAGGCCCACGCCGCCGGGGATGGCCTCGTAGAGGTAGACCGTAGGCGACTGGTTGTGCGGCGAGCGAACCTGGCGGACCAGGCCGAGGTCTCGCGGGTCCACCATCAGCAGCACCGCGGCAACTGCCTGCATCGCGCGGCCGACGCCCATCAACGCCACGTCCAGCTCTGCCCGCCGCCATCCGTCGGCTGCCGAACCGAGCATCAGCCAGTAGGCCGTCGTCTGGAGCTCCAGTTCAGGCAGGTAGACCGGACCCCAGCCCAGGTTCTCGTCCGTGCCGAACTTGAGCTTCTTGAACATGCTGACCAGGCTCGAGACCATGACTTCGCCATGGGCCCGGTCTCCGCCGGTTGCGGGCGCCGAGGCGAAAGTATCGAGCGGCTTGAGCGTTACTGCCCGGTCCGCATAGGTGTAGTGGTCCACGTCTACGCGGCGGACGTACGCCTTGCGCTCGTCCCAGTCCAGCTTGTCAACATGGAACTGGGCCGACTCGTGCATGTAAATCGCGTCTTCGTGGACGAGCGTCTGGGCGGCGAAGATGTCTATCTCGCCGATCACGCGCGGGCGGTCCGGCGTCGTGTCGATGATCACGACGTTCTCCTCGGCGGCCGCTCGCAGAGACACCGACGACGCCGGAAAGTTCTCATTCGACCAGTACCAGCGATCGTCGCCGGCCCGGCGGACCAGGCCCTCTTCGCCGAGGAATGCAAGCAGCGGCTCCGCCTCCGTTGGCCCGAATCGCTCGCCCGGTTCGAACGGAAGCTCGAAGCAGGCCGCCTTGAGGTGGCCGAGCAGGACGTGGACGTTGTCCGGATCCAACCGCGCCTCTTCCGGCGGCGAGTCCAGAAGGAACTCCGGGTGCTCGACGACGTACCGGTCCACCGGCCCGCCGCCGGCGATCAGCACTGAGACGCTCACGCCCTTGCGCCGGCCCGCCCGGCCCATCTGCTGCCACGTGGCGGCGATCGATCCGGGGTAGCCGGCCAGAATCGCGACGTCCAGCTGGCCCACGTCCACGCCCAGTTCCAGGGCGTTGGTCGTGACGACTCCCAGCAGCTCCCCGTCGCGCAGGCCACGCTCCACCGCCCGCCGCTCCGTGGGGAGATAGCCGCCACGGTAGCCGCGGACCTGCGTGCGGGGACCGTAACCGGCGCGAAGCGCTTCGCGCAGGTTCGTCAGCATCAACTCGACGCCGACGCGCGAGCGGCCGAAGACGAGCGTCTGGCGGCCGGCGCGCAGGAACGGCAGCGCCCATCGAGTGGCCAGGGTATGAGCTGAGCCTCGTGCGCCTGTAGCCGGGTCCAGCAGCGGCGGCTGCACCATCACGATGTGCCGCTCGCCAGACGGGGCGCCGTTCCTGTCCACGACCCGCGTCGCGCGCCCCGTCAACAGCGTGGCCAGCTCGCCCGGGTTCCCGATCGTAGCCGAGCAGCAGACGATCACCGGGTGCGAGCCGTAGTGGGCGCAGATGCGCAGCAGCCGCCGCAGGACGTTGGCCACGTGGCTCCCGAACAGGCCGCGGTACGTGTGCAGCTCGTCTATGACGATGATCTGTAGTTGCTCGAAGAGCTGGAACCACTTGGTGTGGTGGGGCAGGATGGCCGCGTGGAGCATGTCCGGATTCGTGACCACGACCTGCCCGGCCGAGCGGATCGCGGATCGGATGGGGTTGGGAGTGTCGCCGTCGTACGTGGACGCGTTGATGTGCAGCCTGGAGGCGCGGCTCAACTCGCCCAGCTCCGCGACCTGGTCCTGGCCCAGGGCCTTGGTGGGGAACAGGTACAGCGCGCGTGCGGTGGGGTCGACAGAGAGAGCCTGCAACGTTGGCACGAGGTAGCACAGGGACTTGCCCGATGCGGTGGGCGTCACCACGACGACGTCTTCGCCGGCCCGGACGGCTTCGACGGCCTCCGCCTGGTGGCGGTAGAACGCCGTGACGCCGCGACTCTCGAGGCCGGCCCGGAGTCCGGGATCCAGCCACTCCGGCATGGGGACGAAATCCGCCGCTCGCGCCGGGATATTGGCGTGGTGTACGACCCCGTTCGAAATCGAAGGGTCGGCCAGGAGGCGATCCAGAACATCCTGTACGCCGGCCGGCTCGTAGTACCGCATCGTGCACCTCAAACCGAACGTCCGTGCGAAATATGCGGCCAGTGTATCAGTGTTCTGCAAGCGTGAACCGGCATTGACACGTCAGCTGCCGAAAGCTACGATTCTGGAATGTACGGACGCGACGCCGAGGTGCCCGAAGAGACTGCTGTGGCCGCGCCGTCGTCCGCGTCGGCCCCGCGACTTCCGATAACCACGCGCCGGCTTGCTCTGCTCGTCGGCGGCCTCGTGGCACTGTGGTTCGTCGGTGTCTTTGCCCGCCAGGTAGGGGAGGCGGCATCGGCCGCCAGCCAGGCCGACCAGATGCGGGCCCGCAACGCCGCGGAGGCCCGCGACGTCGCGTCGCTCGAGCAGGAGCTCCAGCTGATCAAGCAGCCGGCGTTCGTTGCGCAGATGGCTCGTGGATACTTGCTCGGCTCGCCACGCGAGATCCCGTTCACGATCGATCCGAAGGCGGCGCCACTGCCCTCGAACGCGCCGGGTTCCGCCGCCATCAAGCCGGATGCGCCGGCCCAGGGCGGCAGCCCGCTCGACTCTTGGCTGAAGGCGCTCTTCGGTTCGCAGCCCTAGCGTCCGATTCGTCGATCCCTGTCAGCTGACCACCGCGTTCGCCAGGATCTGGTCAGCGGTTTTGACCCAGAGCATGGGCGTTGAGTCCTCGTTCCATGCGCTGTGAGGGCGGCAATCATCGCGACGAGTTCCATGACCGATCGAACGCTGCCGCGGCGGATGGCTGGACGAGAGACGATGCCGAACCAGGTCTCGAACTGGTTCATTCGCTGGGACGACGTCGGCGTGAAATGGAAGCTCACCCGGGCTCCACGCAATATCCACCCGGCCTCCTCCGCCGGTTCACGGTCGTTTCACTTGCGGGCTTCAGATTCGGGACAACCGGGCGGCCGGCATGTCCATCGGACCCACGACGCGAGCCGCCGGTATCGAAGACCAGGAGACCGCGATGAATTCGATCCATCGCCTGGGGGTTGGCATCGCCGCTCTGGTCACCGTCGCCACGGTGGCCGGAGCCCTCTTCATCCAGGGCTATTCGACGGCGCAACAGGCTGTTCAGGCGAGTTCACAATCGGCGGGAGTCAGCGCCACTCCGAGTGCGACACTCGGCCCAGAGATCGTCTACGTCAATCCGGTTCCGTCGCCGCAGGTGGTGAATGTCACGCAGACGCAACCGCCCGCCGGGCCGCCGCCGGTCATCCACGTCGTAGTCCCGAGTGTCGGTGGCGACGACGGTGGAGCCGACAACTGATGAACGACCAGACACTCCCAGCGCCGCTGCCGTTCCCCCCGACAAGCAGCACGCCCACGCCCAAGAACCCCCACACCCCCAAGTCCAAGCCGGATCCCCGACCGATGCGGCTCGCCCTGGGCGCGGCCGGCCTGGCCGCGTTCTCGGCGCTGGCGGCGGTTATCGTGCTGCCTCCCCGGGCAGTGGTTCTGCCACCGGCAGGCGCCGGCAACGCGGTCTCCGGACCGGCGGGAGGTTCGAACGCGGTTCAGCGGCCGGTCCAGTATGTCCAGCTTCAGCCCGGCCAGACGGCGCCTCCGGGCGCCAAAGTCATCGATCCGGCCGCCCCAAAGCCGGTCACGATCGTGACCACGGTCGCCGCTCCGCCCCAGAAGCCGATCACCATCAAGACGACGCAGTCCGGCAAGGTCATCCCGTGATCGCAGAGCTCTGCCGCCGCGTCCTGCCGTAGACCCCCGGAGGCGAATCCATCGCTCCGCCACCGACACTGGCGCTGACGAGCCGCTTGTTCCAGCTGCGCACCGGGCCACTAGCCCGCTGCTCGCATCGACGCGCTACGATCCGGTCATGAGTTCAGCGTCGAATTCGCGCCGTCCGCTCAGGGTCGGCGTCCAGATGCCCGAGATCGAGCGGCCGGTTCGGTGGCCGGAACTCGGCACCATGATCAGGACGGCCGAGGAAGCGGGCTTCGACTCGCTCTGGGTCGGCGACCACTTCCTCTATCGGATGGAGGATAGGTCCGTCGACGCGCCGTGGGACGCCTGGTCGCTCCTTGCAGCGGCCGCGGCGATCACCTCCCGTATCACCATCGGCCCGCTTGTCACGCCCGTCGGCTTCTACAACCCGGCCGTCCTGGCCAAGAAGGCGGCCACGGTCGACGAGATCTCCGGACGCCGCCTCGTCCTGGGGCTCGGGGCGGGCTGGAACGAAGTCGAGTTCCGCAGCTACGGCGTGCCCTACGACAACCGTATCTCGCGGTTTGCCGAGGCGTTCACGATCATACGGACGCTCTTGCAGGAGGGCGCCATCGACTTCGAGGGCGAATACTTCAGCGCACGCGACTGCGAGCTGGTGCCCCGCTCACGGCCGGGCGGCCCGCCGATCATGATCGGGTCGGTGGGCGAGCGGATGCTCGACATCACTCTGCCGTACGTCCAGTCATGGAACGTCTGGCACACGGACACGGGCAACAGCCCGGCCGGCGTGCCTGCGCTCCGCGCGAAGGTCGATGCCGCGTGCGTGAAGGTCGGGCGAGATCCGTCGGCCGTCGAAGCCACGGTGTGTGTATTTGTGCGGATGTCCGGCGGATCGGGCCGTCGCCAGGGTGACGGCTACACGGACAGGACGCCTAACCCGCTCAGGGGCGATCCCGAGATCGTGGCAGAGGAACTGCGGGCCTATGCCCGTGCCGGGGTCAGGGAAGTCCAACTGGTCGTGGACCCGATCACGGTCGAGTCGATCGCCGCCTTTGCTCCGATCCTGGAACTTCTCGACCGAGGCTGAGGTGCGGGCAGCTACGGGGCGGCGAACGCTGCCGCCCTTGGCTGGCGTTTGGCCCGGTACAGATCGATCCGCTACACTACGCCGTCGAGGCTGGGTAGCTCAGTGGCAGAGCAAGCGGCTCATAATCGCTAGGTCGTTGGTTCAAATCCAACCCCAGCTACCAGGATCTTAGCAACGGCCCGGGCGGCGCTCGGGCCGTGCCATTTGTCGGATACGCCGGCGGAGGCGGTAAGTCGATTGTCGACTTGCCGGGGCGTCAGCAGGCAGTTCGCCCGACGACCGACCCAGTACCACACCACGGGACTTCGGCGCCGGTCCAGATTTCAGCCGAACTCGGGGTCGCCTTCGGCAGTCTTGAAAGGTGAACCCGTCCCGCGGCTTGCGACCGGCAAGTCTCGGAGTTCTTCCCGGGGCTCGTGCCACGCAGGCCGCGAGACCCTCGGGCGTATACTGCGGCGGCCGCTCGGCCTCGAACCGACCGCCACACCCGGAGGCTCCGCTTTACCTTGAACACGCGTTTCATGCGCAACGGGATCGTAATGCTCGTTCTCGTTGCCGCGACAGCCGCGCTTCTCTATGCGCTCATCCAGCCGTCGGCCAGCCAGCCCAAGAGCTACTCGGACTTCGAGAAGGACGTCAAGGCCGGCAACGTGGTCACGATCACGCGTCAGGACACCACGCTGACGGTGACGGACCAGGGAGGCCAGGAATACACGGTCCAATCCGACTCGCCCGCGAGCGGCGAATCGGCCGTAATCGAATCCTGGGCGGGTGCGTCCTGGGCCAAGATGAGCTACACCGTCAACAAGCCCGCGGACACGGGCTGGATCGTGCTGTTGATCAGCACGGTCGTCCCCGTCGCCCTCGTCGTCCTGCTGATCTTCTTCTTCATGCGCCAGGCCCAGGGCACCAACAACCAGGCCATGAGCTTCGGCAAGAGCCGGGCTCGGATGTTCCTGGGCAACAAGACCGTAGTCACCTTTGCCGACGTCGCCGGGGTCGACGAAGCAAAAACGGACCTTCAAGAGGTCGTGGAGTTCCTGAAATACCCCGAGAAGTTCAACTCCCTGGGCGCCCGTATCCCGCGTGGCGTCCTGCTCGTGGGTCCTCCTGGAACCGGCAAGACGCTGCTTGCCCGAGCCGTCGCCGGTGAGGCCGGAGTGCCCTTCTTCTCGATCTCCGGCTCGGAATTCGTGGAGATGTTCGTCGGCGTNNCCAGCGCGGCGCCGGCCTCGGCGGGTCCCACGACGAGCGCGAGCAGACCCTCAACCAGATCCTGGTCGAGATGGACGGCTTCGACACGAACACGAACGTGATCGTGGTCGCCGCCACGAACCGACCGGACGTCCTGGACCCCGCCCTCCTGCGACCCGGCCGTTTCGACCGCCAGGTCATCCTCGACCGNNAACGAGGCCGCCATCCTCGCCGCGCGGCGCAACCGCAAGGTCATCGGAATGGCCGAGTTCAACGAGGCGCTGGAGCGGATCGTCGCCGGTCCCGAGCGCAAGAGCCGCATCATCTCGGACGCCGAGAAGCGCATCATCGCCATTCACGAAGGCGG
>PMJT01000062.1 GCA_003158495.1 Chloroflexota bacterium | reverse complement strand
ACCGCGGGCCTGGCAGGCCGCCGACCCCAGATCCGGGACGAGGCCGTCTGCCGGGAATGCAAGCGCAAGGGCATCGTCTGCATGGTCGTCGCCACGGGCGAGGCCTGCATGGGCCCGGTGACTACTTCGGGCTGCAACGCTCTGTGCCCCACGTATGGCCGTGGCTGCTTCGGCTGCTTCGGACCGCGCGCCAACGCCAACGCGAAGAGCTGGAGCGCGGGCCTGATGAAGTCGGGCCGGCCGCCGGAAGAAGTTTGGCGGCTCTTCGCCGGCTTTACCGGCTACGCCGAGCCGTTCCGGAGCGTCATCACGGAACTGGGCAAGGCAAAGGCAAAGGGTTAGGTTCCGGCGCGGCCGAAACGAAGCCTCAATTCAGGTGCGCTTCATCGGCTGTGGCGTGGCAGGATGGACGCATGAGCGAAACCAAGGACCCACCTGCAACCTACCCCGCCGATCCATCCAGGGGCGCCGTTCGCGCCCGTCCGCGACCCCGGGTCACGGGTGAGCCATCGATGGCACGCGAGACCGACTACCACACCGGCCGGCCGAACAAGGTCGCCGTCGTCGGCACTGGAATGGTCGGGTCGACCTTCGCCTACACCCTGCTGCTATCGGGGATCGCGTCGGAGATCGTCCTGATCGACGCCAATCGCGAGCGCGCCGAGGGCGAGGCGATGGACCTCAACCACGCCGTCCCGTTCGCCCACCCGACGAAGATCTGCGCCGGCGACTACTCCGACTGCCAGGGAGCGGCGATCACGGTGATCTCGGCGGGTGTCGGGCAGCGACCCGGCGAAAGCCGCCTCGAGCTGGTCCGGCGTAACGCCGCCATCTTCGGCCAGATCGTTCCGAAGGTGGCGGAGGCGAATCCGGAAGGGATTATCGTCGTCGCCACTAACCCGGTCGACGTCCTGACATACGTGACCCAGGACCTGGCCGGTATGCCGCCGAGCCGCGTCTTTGGATCGGGCACGATCCTCGATACGGCGCGTTTCCGCTACATGCTGAGCGAGCACCTCGGCGTGGATCCACGGAGCGTCCACGCCTACATCATCGGCGAGCACGGCGACAGCGAGGTCCCGGTCTGGTCGCTGGCAAACGTGGCCGGCATGCGGCTCCCCACGTTCTGCGCCGAGAACGGAATCGCGCTGACTGCGGACACTATGGAGCGGATATTCCACCAGACCCGGGACGCAGCGCAGGAGATCATCACCCGCAAGGGCGCCACGTATTACGCAGTCGCCGCGGGCCTGATGCGAATCGCCGAGGCGATCCTGCGCGATCAGAACACGGTGCTCTCGATCTCGTCCCTGATCACGGACTATTACGGCATCGACGATGTTTGCCTGAGTCTTCCGACGGTGGTCAGCCGGCGCGGCATCGAACGGGTCCTGCGCCTGGAACTCAGCCCGCTCGAGGCCCGCGGCGTCCGCAAGTCGGCCGACGTACTGCGACAGACGATCGAGTCGCTGAAGGGGCCGGCCGCGAGGTGAGCCGGCGTGCCGCTTGAGCGCGAGCTACTTCGGCAGGGCGTGATCTTCGAGCGGGGTGTCCCAGTGGGCTTCGATCAGCTCGAACCGGTGCTGCTCTTCGCGGGCCAGCTTCTCCGCATCGGGGTATAGACGCGAAACCATAGCCGGGTCCGTGTGTTCTTCCATTGCGGCCCAGTCGCGATAGGTGATCGTGACTTCGAATGTCCAGTCCTGGCGGCCATCGCCGTGGAAGCGCGGCTCGTGTGCGCGGACGTCGAGGAGCCGGCCGGACTCGATCTGGGCCCGCAGCAGCGGCCAGTGGTTCCGATCGAATAGCGCCACGAACTCGTCCTGGAATCCCCAGCGAATCCTGTAGAAGTACTGGACGATCACGGGCTTGCCGGCGTCGGACATCTCCACTCCTCCTGCGGCCCGGGCGGCCGGGTCGATAAGCGCCATGTCGCCGGCCCCACGCGAATGGCCGACGGCGCCAGCCTACACGCTTGGCGGGCGACTCGCCCGAGACCGGCCGGCTGCCGCCCCACAAGAGCAGCCCGGGCCATTCGGCTGCCCCGGCCCGCCTCGAGACCCGGATCGTCCCGGAACCCGCCAGCCCGGGGCGGCAACCCGAGCCGCCCTTCGGCACAGCCCAGCGATGCCCTCCGGCACTCGGGCAGTGGCCTGCCATCGGCAATGCTCTACTCATCATTCCAGCCCGGCCGCCACAACCGGGAACCTAGCGTCCAACCCGCATCGATGAGACTACACATGACCAGCCCGTTGTCCCAATCCCCCGAACCAGACGCGGCGCGGGAGCGAACACCGCTCGAGCGGGCTATCGAAGGTCTCGACAGCACCCACGCCGCCGCCCCGCAGCTCGGTTTCATGCTGGCCGGCGCGCAATGGCGCGACTCGTGGCTCCACGGGTTCCGCAGCCTGTACCTCGTCATGGAGGTCATCCTTCTCGGCCTGGCCGGCGGCCTCCTCGTGTCGTTGCTGAACCTCGACGTCAGCCGGGCCTGGGTCCCGACACTTTTGCTCGTAATCGACGCCACCGGCAGCCTGCTGCTGCTCTGGCGGATGCGCCGCGCTGCAATAGGGCTCGGCAACGACGTCCGCTTCTGGCATCGCGAGATCGTCCGCGCCGAGCGCGAGCTCCCGGCCGATCGCCGCGTGTTCACTCGCTTCAAGCTGCTCCAGCGGTCGCGTCTCAAGGCCGACACGGCGGAACTCACAGCGCAGGCGCTATCGTCCGAAGGACTCGACGAAGACGGCCTCGACCGCTTGATCGAGCCGTTCAGCGCCACACGCCGTCTGATCGAGAACCGCGTGCCGATGCTGATCGCCGTCCTGTGGATCGCCTGGGCGATCGCCGGCGTCGGCGCCCTTTACCTGCGAGCGGCCAAGGTCATTCCGTAGCCACCACCCCGGTGCGGTGGCAAGGTGAGATGTGTGTTGATGGGTTTGCGTCCGGAATCGGGCCGCGATTCCCCTGGGGTTCACCTGGTACGGCAGCACGGTGTGATGGCCTGTTGAGTCGTCGCGCGATGAGGCTCCAAACGCCTTGACCGGGCATTCGCCGCGGGCTCGTTCTAACTCGCGCGAACTACCCGCCGCTCTTCGGCGCGTCCTACGCCACGCTCGACCAGATCCACATCGCCGCGAGCGCACTCGTCAGAGCCACGGTCACGCTCGTCATCGTCCCGAGCAGGTAGCGCTCGGCGAAGCGCTTCTTGTCCAGTTCCTTGAACCGGGCCAGCGTCTTGGCCGCGACTACGAACCCCACGGCGGCCGGCCCGCCGCTCGGCACGAGGACCACGACAAGCAGCCGCTCGAGGACGCCGATCGTCTCGCCCATTCGCTCCGCGTCGACGCCGGCGGTCACCTTTCTGGGCTCGCTCGGCAGCACCATCCCGACGAGCCGCCAGGCGACCGGGACGTTGATGACGACGAGCGACCAACCGAGGATCCCCGCCACGGCCGCGCGCCGGACATCGACCGAGGCGGCCAGGCCGGCCGGCACCAGATTAACGCTGACATCGCGGAGGACCAGCCAGGCCGCGCCGACCACTACCACGGCCAATGCGCCCTCGGCGGCGAGCCACAACGCGGCTGGGAGCGGGGTCCAGGCCAGCCGCACCTTCCGCCGATGCGCGGCCTGGGAATCGGCGTCGCCGGTCTGCCCCGCGCCAGAGGCAGCCGCCCTCCGCGCCGCGACGAACCGCCGCACGCCCTCGGCCGCGAGCCGCGCGGCAAGGTAGGCGGCCCAGATCCAACCCAGGATCAATACCGAATCCTTCATCTCGTCACTCCCCTCCCAGGGCCACGGGGGCAGCGGGCCCTGTGAGGGCTCCCGGACCCGCCACGGCCCCATCCCCCGCCGCTCCCCCGCTCCGCGCGTAGACCAACCGCAAGCCCGCGACGAGCCGATGGAGCGACCGGATCCTGGCCCTGCTAAATGCCACAGAGACCGTGGCTCGCCGGACCTTCAGCCGATCGGCAACCTCCGACTGGCGCAGGTCGTCGATCACGGCGAGCCTCGCAACGGTGCGCTGGCGCTCGGTCAGACCGTCCAGCAAGTCGACCAGGGCCGGCGCCAGGTCGGCCAGCAATTCGTCGACCTCGTGGTCGCCGGTCAGGATGACGAGGCGTTCATGGCCCGTCCGGGCGGCGTCGATGGCGGCGCGCGCCCTGATGAACGCGGCCCCGGTCCGCTCCGTCGCCGGTGCCTTGCCTTCGGTCGCGTCCGGATCGACCTGGCCACGGACGACCACCCAGCGCATGCGCCTACCGCCGGGGGCCAACGCCGCCCGCAGGATAGCGTCCAGCGGGTCCGAATCCGGCTCCAGGAGCCCCTGCAGTTCGTCACCCTGGGTGAAACCGAAGGGAGCGAGCCGCCGATCGCCGTACGTTCCATCCAGCTCGGCCACCAGATCGCGCAGCCAGGCGGTCGAGGCGATGCTGTCGCGCCGCGACTCGACGACGTCGCCGAACAACACCAGGCCTATCCCGTCAGTCATCCGCTAGAGGCTAACTCAGCCGGAGATAGCCGTCAAAGGCTACTGTCGGTCTAGATAGACACATACGGCTATCCAGGTCCGAGCCCAGCCGCTCGTCGCGAGCCGAGACGACGGGGAACGCGGCGGCCCGCCGATCGTCCGAGCGGCTATCCTGACGCGGTGTCCGCCGAAACCCGCGCTCCGGGCCAGCCCGGCGCCTCCAGCCCGTCGATTCCGCTCAATCCCGGCCGTCGCGACCTGGGGATGAGGGCGACGATGATCTTCCCGAACCGGGAGATCGTCGAGCGCTACTACGTGCCGCTCATCTACACGGCCTGCCGCACCTGCTATTCGGAGCTGGCCCCGGACGATATCTTCGATCGGGCCGTGGATGGCCGGATTTCGCCGGAGAAGCAGCGCGAGTTGATCGGCCGCGTCATCGAGTCGGGCCACGGCAGCACCATCGAGCACGTCGTCTTCACCTTCGCGATAACCGGCGTCAGCCGCACGCTGAGCCACCAGCTGGTCAGACATCGCGCCGGCGTCGCCTTCGACCAGCAAAGCCAGCGCTACGTCTCCTACAAGAAGGGGGCATCGACGATGCTGCCCGGCACGATCGCCGATGCCGATCCGAACCTGCTGGGGCGCTACGAGGACCAGGTCGAGGGCGCGCTCGAGCTGTACACGGAACTCGTGGAGGCCGGCATTCCCGGCGAGGACGCCCGCTTCGTCTTCCCCAACGCGACCCGCACGAACCTGGTCATGACGGCCAACCTGCGCGCCCTGATCCACATGTCCGGGCTGCGGCTTTGCACGATGGCCCAGTGGGAGATCCGGCGCCTTTTCCAGCTGGTCCGCCACGAGGTCTTCGCCGCCAGTCCGTTCCTGGGCAGTTTCCTTGCGCCCAAGTGCGTCCCGTTGGGGTACTGCGACGAGGCCGGGAATCGCGACGAGCATTGCCCGATCCGGCCGCACAAGGACAAGGTGCTTGCGGCCTGGGCCGAGAAGGCCCGCGCCGGCCGCTCCACGGATCCGAAACCGGCCGAGTAAAGCTCGCCTTATCTAGGATGGAATCCCGGCTTCAATCGCGGCCAGGGTCCGAGGCCTGGCCGGAACCGGCCAGACGGGGTAACGTCCGCCGCCGCGATCGGCCCTCGCCGCCTACAGACGCAACGCGGAAGTACTGGGTTGACGTGTTGGCGAGACCCGCCGACAGGCTGGGCCGACGCGAACCTGGACGGCTTCCGCCCCGGATCGCCTCGTGACGCCACCCGAATCCAGACCAGCTCACTACGGCAACGGCGGTACGGAAGGGTGTACAGGCTGGTACCTCCGGTAGAGTGCCTGCTAGCAACACTCGGGCCCATCATTCGGACGACGAGGCAACACCAGTTGCCGGCTCCCGGACCGCGATGTTGATCGGCGATCCGGGGCTTGCGTCCGGGTGCGTGTAGTCGCATCGGGGTAGTACTCTGGTCGGGCAATTCCCGGCAAAGGCCGGGCCCGCATTCTCAGACCACGGGGAGATGAGCGTGAACGAGACGGCCGCGCGACATCCGAACCGATTCCTGGCGGACCTCACGCAGGCCATGCGTTCGACCGCCGAAACGGCGCGGCAACAGACCATGGAGCAGTGCCAGGCGGATGCGAAGACGTACACGGAAAGTCTTCACACGCGGACCGATGACGAAGCCGCCTCCCTGCGCAAGGCTGCCGAGGCTGACGTCAGCGCCATCCGCGACTGGTCCAAGGCGGAGATGGAGCGGATCCGAGTTGAGACCGAGCAGCGCATCTCGCGCCGCCGGGAACTCCTCGAGCAGGAACTCCAGGAATACAACTCTGCCATCGAGCTCGAGATCGAGCGCGTCCAGAAGCGCGTCGTCAATTTCGAGGAGGAGGTCGCGAGCTTCTTCGAGCAGCTGCTCCAGGAAGCCGATCCCACGGTCTTCGCCAGCATGGCCGCCCAGATGCCCGATCCGCCCGCCTTCGACCTGTCGGACCGCGGCAACATGAGCCCGGACATCAGGGCTCGCCGCGAGCAGATCATGCAGGCCCCTGAGCCGATGCCGATCGTGAACGCCGCCGCCGCCGCCGAAGCCGAAGCTCGCGCCGCCGCCGAAGCCGAAGCCGAAGCGGAAGCCGAAGAAGAAGCGTCCCGCGCTGCCATCGCCCGAGCCGCCGCGGTCGCCAAGCCGGCAACCGTCGAGTCGACACAGGTCGTCGTGGTCGGCCTGGTGAGCGTTGCCAGCATCGCAACCTTCAAGCGCCAGCTCGGCCGCCTGCCGGGCGTCAAGAACGTCGGCGTCTCATCCGGCCCCGATGGCGAGTTCATCTTCACAGTGGGTCATGGTTCGGACATTTCGCTCGGCGATCTCATCCCAACTCTGCCCGCGTTCCAGGCTCGCGTCGTGAGCGAGCGCGAGGGCGTCCTGAACGTCTCCGCGCACGATCCCGAGGCGGAAGGTTAGACTCCGCATCCCGACTTGCTGCCCACAGGGAGATACCGTCACGTGCCTCGGTTCGCTGTAGCAATCGCTCTTCCACAAGCTGAGCTCGTCGCGGTCGCCGAGCAGCTTGCGGAGGCTGGCTACGAGCCGATCGAGGTCAGGACGGCCGAGGACCTCGAGGTTCTTCTGAGCCTCCGGAACGATGTCGGCGTCGCCATTCTCGACGGCGAGAACGACTTCGACCGAACGCTCGAGATGTATGCGCTCCTCCACGACGACGATCGCAACATTCCCGCGCTCATGGTCGTTGCCGCGCGGGCCCTGGACCGGATGAGCCTGGCCGGCAAGGCCCGGGTCAACGACGAGTACTTCACCCGCCCGTACTCGGCCGAGTCGCTGCGCTGGCGCGTAGAGGCGATGCTAATTCGGGCCGAGATCCCGGTCGACGTGACCTCCAGTGGCATCATCGACTCGGAAACGGAGGTCGATCAGCCCTCCGGCGACACGAATCGCGGCCAGATCGTCATCGTCTTCAATCCCAAGGGAGGCGTTGGCAAGACGACTATCGCCGTGAACATGGCGGCAATGCTCCAGGTCCGCAAGGGTCAGCGTGTCCTGCTAATCGACTGCGACACGGTCACCGGCCACGTCGCTTCTTCGCTCGGCATGGAGAACGTCCGGACCGTCGCCGACGCGTGGACAGAGGACCTCAGCACCGGCATGTCCGAGAGCTTTGCCGAGATCGCGGCCCCGCATCTCAACGGAGTCTCCGTCCTGGTCATGGCTGAATCGCCGCTGCACACGGAGATCCTGGACCCAAAGCGCGTCGCCGAAGCGATTACGACGGCCTGTCGCGTGTTCGACTGGGTCATCGTAGACATGCACCCGGACTACGGGCCGCTCAACCAGGTCATCTTCGAGCGGGCGGACAAGATCGTCGTGCCCGTGACGCCGGACGTGCCCGCGATCCGCGCCGCAGTCCAGTTCCGCGAAGTTGCGGTAGAACTCGAGATCCGCGACAGGTTGGCAATGGTCGTCAACCGCGCCAACAGTGGCGTATCCGTGGCGGACATGGAGCGCACGGTCGGAATGCCGGCCCTGGCGGAAGTCCGGTCGGCAGGCATGGTCTTCGTTCGCGCCGCCAACGAAGGTCGCTCCGCGGTCGAACGCTTTCCGCGCGAGAAGGTCATCGACGACATCGAGTCTCTCTGCGACCGCATGATGGAGCACCGTGACTCCGGCGCCGCCAAGTCAGGACAGGGCTTCCTGGGCATCTTCCGCGGTGGACGAAATACGAACCCATCGGTCAGAGCTTCGTAACTCGGTCTGCCAGACGACGCGTTCCGTGTTGGCCCTAAGGTGCTCGCATATGGGCGTCTCAGCCGGCAGGGGGCTCGCAGCCGGCACCAACGCCCCTCCCCTTCCCTGCTACGCCGTGCTAAGCATCGCCGTGTTCGTCCGGCGAGGCATTCTCCGCGGGCGCTAGCGGACCGGCGGTAGTGATGCCGCCGTTCACCGAGGCTTGAGTCAGGATCACCCGCTGCGGCTGTGGCATCTCGATGCCGTGGCTCTGGAAAGTCGCCAGCAGCCGTTTGCGCAACTCGCCGCTGACGCCCCACTGCTCCGATGCACGCACCTTGCCGACTATCGCGAGCGTGATGCCGTAGTCGCCGAGAGCCGACACGCGGTCTACCTGCGGCGCTTCGAGGATGCGCGGGCCCCACTCCGGGTCGTCGGCGAGCTGTTGCCCAACCCCGTTCACGACCGCGATGGCAATGTCCACGTCGGTGCCGTATACGACCTGGATCTCGACGTTGACGCGGCCGAAGACGCGGGTCAGGTTCGACGCCACCGTGATCTCGCCGTTGGGCACGGTATGGACCGTGCCGTCGCCATCTCGGAGCGTCGTCCGGCGAAGCGTGAAATCCTCCACCTGGCCGGAAACGCCGGCAATGCGCACGACGTCGCCGATCGCGTACTGGTTCTCCATCAGGATCAGGGCGCCGTTGAGATAGTCGCGGACCAGGTGCTGCGTGCCCAGGCCGATCGCGATGCCGACGATGCCCACACCCGCGATCGCGGGTCCGATGTCCAGCCCCAGCCCCGTCTCGAGGATCATCAACACCGCGATCGTCACGACGAATACGCGGATCACGTTGACGGCCAGGATCTCGATGGTGTCCTGCCGCTTCTTGATCTCGACCGCCGTCAGCTCCCTGGCCGTGCCCTCAAGCTTCTCTCTACTGAGAAAGGCTCGCGCGATGCCTCGGACGAAGACATGGGCGAGGCGCATGATCACGAAGACCATGACCAGGATGGCCACGACCTCTGCCGCGGCCTGCATCGCGCCGCCGAGGTGCCATGGCGCACCGCCCCAGGGTGGCGTGATGACTGTTGGGTCGTTCGCGTTCACAGAGATAGGGTAGCGCCACGTCGAAGAGCACGGAACGGCGCGCGGTGGCCCGGTCCGGCCGGGCTCGTTGGCAATCGGTAGCCGGGACAGGCGAACCCGCCCGCGCCGGGAACAAAAAGCGGCCCCTCGGGAGGGGGACCGAGGGGCCGCAAAGGTGAACTCCTGGTTGGGCCCGCGCCGCCGGCTGCGAGATTAGATCGAGGCGACAACGCCGCCGATACGATCGGTGATAACAGCAGCCACTTCTCGAGCTCGATCAACAAGCTCTGGAACGCGGCTCGGGGTGATCCGGTTGCCGGAGGCACGGATCTCGAGCGCCGCTACGACAGAGGCGCGCTGGTCGAAGACCGGCACGGCGATGGCGTTCACGCTGGGCTCATGCTCGCCGAAGGCGGTCGCGAAGCCGCGCTTGCGGACGCGCGCCAGTTCCTCGAGCAGAAGGTCGACTCGAACGATCGTGTGAGAGGAGTACGGCGTGAAGCCGANNGTCAAGACGCCGTCGCCCTCGAGAACCTCGAGGGTCGTCGTCTCGCGGATCGAGCGCGCGAGCGCCTCGAGCTCGGAGATTGCGATCGAACGCAGGTCGAGCGAGCGCTCGGCGTGACCACCGAGCCGGACCACGGCCAAGCCGAGCCTGTATTTGCCGGAGTCGTCGTCCTGCTCGACCAGGCCCCTCTTCTCGAGAGTGGCGAGCAACCTGGAGGCCGTCGATTTGTGGAGGCCGAGCCGTCGCGCGAGCTCGGTGACTCCTGCCTCTCCCTGTGTTTCCCCAAGAGCGATCAGGAGTGACGCAGCACGGTCGACCGACCGAACCGCATTCCCGTCGAGCATCGATTTCTCCTAAAAGCGGGCGTCTTCCGACTGGAGGCATGAGTGCTTCCGGGCAGCTTCGGGACTGCTCACCGCTCCGCGCCCGAGCCGGAGCGACATATTGAGACTGTTGCGGCTACCGAGCCGGTTCGACTTTCCCCACCAGAAGTCCTACCTGCTTAGGTCGCCAATCCGGAGGGATTGGCACTTCCGGTTTCGTGGAGTGGGACGTCTTGGGGAATGTTTACATAGTTACTCGGGATTAGTCAAGGCCTTGTGAGGCCGTCCGTCCGACACCGGACGTATCAGTTTCATGACACAAAGGTACGTTCAGGGCCGATGCCTTCCGATTTCAACCAGGCGCCCTGCACGCTTCAAACTGCTCGCAAAAAGCAGTCTTTCTCGGTCGGGAGACCGGCCAGCGCGCTCACCGGAGATCGCGGTCGGCGTACCATCGTCGGGTCGCCCAGAAGCCCCGACAATCGGAGCCGCCGTGTCAGCCTATCGAGCCACCAAGAGTCGCGCCGCCGCCCCTCTCGCCACGCCCAACGCGCCGGAGGCGGCCGCGGCGTCGGCCCTCCGGGCGGCCGTCGCAGAGATCCGAGCCCAGTTCCCCGCCCTCTCGAGGGAACATGGCGGGCGACCCTACAGCTACCTCGACGGGCCGGGCGGCACCCAGGTCCCGCGGCGAACGATCGACGCGATGAGCCGATACCTGGAACGGTCGAACGCCAACCACGAGGGCGGGTTCGCAACCAGCGAGGAGAGCGACGCCATCCTGGCCGAAGCCCACGCGGCGGCGGCCGATTTCCTCGGCGCGGGCGGACCGGACGAGGTCGCATTCGGCCAGAACATGACGACCCTGACGTTCTCCGTGAGCCGGGCGATCGGTCGGACGCTGAAGCCGGGCGACGAGATCGTCGTCACGCGGCTCGACCACGACGCCAACGTTGCCCCGTGGCTGGCACTCCAGGAAGAGCGCGGAGTTACGGTGCGCTGGGTCGGGATCCGCGAGGCTGATTGCACCCTGGACCTGGCGGACCTGGAGCGGGCACTCGGGCCGCGGACCCGCATGGTGGCGGTCGGGCTCGCGTCGAACGCCGTCGGCACGATTAACCCCGTCCGCCAGATCGTCGCAATGGCCCACGCCGCGGGAGCCATGACCTATGTCGACGCGGTCCATGCCGCACCCCACGTGCCGATCGACGTGAAGGCCTTCGACACGGACTTCCTGGTCTGCTCCCCGTACAAGTTCTTCGGGCCTCACCTCGGCCTCCTCTACGGCAAGCCCGAGCGGCTCGAGCGGCTGGCCTCGTACAAGGTCCGTCCGGCCCCGGACACGGGCTCGGGCAAATGGGAGACGGGCACGCTTCCCGGCGAGTCGATCGCCGGGGTTCTCGGTACGTTCGACTACCTTGCCTGGCTGGGCCGCGAGTTCGGCGGCGCCGGGGCCGGAGCGAGCCGGCGAGCCGCCCTGGTCGCGGCGGTAGAGACGATCCAGGCCGCCGAGCGCGGGCTTTCGCTCGCGGCCCTGGCGGCTCTCGGCGAAGTGCCCGGCCTGAAACTCCACGGCATCACGGATCCGGTCCGGGTCGTTGAGCGAGTGCCCACTTTCGCGTTCACGCTGGCGGGACATTCACCGCGCGAGGTCGCCGCCGAACTGGGCCGGGCCGGGATCGCGGTCTGGGACGGCGACTACTACGCCTACGAGCTGATCCGCGCTCTTGGCCTGGCCGAGTCGGGCGGAATGGTTCGGGTCGGCTTCGTCCATTACAACGAGACTTCGGAGATCGAACGCCTGGCAGAGGCACTGCGATCGATAGCGGCCGGGCGCGGCGCCGGAGGCACGTCATGACCGGTCACGGGCCAACACCGGAGCAGTTCTTCGAGGCGATCCACAAGGGCAACGACCTCGCCGTCGACGCGGCCATGGCCGTCGACCCGAACCTGCTGCGGGCGCGCGATCCGTCGGGGCTCTCGCCGGTTCTCGTGGCGGCCTACTGCCACCACCCCAAGCTGGCCGAGCGGATCGCCGCCGCCGCGGAAAAGGCCCCAGACGGTCTGAGCGTCTTCGACGCGGCGGCCGTCGGCAAGGTCGACGTCGTCCGGACGCTGATTTCGGACGAACGGGCCTCGGTCGACGATCACGGGCCGGACGGCTACACCGCCCTCCATCTCGCGGCCCACTTCGGCCAACTCGAGGCGACGCGGTTGCTCCTGGGTCGTGGAGCGGACCCGAATGCAGTCTCCCTGAACGACTCCCGCGTGACGCCTCTCCACAGCGCCGTGGCGGCCAAGCATCGCGACACTGCCGGCCTGCTCCTGGCCCTGGGCGCGTCGCCCAATTCCGTTCAGCGCGGCGGTTGGACGCCCTTGCACGCCGCGGCGCGGTACGGCGAAGAGACGATCGCCGACATGCTCCTCTTGCGCGGTGCGGACACGACGCGCAAGAGCGACGACGGCAAGACCGCAGCCGACATCGCCGAGGAAAACGGCCATGCCTACCTGGCGCGGCTGCTCCGCGGCTCCGCCTCGAAACGCTGAGTCGAACCTATCCGGCGATACCAAGCCAGCCGGGGAGCTCTTTGGCGAGGGTCGCGAGCGGCAACGTGCCGTGGCCCAGGACGGCGTCGTGGAAGGCGCGGACGTCGAAGGCCGGGCCGAGCGCGGCCGTCGCTTCAGTTCGGAGCCGCTGGATCTCGCGCTGGCCTACCTTGTAGGTCAGGGCCTGGGCCGGCAGGCAGATGTAGCGATCCGTTTCGATGAGCGCGTCCGTCTCCGATAGCCCGGCTTCGAGCAGCTGGTCGATCGAGCGCTGCTGCGGCCAGCGGAAGGCGTGGATGCCCGTATCCACAACGAGCCGCGCGGCGCGATGAGCCTGGGCGTCGAGCATCCCGAACCGCTCCGATTCGTTGAGGAAGAGGCCCATTTCGTCGGCGAGGCGCTCCGAGTAGAGACCCCACCCTTCGACGTACGCCATGCCCGCCATGCGCGAGCCCAGACGGCGGAAAGTGTTGAGGCTCGGGTGTTCGGACTGGAGCGCGATCTGGAGGTGATGTCCCGGCACCGCCTCGTGGAAGCTCATGCTGGCCAGGCCGACGTAGCTGCGGCTCGGAAGGTCGTATGTGTTGACGTAGTAAACGCCGGCCCGGCTGCCGTCGACCGACGGTGGGTAGTAGTAGGCGGCGGGCGCGTCGGCCTCCTTGAACGCCTCGACGGGCCGAACCGAGCAGCCGGCGCGAGGCAGGTTGCCGAACCAGTCGGGGGCCGCGGCGAGGGCGCGCTCGATCTGGCCGCGGGCCCGACTCACCAGTTCGTCGACCGACGAGGGAATTGCCGCCGGATCCGCGCGGAGAGCCGCGCGGCAGGCCTTCGTGTCGTCGCCGTGGCCAAGCTTTCGGGAGATGACGCGTCGCTCTTCCTCGATCGACTCGAGTTCCTCCAGACCGATGCGATGCAGCTCTCCGGCGTCGATCGCGAGCGAGGTCCAGGCCCGGATCTGGGTCAGGTAGAGCTCATCGCCGTGGGGCGCGGAGTAGAGTCCGGGCTCCTCGCGCGACGCCTCCCGGTATCCGCCGCGCACGGCGTCCAGGAACGCCCGATCGGACGGAATGACGTACTTTGCGACGGCCTCCACGACACGCTCGCGGTCCCCCGGTCGCGTGAACGTCATCGCGGTCACGACCGGCGATTCTTCGGCCGGAATGGCGAGCAGCCGCTCGAGCTGGCTGATGACTCGCTCGGTAACGATCCGGGCCGCGGTTACTCCGGTCGCCAATCCTTCGCGGGCGACTTCAACCTCGGCCGCAATGAAGCGCGGGTAGTCGGCGAGGCGGGCCATGAATGCTTCGAACTGCCCGGGTGTCTGGGTGGGCTGGAAGGCGGCGAGTTGTGGCAGGATTGTCTGCGGGCCATCCATCTGGTCGACGACCTTGAGCCGGTCGAACCTCTGGGCCTGCTGCTCGAGCTCGATCTCGCAGATGACTCGAACGATGTCGAGGGTGATCCGCTCCTCGGTCGGGAGGCCGCCGGTAGCCGCGGAGTGAGCTTCGATCTCGTCCGCCTGGGCGAGAGTGGCATTGAACAGCGCCTTCGCTCGATCGCGACCCGCGGGCCCCGGATCGTCGAGCCGGTCCGCCCCCCGCTCGTAGCCGAGCACGGTCGCCGTGATCGGGGAAAGGTCCAGGATGCCGTCCCAGAATCGTTCTGACAGCGCGTTGACTGCATCGGCTGCGGTGCCATTCGCGGCCACGTGGCTCACCTCGCCCACCGGACCCTCCAAGCATTCAGCAGCGGCCGAACGAAGCGATCCGCTCGGCGTCAGCTGTTGGCACTAGGGTACTGCGACGGGGTGTATATGCAGGCACTGCGTCGGACGCCACGGGCCGGGGAGCGGCCGGAGCAGAGACTGGAGACCGCCGGCCGGCCTGGCCCGGCCGGATCCTGTCGGATACCGGCCCGGGCGGTACTACGCGGAAGCTGGCCCGGCCAGAGGCCTGGTACCAGCCTACGCGCGGGCTGGTTTCCTGGCTTCCAACCGAATCCGACCAACGCCGGCCCTGTCGCCTCCCTCGCAGGCCCAGCGCATCGCCGCCCTTTCCCCACAACACCGCCTCCACCCGTATCTGGCGGAGATTGCCGAGGATAGAGCGGCGCGCAAGGTCGGAGTGCGACCTGCATGGTCAGCCCCCGAAGAGCGGCAGCTGCTCCCCGACCGTGTCGGCCGGAGCGTCGAGACCGAGGTAGGGCTCCAGGTCGTCCAGGGTCGCCTCCGGGCGAGCCGCGAACTCGGCCAGGTGGTTCCACTTGAGGAAGTGCCAGTTGCGGTCTTCGATGGCCTTTCGGAGCAGTGGCGAGCGGGCCAGCTTGGTCTTCGCCAGTTCGGCCCTCTCGGGCGGCAGGACCAGGAAGCGGACGACCTTGTCGTCGGCCGGATAGCGAGAGTGGTGGACAAGAACGGAATCGCCGAGCATTGCCGTCCATTCGACCTCGAACAGGAAGGTCGCCCGGCGGCGGACGTACCAGGCGCAGTCGACCCGGTCGATCTCGCCCTCCGGCGCCCAGGTGATGAGCGGCAGGTGAACCCCGCGCTCGGCCTCGTCCAGCCAGCTTCCGAGCGGCTGGCCGTCGACGCGACGGGCCTGCTGGCGCGTGCCGATCCAGACCCGCATCCCCAGCTTGTGGCCCAGGTCCGCAAGCGTCGCGATGACGCGGTCGTGGTCGACGGTGCGAGCTTCCAGCTGCTCGAAACCGGCGACCGAGTCCGGTGTGCTGTTCGGCGCCAGGTAGCTGGCCAGGCACGCTTCGATGAGCGCGCCGTCCGGCACGTCGCCACCCTTGAAGAGCCCCGCGGTCCGGTCGATCGCGGCGCGCTCGCTCATGTGGCCACCCGATGAGAGGAGCGAGAAGACGGCCCATTCCACTCGATCGGCGAGCGGCTGGGCAGCCGCTCCGCGGTCTTCCTCCGAGGCCAGCCAGTACTGCCCGGGCTCGATCTGGCGGATGCGCCGATTGTTCGGCCGATCCAGCTCGCCGCGAATGACCTCGAGGAGACGGTCGATGGGACCGAGGGGCGACGCTTCGTCCTCTTCCTCGGCGGGAGTCCGGCCGCGCCCGCCCGACGGGGGCCGGCTGACGGGGAGCGCCGGCACGTCGGGCGCCGTGGCAGGCTGCGCTGACGGCGGCGCGACCACACCCGGGCCGACGCCGTAGGCCTCGACCCAGGCCGACCAGCCGTCGTCGGCTCGTTCTGGTCGGAGGGCGCGCGCCAGGCGGGCCAGCTGGCCGGACTTGTCCAGGCCGATCAGGAGGTCGCCCAGCAGGTGTTCGAAGCTGGCGGGCTCCCCGCGTGCCTTGAGCAGGTCGACGGCCGTCTCCGTGACGCACTGGGCGGCTACGGCAGATCGGAACGGGCCTTCGTCCAGCTTTTCCGGGCCGGCGAACACGCCACGGCCGACGATCGTGCCCGGGTCGCCGGCGCCGCCGACCACCGGCGGGAGCGGCCTATTGGCACGCGTTCGTGGACCCGGCGCCATGACCCCGGTTCGAGGCACATAGACGGCGATGCCGTCGCTGCCGTCGCCGCCGCGGTTGAGCCGCGCATTGACGAGACGGCACCCGGCGGCGGCTCCGCCGAGGGCAGCGGCGATCAGCGTGGTTGGTTCGGCGTCGTCGAGCAGGATCACGGCTCGGCCCGTCTGAGCCAGCGCGGGAGAGGCGATGGCCAGCGTTCGGCCGACCGCGCGGGCCAGTTCCAGCGACTCCTCCGCCGGCGTCGGCCGCGTGGCCGGCCGGAACAGCGCGTCGTACGGCAGGAGAGCCACGGCCGCCGACCCGAAAACCCAGCCGGTGCCGTGGTACGACGCCGCCAGCCGCTCCGGCGTCCATCGCAGGGGCGCCTGCCCAAGCACGAGGCGGACACGCGACGGCGACTGGGAGTGCGACATACGCTCACCGTGAAGCCCAAGGCGTCGCAGCGACCCCGGAGTGGTCTCGCCGATCGTGACATTGGCGGTGCCGCCCTCCAGGGCCGCGAGATCCACGCCGAGACGGGCAAAGGCGGCGCGCGGCGCCCCGCTCTCCAGCTTGCCGGCGAACGCTTTGACGAGTTTCAGGCCTGTCTCGAAGGCCAGCCACGGGTTGACCTCGCGCCACTCGTTGGTCGAGGGAACCTTCAGGACGCCGTTGGCGACGCGGACCGGGGCCGGCTTGCCGTGCGAGGTGTTGAGACGACTGGCCACGAGGACGGCGTGCAGGAACGCCAGCCTGAGCGCCGCCGTCACCGCGCCGACCCGATCCTCGGCATCGATCCTGAGCAGGATCGCGTGCAGGCCGAGCAGCTGGCGGGGCGTGTGGAGATCGATCAGCTGGTCGACCAGCGGATGAGTGGGTCGCGGCGCCGGGAACCGGCGGCGCATCCACTCCCGGACCTCGCCTCCAGGTGCAACCGATTCGGCCAGACGGATGTCGCCGTACGTCGGATCGGCCGTCCGCACGTCCGCGCCGCCGAGCTGCTGGTGACACTGCGGGCAGCGGTATTCGCGGGCAATCGCCCGGAGCGACTCCTCGGTGTTGAGCGCCCAGTCCGGCAGCGCGCCGATATTCGTCGGCACGAGCGACGGCTTCGCTGCGCCGGCGGCCGTGCCCTTGGCGCCGGCAGCGGCGGGGCCGCCGGGCGCGGCGCCGGCCGTTGGCTTCCTCGTCTTGCCCTTGGAGGCCGGCGCGGCGGTATCTATTCGGGCCGGCCGCGTGACCGGCTGCCAGACCATCGCGTCGAGGGTCACGGTCCGACCGCAGCGGGGGCAGGTGCTGGCGTAGAGAGCGTCGATGGTCTTGCGGATCGTGGATCCGTAGAACGGGGCGTTGGCGATCAGCGTCGCCGCTGAATCGATCTGGCGGAGGTCCGGGGGACGGAGAACGGCGTCGGCGAGGAGCCGGGTGAGCGGCCACGTTTCGAAGTCGGCGGCGCGGCGCTGCTCGGCGATTGCCGCGCGGGCGACCCAACCACCACGGCCGTTGAGGTCCAGAACGACCTCGCCGGGCCTGGTCCATGCGAGTATCGCGGCGGCCAGTTCCGCGGCCGCGGCCGGCGGCGCGAGGCGCTCGAAAACGGGCAGGGATGGAACGTTGGCGAGCCCGGGCTCGGGGTTAGTGGCGGCACGCCCGACCATGCCCCAATTGTGACAGACGGGCCCTCCCCGGAGAACCGCGTCGCGTCGGTCGTACGCCGCTCCGCGCGGCCTGACCGGCCCGACCGGCGCTCGAACCTTTCGGCCGTGCCGAACGTCGGTGAGTGTCAAACGGGTCAACGGCCGCGCAGCCCGGACCCGACAATCACCGGGTGGGGCGATTTGATGGTCGATGCAATGGCGATTGAAGGAACGGGAGGGGCCCGGACGCTCGATGCGTTCGAAGCTATGAGCGATCGCTGCCTGGACGACTCCTACCGGCTCGCGTCCGTCGTCCTGCGCGACCCCGTGGAGGCCGAAGACATCGTCCACGACGCGGTCCTGCTCGGCTGGCGCAAGTTCGGGACGCTGAGAGACCCTGCGCGCTTCGACGCCTGGTTCGGGCGGATCGTCCTGAATCTCTGTCGCGATCGACTGCGAGCCAGGCGGCGGGGGCATGCCCGCGAGACCCAACTCGGAGCCGTCCTGGAGCTCGGCCGGCGCGATGAGTACGGCTCCGTCGCGGAGCGAGACGTGCTCGCCGCTGCATTCCCCAAGCTCGATCCGGACCTGCAACTCGTCGTTGCCCTGCGCTTCTACCGCGACCTGCCGCTCGACGACATCGCCGAGCTACTGGGCATACCGCTGGGCACGGTGAAATCCCGACTGCACACGGGCCTCAAACGCTTGCGAACCGAGCTCGAACGCATCGGCTGGCGAGGGGAGAACGAGCTGTGAACACGCAATTCGGTCGCGGCCGCATGGGGGGGTCACGTGGCCTGGAAGCTGAACTTCCGACGTGGCTTTGCAGTTTCGAACCTTCGGCCCTGCCGATCAACGCGCGTCTCCGGATCTCTGCCGACCTGCGTGCCCAAGCTGCTCACCCGGTTCGCGCCTGGACGCGACTGCCGCGAATGTTGTCGACGGCCGCGTCTGTGGCGGTGGTCCTGGCGTGGGCAGCGCTGTTCCTGCTGGCCGTGACCAGCATAAACACGGCGAGCTATGGACCGGGCGCACCGACCGGGCCCGAACCGATCATCAACCCCCCGACGACGGATCTAGGTTCGCCGCAGTGGCTGGCGGACCCGCTGGAGCTGGCTCTGATCGTCGTGGCGAGCGTGCTCGCCGGCGCTGCGGTCAACCTGCGGCTCGTCCGGTCCGCGGCGCGTCGAGTGGTCTTTGGCTCGGGCAGGGCCATCGCTGCCGCCCCGATACCGATGCGGCGCCGACTGCGCCGCGTACCTCGTCTCGCTCTCGTGCTGGCGATGCTTCCGGTCATCAACGTCGTGATGCAGCCTTACTTGAACCACCCGCTGATGCTGGACTGGTCGATGTCGTTGTTCCTTCCTTCTGCATTGGCCTGCGTAGTCGCATTCCGATACCCGGTAGGCGATAGATCGGTCCGCTGGCTCCTGGTCGGCGGGTTCTGCCTTGGCCTCTCGGTGGCGATGCATCTCGAAACCTACTCGACGCTTCGGGCGATCGGCTGGCTGGCGCTGGCTGTCGGACTGGCTGCCCGCGCCGGCGTTGCAAACCGGCCGTCCTGGCTCATCCTCGCCGCCACCCTTGGAGTGGTGCTGTACGCGGAGACCGGCTCGGTCATCAGCGTCGCCTCGCGCTATACCCCGGTCGACTACGTGCTGCCCTCGCTCATATACCAAGGGGCCTCGGCGTGCCTGGTCGACTTCGCCTTGATAGCGATCATCTGGACGGCTTTCACGAGCCTGCGCAGCGGCGGCGGGCCGGTTTGGGTATTGGTCCTGGTAGCCGCAGCGGGGCTATTCGGCCTGCAGCTGTATCACGCCCTGAACATGAACATCGACCTTACGTACTGGCTGCTCCCATGGGTGGACCCAGATACCCTCGCCAATGTCCTGCTCACGGTGCAGTGGCTGAGCTTCGGCGCGCTGCTTGCCGGGCTGCTGATCGGACTGGAGCCGGCCACGCCGGCCGCACCGGTGGCATCCGAGGGCACGCCGCAGCCGGACTCGGGGACGAGCTCGGAAATGGCTACGCCCTAGTCAGACCGCAATGCAGGCCGAAGCCGATCGTGGTCGGCCCGTACCGGGCTTGCCGAGGCCGCCGGAGTCAGAGGCCTAAGGTTCTTCGACCTCGTCGACGTCGTCTTCGAAGGCTTCCTCGCCCGTGACTTCGGCTGGCAGAACGCGATCCAGATCCTGGATCTCGTCGTCCTCGTCGTCGTCCTCGAGCTCCTCCTCCATGAGCTCTTCCTCGCGGAGGAGCGTGCCCTTCGTGTACGGGCGGAGGTCCGAGGAGCGGGCGGCGGTGGGGAAGCTCACCTTGCCGTAGTTGCGGGGGTCCTGGAAGATCTCGCGGATGACGATGCGGACGTCGCGATCGCCGAGCGAGGTAATCCCGGCAGAGTACTTGTTGCCGTCGGCGAGGAGCTTGAGAAGTCTGGCAGCGACACGCGGCTCGACGATGCCGATGCGCTGGCCGTTGGCCTCGGCGAAGAGGCGATTGCCTTCGGGGATCAGCTCGACCGCGTCGCCCGGGTTGACGTGGGCCAGCAGTCGCGGCGAGGCGAGGTCCGTCAGCATCGCAAAGCCGGTCTTGCCTGTCTCTTCGACGAAGATCGCAACCGAGGCCTTCTCGGCCTTGTCCGGCGCAGCGGTCTTGTCGCCGGCCTCGGTCATGAGGGCCCGCAGGCGCTCGATGTTGCGCTCGGCGATTCGGTTCGTGGGATCGAGCGCGAGGGCGATCTGGTAGTGCTCGCGCGCATCGCCGAGTTCGCCCATCTCCCAGAGCGACTTGGCGAGGCGGTTCTCCGCCTCAGGATCCGGGCCGAACTCGAGGATCTTGCGGTTGGTGTCTGCGGCCTCGGGCCAGCGTCCGGCGGCCCCGTGTCCGATGGCCATTTCCGACAGCTGTCTCTTGATCCGAACGGTATTGCCGCCGGTGCCCTTTTCGATTTCGGGGAAGGCCAAGGATCAGGTTCCTTTCGATGTGCGCCAGAGCGATCGCTGGAGCGGCAAGATGGCGGTGGCCGCCACCTCACGGAAGGCATGACGATTCTGACGGACGCGCCCCGTCCGGACCATGCTTTCTAGCATCCGGCCGCGCACCTGTCAACGCGGGGCGGTTTTGGGGGCGCCGAGGGCGGCGCCGGTGAGGGCCAACCGTGCGATCAATCGCGGGTGACAAAGGCCCGCAGCTCGCCGGCCCACAATTCCAGCGTGAGGATCGCCGCGTCGGTCCGGAGGACGATTCCTGTCAACTCGAGCAGGTCGTTGAGCTGCGGGATTGCCTGGCGAACCGTCTGGCCGACCAGCCAGCTGTAGGGCATCTGCTCGGTGACGTCGTAGGCCAGCCAGCGGCCGAATCGGTCGAGGTACGCCTGATCCGAGTCGCTGATCGGCTCCGGGAACGGGTCGACCCAGGCCGCGCCGTAGAAATCGAGCGTCCAGTCGGCCGCGGCGTCGCACATCACGACCGACCCGTCCGAAAAGGTCAGCTCGATGGCGCCGTCACGGGTGTTTGCATCGCCGCGATAGACGTAGTGAAGACGGCGGACCCGAGCGATCTCGCGACCGACGAGATCCGGCGCGGACGAGAGGCGATGGGCCCGGCTCCAGCCCTCGTGCCGGGGCAGCCGGGCGCCGGGCGTCATGACGAGGGTCCGGAACAGGTGGTCGAGCGTGGTCGCGGGCTCGTTCGTCAGGCCGGTGTGAACCTCGGAGCGCTGGACCATGGTGCTGCTTGGTGAGGCCAGCCAGTGGAAACGCGCGGCCTTGGGCAGGGCCGCGATCGGGCCGGCCGCCGGATCGCCGCGACAGACACGTTCGATCGCAGACAGCTGAGCCACGATTTCGTCGGCGTCGCAGTCGGGGGCAAGAACGCTGAGGCGGGCGCCATCGAGGCCGGTCCTGGCATCGAGGAAACGCCGCTCGCGGCAGAACAGGATGATCCCGGCATTGATGAACTCGGCCCGTTCCACGCGCGGAACGGCCCGCAGCACGGTGTATGCGAAGGGGCTACGCGCCGGTTCGGACACGTTCGGCATCCTCCGCGAGCAGTCTGTGGGCCGTCAGCCTTTGGGTGAGATAGTCGAGATAGGCGGCCCGGTGGGCGGCGGGGTCGGGCAGGCCGTCCTCGGCGGCCAGCCAGGAATCTGGTACCGATTCGATGATCGAGCGAAACAGGTCCGGCGACAGCAGGGGCGCGAGCCGGTCGTCGGCCTCGAGGATCGAGCCGGCAAACGGAAGAAGGACGTGGCTCTTGAGTGCGGCCAGCGGCCGGAGGGCGTGCGCAGCCGGGTCCTTCCAATTGTGGTGGATGTACAGGGCTGAGCCGTGGTCGATGAGCCACAGCCGTCGATGCCAGACGAGCATGTTCGTGTTGCGGGCGTCGCGGTCCACGTTGGTCACGAAGGAGTCGAACCAGACGACGGCTGCGCAAAGATCGGGCGGGGGCGCAAAGCCGGCGGCCGGATCGAAGCCCAGCGAGCCGGGCAGGAAGTCCAGGCCAACGTTGATGCCGCTGCTCCGCTGGAGCAGTTCCCGGATCTCCGAGTCGGGCTCGGCGGCCGCCAGGCGCGGGTCGAAGTCGACGAGCACGATCTCCGGCACGAGCAGCCCGAGCGCGCGGCCGATCTCGCCGGCGATCAACTCGGCGACGAGGGCCTTCTCGCCGTGACCGGCACCTCGAAACTTGGCGACGTACAGCCCGTCGTCGTCTGCCTCGACCACCGCCGGCAGCGAGCCGCCCTCTCGCAGCGGTGTCACATATCGCGTGGCGGTGACCTGGCGGATCACGTCGCAAGTATCGGGCCGGAAGCGTGGCCGCGCACGGGCCCATTCGGGGGAGTGGCGGCCAATTCGGGGAGTGGCGCCGGACCGGGCGGGATGCCGGGGAGTGGCGGCCAATTCGGGGAGTGGCGCCGGACCGGGCACCGCCGGCCAGCTCCCGCGGACCTCGCCTACTTCGTGAGGACGCCCCAGACGATGACCCCGAATGCCGCGACGCCGAGGAGCGCCAGCTCCTGGAGCAGGCGCACATTCTGCGGAACCGGCTCCGCCGACTCGCGGACGCTCGTCACGGTGTAGGCCGTCAGCGTCAGCAGCGCCGGGATGAAGAGCCGGGGTAGTGCCCACGACCGAAACACGATCGTTAGCACCGCGATCGGCACCGCGTACTGGCCGATCGCGACCACCCGAACGATGCGGTCGAAGCGATGCGGCGAAGTCAGCGACGCGATGCGGTAGCCTACGACACCCGCGATCGCCCCATTCAGCACCGCCAGCTCGGCAAGGTGCATCCGGCTGAGCGGCTCGCGATCCAGGGCTAGCCCGCCCGGAACCAGCGCCCCGGCCGCGATGAACGCAAAGAAGGCCAGCCCGAATGCGGCAACTCGAACCGCGACGGGACGCGGATGTTGCGGCAACTCCGGGGTGCCGACGACGATCGGCTCGGCCACGATCAGAGGGATGTCGAACTCGGCCCGTCGCTTCGGCCGGAGCCGCATGGTCGGCGGCTCGGTGGCCACCGTGGCGGCTAGGACGCTGATCGGCCCGGTCGAGGGCCCGGAAAGTGGCGTGATGGTCTCGGGCGCCGTCTCCAGGCCCACGACCCAGGCCACGACCGCCCAGCCGGCCAGGAACACGAACGCCAGCCACGGCACCGGGTCGACGACGCGCGAGATCCCGGCGATCGCGAACGCGGCCAGGGTCGGCAGGGCCATTGGCACGAGCGGCATGCGCCACGGACGCCACTCCCCGACGAGCGGGCCCGTTCCGGCGGCGGCCGCNNGTGACCAGGACGGCGGGCCTCGGGTCGAGCCAGTGGACCAGCACCGCCACCAACGCCACCACAAGCCCCAGTTCGCGGGCCACGTTGCGTTGCTGCATCCGTGAATGGTACGCAACCACGCCCGATCGCGGGCTAAGTCGCCGGCCGCCCGGCCGAAATCGGGGCGGCGGCTCCGCCACTCGGCGGCGCCGCCGGCGCGCCCAGGCGGGCCGCCTTGCCGGCGGTCCACTCGCGCAACTCGGCCCGGGACCGCGTATTCATCACCTTCTCGGGCGTGAGCCAGGCTCGACGAGCCATGGCCGTGCCCCAACGCAGGTTGTCGAGTTCCTCTGTTCGGTGCGCGTCCGAGTCGATCGTGAAGACGCAGCCGAATTCCGATGCCCGCCTCGCCCGGGCGTCGGAAAGGTCGAGCCGCTCGTCCGAGCCGTTGAGTTCGAGGGCGGTACCGGTTCGAGCTGCCTCGGCGAAGACGGCGTCCCAGTCCAGGTCCAGGTCGTCCCGACCTCCGATGTTGCGGCCGGCGGGGTGGGCAATGATGTCTACATTGGGATTGCGGATACCGGCAAGTGCCCGCGCTGTCAGCTGCTCACGGCTCTGTCGGCGGGAGACGTGGACCGAGGCGACGACCACGTCGTAGCCAGCCAGCAACTCATCCGGATAGTCGAGCGTGGCATCGGCCCGGATCTCCAGCTCGCAGCCGTGGAGCAGGCGGAAGCCTTCCGGCGAGGTTTCGGGCGGAGCCGTTCCGTCGGCTTCCTCCGCTTCGAATCGCCGGTTGAGAGCCGCGACGATCGAGCGCTGCATCTCCACCCGTTCGACCGAGAGCCCGCGCGCTATCGCCAGGCTGATCGTGTGGTCGGTCAGGACGAGGTAGGAGTAGCCGCGCCGCCGGGCCGACTCGGCCATCTGCTCGATCGTGTGCACGCCGTCGGACCAGTCCGAGTGGCTGTGGCAGTCGCCGCGCAGGTCGCCGCGCGTCACGAGCGTCGGGAGCTCCCCGGCTAGCGCCGCCTCCACCTCGCCGCGGTCCTCGCGCAACTCCGGTTCGATGAACGGGAGGCCCAAGAAGCCGTAGGCCTCGGCCTCGGTTGGGAAGGTCCGCAGTTCGGCCGCCGCCCCCGCCAGCGGCTCGCCGTCCTCGCCCATCCGCAGGTAGCCCTTTTCGGAGAGGCTCCAGCCCTTGTCGCGGGCCATCCCCCGCAGCCGGACGTTGTGCTCCTTCGAACCGGTGAAGCGGATCAGGTACGTGCCCGCTTCACCGGGCGGCATGATCATCAGATCCACTTGGGGACCCCGCAGCAGACGAACCGCGGCCTTGTGCGGGCCCTTGGCGATCACCGATTCGACCGAACCGAGCGTAGTGAAACGCTCGACCAGCTCGGCCGGCCGGTCAGTTTCGGCGAGCAAGTCCAGGTCGCCGATCGTCTCGCGCCGGCGCCGGAACGACCCTGCCGGCTGGATCGACCGCAGACCGGGCACGTCCGCAAGTTCGGCCAGCAGATGCTCGACGATCGCCTCGGCCTGGCCCAGGCGCATCCGTTCTTGCCGCGACTCGAGGGCCGCGATCCCGGCCAGCACCCCCTCCTCCGTCTTCGTCGACATCCCCCTGAGCCCGCGCAGCGACCCGATCTCGGCCGCCCGCCGGAGATCTTCGAGCGTTTCGATGCCGAGCTCGTCGTGGAGTTGCTTCACCGTCCGCGGCCCGATGCCTGGGATCTCGAGCAGCGCGACCAGGGTTGGCGGCACTTCCTCGCGCAGCTTCTCGTAGTAGGCCAGGTGACCGGTCCGGACGAGTTCTTCGATCTTCTTTGCGATCGCGTCGCCCACTCCCTGGATCCGGGGCGGCTTGCCCTCGAGGTAGGTGCGCGAGATTTCGACCGGCGAGTGGGCGATGGCGTCGGCAGCGCGGTGGTAGGCCACGGTCTTGAAGACCAGCTCGCCCTTGACCTCGAGCATGTCGCCGATCTCGTGGAAGATCCGGGCCAGTTCGCCGTTCGATGGCAGGGTCGGTTTCTCGGGCGCGTCCATCGTCCCAATGGTAGCGAGGTCGACGGCGGGGTCCATCTGCTGGCTCGGGAGCTGCGCCGGACGACCCGAACGTCGCCCGATGGCTCGGCCCTCGGGCCCGCGCCTAGTTGGCGGCGGCCGACTGCCAGGCTTCGACCACCCGGTCGCGGCCTGACCGCTTGGCCGCGTAGAGCGCACGATCGGCCCGGGCCACGATCTCCTCGATCGGCTCGCCGGCATGCGCCCCGGACGCCACTCCCACCGAGACGGTCACTCGCTCCGTGACGCCGGCGTCGATCAGATCCATGTCGCGCACGTTCTCGCGGATTCGTTCGCCGATCTCCATGGCCCATCCCTGTGACGGGTTGCGTAGCAGAACCACGAACTCCTCGCCGCCGAAGCGGGCCGGGACGTCCTCCTCGCGGACCGACAGCTGGATCGCGTTCGCGATGGCCCGCAGGACCACGTCGCCGACCTGATGGCCGTACTGGTCGTTGAACTTCTTGAAGTGGTCGACGTCGATGGCGATGATCGCGACCCGATCTGTCGAGCGTCGGCGGCTGGCGAGCAGCCGGCAGTACTCGTCGAAGTAGCGGCGGTTTGGCAGCTGCGTCAGCTGATCGGTCCTGGCCTCCGACTCGGCGGCCTGGTGCGAGTAGACGCGGGCGAGGGCCGCGGATGCCTCGGCAGCTGCGGCGTTGAGCAGGCGGATCACGGGGACCGGCCAGACTTCTTCCGTCCGGCGCGACAGCACGATGGCGCCGGCAATCGAGCGGCCGACCTGCAGAGGTGCGGCCAGCGTGTTGCGCAATCCGTACGACTCGCGCAGCCTGTGGGCGATCCTGTCGGCGACCTCGCGTGCCCGGGCCTCGTCCTCGGTGGCACTGGAGCCGCGAGACCGCGAGCGATCGCTACGATGGGGCGCCGGGAAGCCCTCGGTGTCCAGCCCGGAGTCGGGGCCGATGTGCCAGATCTTGATCGGATCGTTGTCGGCAAGGCGCAGGTGGGCATCGGCCGGACGCTGCGACGCGAGGTCGCGAACGTGCCGTGTTTCGACCGCCTCGACATGCCGGATCGGCATGACCGTGTTCGATGTGGGCGCGCCGGGGAGCATCGAGACGAAAGTCACATCAAGGACGGACGCGCCGGGCTGGAGCCGCACGACGGCCACATGGTCGGCCTCGGTCGCCGTGCCCAGCTCGTGCACGATCGATTCCACGACCGCATCGGGTGAGAGCGACCGCGATAGGGCCCTCAGGATGCTGGTGAAGCTTTCGGCCTCGGAGCGGAGTCGCTCGGCCTCGATGCCGGAGATGCGGGCGTTGACGACAGCCAGGGCCACGAGCGTGGCCATGGTCATAGCCAGGACGAACTCCATGGGCCCGTCGCCGACGACGATCAACTCGACCAGGCCCCTGCCCATCAGGATCGCGACGCAAACCGCGAGCGAACCCCACGTCAGGAGAACGCGCGGCGGGCGTCCCCGTGGACGCCGGCCGAAGGGTGAATGCGGGTTACTCTGGCTCACGCTGGAAGGATGCCGCAACTATCCCGTTTGTTTCGGCCTCGCCGCTGGTACCTGTGGACTAAATACGCCGGTATTTCGTTTGGTCGCGGCCTCAACTCGGAGCGAACCTCGTTGACCCTGCCCTGAATGGCGGGCTACACTCCCGGTGGTTCGAGGCCGTATACCCGCGCCCCTCGAGCCGTCAAGACCCGCTTCGGAGGATCTCTCCCTCTGTGGAGACCGGACCCAGTACCTGCGGCGCAGGGCGTGCCGATGCACACCTCGCCGACATTCTGCATCTAGTCCGTCCAGCCTTCTAGCGGTACGCCCACCCGGGGCATGCCACCAAGGCGGGCCGGACCCGCCCTCGAGGTGGCACATGCTCTATCTGAGCCAGGCGATCGGCCGGCCCGTGCGCGACCAGGACGGCGAGGCGATCGGGACAGTTGCCGACTTGCTCGTCGCCATCGGCGATCGATATCCGCCTGTGACCGGAATCGTGGTCAAGACGAACGGGCGCGAGATATTCCTGCACTGGCAGTCTGTGACGTCCCTCGATGCCGGAGGCGCAACGCTGG
Organism: Chloroflexota bacterium; assembly: GCA_003158495.1. Classification (GTDB taxonomy): domain Bacteria; phylum Chloroflexota; class Limnocylindria; order Limnocylindrales; family CSP1-4; genus Fen-1039. The sequence goes on along the minus strand of PMJT01000062.1, from coordinate 23,949 downwards.
GCACCTCGGCTATCGACATCACCAAGTTTCAGCAGCGGCCCAACGAGATCCGCCTGAAGCTGGACCTGATGGACCGCCAGATCGTGGACATCGATGGCCGGAAAGTCGTCCGGGTCAACGACCTGCGCCTGGATGAAGTCGAAGGCGCTCTGCATCTCGTCGCGGTGGACGTGGGCACGAGCGGCCTGCTGCGCCGGCTCGGCATGGAAGGCCCCTGGCGGACCATTGCCCGCGGGCTGCACCGCGACATCCCGGAGCGCTATATCGACTGGGAGGACGTCGATCCGGTCGAGCGGACGATCGCGAGCGTCAAGCTGCGCGTCCCGCACAAGGGCCTTGCCGAACTCCACCCGGCGGACCTGGCGACGATCATCGACCAGCTCAGCCGGAGCGACCGCGTCGGCGTCATCGCCGCCCTCGACGACGAAGCCGCGGCCGATGCCATCGGCGAGATGGAGCCCGAAACCCAGGTCGACATCCTCGAAGACCTCGAGCCGGGCCGCGCCGCCGACATCCTCGAAGAGATGGACCCGGACGAAGCGGCAGACCTGGTTGCCGACCTCTCCGAGGAGAGCCGCGACGAGATTCTCGGCCTCATGGAGAAGGACGAGGCCGATGAAGTCCAGGAATTGATGACCTACGACGAGGAGACCGCCGGCGGCATCATGACGACCGAGTACGTGTGCGTGCCGGCCACCCTCACGGCCGCCCAGACGATCGATCGCTTGCGCGAGCTCGAGCCGACCGCCGAGACGATCTACTACGTCTATGTCACCGACGTCGAAGACAGGCTCGTCGGCGTCCTTTCACTGCGCGACCTGATCGTCGCCAAGCCGAACACGATCATCTCCACTTTCATGTACGACGAGCCCGTCGCCGTCCACACCGGCGCCAGCCAGGAGGAGGTCACCGACGTCGTGGCCCGCTACAACCTGCTGGCCGTACCGGTGGTCGACGAAGAAGGCCGAATGGAGGGCATCGTCACCGTCGACGACGCCATCGACACGCTTCTTCCGCAGCCGTCCAAGCGGCGCATGCCTCACCTCTTCAGCCGCTCCGGGAGCGGAGACCGGTGAAGGCTCCGGTGCTGGCGCTCAGCCCCCGCGCCGTCAACCGGGTCAGGCTCGCCGCGATCCTCGGGGTTCTCGGCCCCGGCCTGGTCAGCGGATTCGCCGACAACGACGCCGGGGGCATCTCCACCTACTCGGTCGCCGGCGCCAAGTTCGGCTACGACCTGCTGTGGGTGCTGCTGGCCAGCCAGATCGTCCTGTTCTTCACCCAGGAAGTGGGCGCGCGGCTGGGTCTTGCGACGGGCCAGGGCCTCGCCGGCCTGGTCCGCGAGCGCTACGGCGTGCGCTGGGCCACGTTCATGATCTGCACGATGCTGGTCGCCAACGTCGGCTCGATCATCGCCGAGTTCGCCGGTGTCGGCGCTGCCCTGAGCCTTTTCGGCGTCCAAGACTGGATCGCCGCGCTGGTCGCGGGCACCGTGGTGATCCTGCTCCTGACCAGGGGCAGCTACGGCAAGGTCCAGTACCTCTTCGTAGCCGTGGGGCTGGGCGTTTCGATCGCATATCTGATTTCTGCGTTTCTGGCCCACCCGAACTGGGGCCTCGCAGCCTCGTCGCTGGTCATTCCCAGGCTTTCGTCGTCCGCCGCTTACTGGGTCGCCGTGGTTGCCACCGTCGGAACCACGATCACGCCATGGGGCCAGGCCTTCATCCAGTCCTATGTCGCGGACAAACGCCTGGGGCCTGAAGACCTCGTCGGCGAGCGGCTCGACGTCGGTCTCGGAGCTCTGCTCACGAATCTGATCGCGGCCTTCATCGTGGTTGCCTGCGCGGCGGCAATCTTCTCGACAGGACACCAGGTCGACACGAACTCGGCCGACGCAGTCAAGGACATCGCAGGGGCGCTCACGCCGCTCGCCGGTTCTGGAGCTACCGTCCTGTTTGGCGTCGGCCTCCTGGCGGCGTCGTTCCTGGGACTTGGCGTCGTGCCGCTTACGAGCGCATACGCGGCATGCGAGGCATTTGGCTGGGAAACCGGAGTCGACTGGCGCTGGCGCGAGGCCCCGGCCTTCTACGGCCTGATGATCTTCTTCGTCGTCTTCTCCGGGCTCTTCGTCCTGGTATTCCCGAAGGACAGCCTGGTCCAGCTGATGCTCACGGCCCAGATGGTCAACTGCATCCTGCTGCCGTTCGTGCTGGTCTTCGTGATGCGGCTATCGGCCGACAAGAAGCTGATGGGCCCACTCGTGAGTGGACGTTGGCTGTTGTGGATCGGCTGGCTCGGCACAGCGCTGCTCGTCGTCCTGTCGCTTACGCTCGTGGCGACTTCCGTGTTCGGGATCGGCGCCTAGAACCGGCCGAGGACTCGGCTCCTCGCCGTGGCCGCTCCTCTAAAGCCAGGGCGTTGAGCCGCCTGGTAGAAGGTTGGCGAGCCTGCTACGGCACTATCTGGACGGACACACTGTGCGTCTTCGACGTCGGACCGAAATAGCAAGTCATGGTGGCGGCGAGCATTCCAGGCGGCGTCGACTCCGGGATGACGAAGCTGTATCCCGTCTTGTCTTTGCCAGCCCAGGTTGCGCCGCCCGGGAAGGTCACACTGAGGGTGCACGACGAGATCTTCGCGGAAGCGATTGGGATGGCGGCTAGATAAAGCGTGGCGCCCGGAGAGACCACGCTGTCGGATGTCTCCACGACGAAGTCGCAACTCGGGCAGGGAGTGCCCTGGGGTGTCGTGAGCGGGATACTCACTATCCCGACGCCGCTGTGGCCGTTTCCAGTGCACGCAGCTTTGAGAGTCGCTTCACCCACGCCCGCGTCCACTGGAACACTGAATGTCCACCTCAGGTTGACTCCGATCAGCTTGGGGCCGGAGGCCGTAACGGTCTTGCCGTTCGGGTAGAGGACCGTGACTGTGCACTTCGCGTCCGATCCGGCGTAGGGGATCTGATACCAGCCGGTCCCACCCAGCAGCAGCGAAGCCGAACTGCTCGCAGCCCACCCGTCGCCCGGATCGAACAACGGCCCGGTATAAGCCTTCGTGGGCGCCGCGGTCCGCCTCAGGGAGGGCCGGGCAGTGGGTGAGTCGGTCGGGATCGCACTGCCAGTCTCCTCAGGCGTGGGAGAAGTGGTCAACTCGTCCGTCGCCGACGCCGTCGCCGTCGGCGTCGGCGTCGCAATCGGCGTCGCTGTCGCCGTGTTGCTGGGCGCGAGGACGCAAGAACACAGGGTGCCCCCGGTCGGGCCCGCCCGAAACGGATCAGGTGCCCGAGCGTCGCGGCTCCGAACCTCAGGCCTCGGCGTTGAGCCGGCGGTAGAAAGTGGCCGAGCCGCCCGAGTTTTCGCCGCGGGTCCAGCCCATGCGCTCGTAGAAAGCGATCGCCCGCGGGTTGTCCTCGAACACAGACAAGCCCACGGCATCCACGCCGTCGGCGGCCATGCGATCGCAGAAACGAGTCATGAGTTCCGCGGCCACCTGCGTGCCGCGCTGCGAGGCGGCGACCCCGATGCTCAACAGCTGCGCCTGGGGCCACTCGGCGACCGCCGCGGGCGTTGGTTTGGCGATGCCCAGCCGGCTCTTGATGGCGCGCCCGACATGCGGCAGCCGGCTCCGGACATGGCCTCGCACGTAGCCATCGCGGAGGAAGCGGACCATCACCTGCCAGGCCAAAGCCACGAAATGGCGCCGGTAGAAGTCGCTGAAAACCCGCGCCAGGTCCGTCGCACCGATGACCGTCCCGACGACGTGGCCGCCGTCGAGGGCCACCACGGTGTAGGTCCCGGGCCGGCCCACAAACTCCCCGTAGAAGAGCTCCAGAAACCGCTGGCCCATGTGGCCGAGGAAGTAGTCGGCAAAGACCTCGCGATGGAGCGCGGCCGCGGCCGGCAGATCCCCGACCTGCAGGTCGCGATACACGACCGTCCCCTTGTCCGCCGCAGCTTCCATCGACCTCACCACTCTGCTCAACCCCGTGCTGGGGATAGTAACCGGCTTGCGGCAGCGCCAGGGTCGCGGTCGGCGACGCCAAACTGCCGCGGACATGCCGGGCCGCGTCGGCGCGCGCTCAGCGTTCCTTCGGCAGCCCTCGGTCGAGCAACCCGCGCAGGAAGCCAAGTCCGTAGGCCGCATGGACGACTGGGAAGACGAGGGCCGTACGCAGGGCATTCGAGCCGTAGCGCCGCCCCATGCGCCGTCCCTCTTCGATCGCGACGGCGCAGTAAGCCAGCCCCGCGGCGGCGGTCGGGATGGCAAACGGCCGCCAGACGATCGACAACACCGGGCCGGCGACAGCCCCCACCACGACCAGGCTTGGGATCGCGTGCCGCGCCCTCAGGTAACCGGGCACCCCGAGCCTTGCCACGGCGATCTTCCAGCGACCGTAGCGGTAGTGCTGCCGAAAGACGCCGGCCGGGGTTTCGCGCGGCCGGTAGGCGACCTCGACCGCGGGCTCGTACCAGACCAGGCCACCGGCGGCTCTGACTCGAGCGTTGAACTCGTCATCCTCGTTGCAGGCGAGAGCCGTGTTGAAGCCGCCGAGCTTCTCGAACATCGCCCGCGAGATGAAACCCGGAAATGCCGAGTCCGCCGGTTCGGCCTGCGTGCCGTGGTGCTGGACGCTCGATCCCACACCGAACGGACTGGAAGTGGCCGCGGCAATCGCCAGCCCCCACGGAGAGTGGGCGACCTTGCGGACCCGGGTGCCAACGTTCGCGGCCCCGGTCGCCGCTGCCGTATCGACCATGCGCTCAAAGTAGCCGTCGGGGAGATAGCTGTGGGCGCTGACGATAGAGAGGTACTCGCCGCGGGCGTGGGTGGCCAACATGTTCAGCCCGGGGCTCATGACCCGCGCCGGGTTTGGGTAGATGTGAGCGTCAAGGCCGGCCGGCACGACGGTAGGGTCAACGGGCGTGTCGGACGCGTCTGCGATCAGGACCTCGAAGCGGTCGCGGGGATAGGTCTGGCTGGCCAGCGAGGCCAGGCACTCGAGCAGCTCGGCCGACTCGCCGCGGACCGGCAACAGGACCGAGACGAAGGGTCGGGCCGGCGATTGGTCGGTCGTCACGCGGCTCCCTTATCCCCGACTTCGAGCTTCCTGTAGAGCATCGCAAGCGTGTCCGCCTGCGCCTGCCAGTTGTATTTGGTCTCAGCCGCCTTTCGGGCAGCGAACCGCCGGGCCGCCAGCCGTTCCGGCGGTTCGCCCAGCAACTCGCGAATGGCCGAAGCGATCGCATCGGGCCGCGTCGTGTCGCAGATGATCCCCGCGTCGGCCTCTTCCACGATCTGGCGGATCGAAGGAAAGTCGCAAGCGACCATGGGCACGCCGCGCTCGAGGTACTCGAACATCTTGGTCGGCGTGCTCAGCTTGATGTTGAGGGTCGCCGGCTGGAAAGGCAGTACACCGATCGTGGCGTCCTGTACCCAGCTGCCGAGCTCATCGACCGGGACGGCCGGATGGACGTAGAGACGCCCGGCCAGGTTCGTCGAAGCCGCGGTGGCGGCCACCTCGTATCTGTCGCCGTAGCCGAGGATGACGACCGCAACTTCGGCCGGCAGCAGCGCCGTCGCGGCTATCAGCTGCTCGATGCCACGACCCAGCTGGAGCGCGCCGTGGTGCAGCACGACCTGGCGGTCGCCCAGGCCGAGCACAGCGCGCATGACGCCCGGCCCGACGTCGCGAGCGCGGAGCGGCGGGCAGTTCATGACGACGGCCGGCTTGACCCGGAAGCGCCGGCCCAGCTCGGCCGCGACCGCGTCGTTCACTGTGATCACGACGTCGGCGTTCCGAGCAGCCCGTCCCTCTATCCACGCCAGAAGCTTCCGCGCCGGCCACGGCATCCTGGACGCTGTGACCGTCTCGCCGAAGAGTTCGTGACTGTCGTAGACGAGCTTCCCGCCGTGTCGGGCCCTCAGGCTCTGCGCCGCGAGGAGGCCCAAAAAGTCATGGCCGTGCCAGACGTCCGCAGGAGGGAGGAGGCGTACCGCCTCGCGCCGCCAGGCGAGATACGTGGTCACGTAGCCGACTAGCCACCTCAAGCCCGCGACCATCCGCCCAACGGTACCGACGAGAGGCACTCTCACGCGAGACATGAATGGGCTCTTCGACCCCGGCCTCGTGCCGCGGCGGCCCGGGGAGACCGGCACAATACGCGCCCCATCGAGCCTCCTGGTCGCATCTGCAGGCGATGAGGCAAGCACGGCGATGATCACTTCGTGGCCGGCGGCAATCAGCGCCGAGGCCTCACGGCGCACGCGCGCGTCGTGCTCGATGTCGCCGTAGAGGAGCATCGCGACTCGCAAGGAACCCATGGCCGCGAGTCTACAAGAAGCGAGTCGGCATCGGCCCGTCGTGGGCGAGCCGCCGGCCGGGCCCTTCCCGATGCCGGTGAAGGATGAGGGCCGATGGTAATCTTGCCGCCGCCTAACCCGTCCGCCAGACGGCCGAACGCGAAGAGACGGAGCCGATGAGCCGAACGACGCATTCGATCACTCTTGGCCTCGTGGGCAACCAGGCGAGCGTCCACATACAGCGCTGGGCCGACGCCATGGGCGCGCGCGGCCACACCATCGTCCCGATTGACCTGTCGGGACGGGGCCGGTCCCCGCTACAGAAGGCTTCGGCGTTCCTGGAGCTCCGCCGGGCCATGGCGGATGTCGCCCACAGACCGAACGGGCTCGTCGCGGTTCACGGCATTCCCAGTGGTCTGCTCAGCACCGGAATGCGAGGGATTCATCCGATCGTGCTGCACGCCTGGGGCACCGACGTCACCACGGAAGGTTCGGGGCTGGTATCTCGACTCCGTGGCCGCCAGCAGGCAGCCCTTTTCCACGGCGCCGACCGCCTCACCGCCACGTCCAAGTACCTGGCGGACACGGTCCGGCGCCGTTTCGGCGCGGAGGCCGTCGTGATTCCGTTCGGAATCGACACCAACCTCTTCCGGCCGCCCGGCGGAGAGCGCCGTCCCGGCGCGATCCGAATCGGCTTCGCAAAGGTGAGGCTGGCGGAGGGTTATGGACCCGACTTGCTGATCGAGGCCCTCGGCCGGTTGCCGTCCGACCTGGCTTTCGAGGCGGTCCTGGCAGGCGGCGATGGGATGAAGGCCGCGCTGGAGGATCGAGTCGCGACCCTCGGCCTTCGAGATCGGGTTCGATTCCCGGGCCGGCTATCCCACGCGGAGGTCGTGTCGATGCTGGCCGACCTCGACGTCTTCGTGATGCCGTCGCGGCGGGAGGCCTGGGGCGTGGCGGCTGCCGAAGCGTCGGCGTCGGGCCTGCCGGTAATCGCCACGAGGGTAGGCGGGATCCCCGAGATCGTCGTCGATGGCGAGACCGGGATTCTCGTACCCCCTGACGATGCGGACGCCCTGGCCTTGGCGCTGGCGCGTGTCATTGCGGACCCTGGGCTTCGAGCCCGACTCGGGGACGCTGGTCGCCGCCTGGTCGTGGCCGAGTACCGGTGGGACGAGTGCGTCGACCGTATGGAGGCCGTTTACGCCGAAGTAGCTCGGCTGGCCGGCAAGAACTGAGACGCTAGAGCGCGACTCCAAGTCTGCGCCAGGCCTTCGCCATCGAATCTGTAACCTCGATGATGCCGTGTGACGCCACGGACCCGGGCCCGGCCTTCCCTAGCGCGGTCCGGATCGGTTCTTCCGAGAGCCTCTCGATCGCGACACGGAGAGCCGCGGCATCACCCACGGGCACGAGCAGGCCGTTCGCTCCGTCGTGCACGACCTCGGGCAATCCGCCGACGTTCGAGGCCACGACCGGTCTACCGCAGGCGAGCGCTTCGACCGCGGCCAGGCCCAGGCCCTCTCCACGCGACGGAACGACGACGATGTCCGCGGCGGTGAGCCACTCCGGCACCTGGTCGGGGGAAACCGCGGGGTAGACCGCCACGGACCCCGACGCGGCGACGCGGTCGGCCAGCGGCCCGTCGCCGACGACGATGCCCAGCCAGCCCTTCGCACCAGTCATCGCCTCGGCGAAGACGTCCGGGCCCTTGATCTGAACCAGACCGCCAATGAACAGCGCAATCCTCGCGTCGTGGTCCAGCCCGAGGCGATCGCGAGCCGCACCCTCGTCCTCCGGCTTAAAGCGGTCCAGATCGACCCCGGGCGGAATGACTTGCGCGGTTCGGCCGAGGGCGGCAACGGCGTCGGCGACCCAAAACGAGTTGGCGACGCGAGCATCCGCGTGGGCGACGGCGAAACGAGCCAGGCGGGCGTGCAGACGGGACTTCCGTGCCGCAACCAGCACGTCGGAGCCGTGAGCGTAGAGCAGGACGGGCCTGCGGCGAAGACGCGCGGCCAGCCATGCGATCAATCCCGTCGGATACACCACGTGGCCTTCGACGCCGTCGAAACGACCCCTGGCCGTGAGCGCTGTGTGCAATATGCCGAGATGCCGCCGCAGGATCGAGTGGGAGTAGTTGGAAGGCGCGGCAACCACGACTTCCACGCCTCGGCTTCTCAGCTCATCCACGCGTCGGGCGACAAAGGCGCCCATCTGCGGGCGGTCCGGCGTGGGATACAGGCTCGTGACGAAGAGGAGCCGAATCGGCCGGTGGGCCGCACCGGCGGCCGTTGGTTCGGGGGCAGCGTCCATGTCGCCACAGCATACGAGATGCGAACCGGCGGCCCAGGCACCGCCCAGGCGGGGCGGCGGGTGATTTCGGCCACCTACAGTCGGCCGCGGCCGCGCGGGGTCGACGGCGTCGGGCTAGACGGCCCCGCCCTCACCTGGGCTGTCGGTCGTTTCGTTCGCCCGCGAGGCAAGGACGGAAATCGACCCCAGCAGCAGGCCGAGGAACACCACATCGGTGTTCATGTATCGATAGGTCCTATACAGGTCCGTGCCGAATAGCGTGGCGACGATCATGAAAGCAAGCAGGGACAGCCCGAACGCCAGGGCAAGTAGCCGCGCCAGACCGGCTCCGCTGAGCCACGTCCGCAGTGCTGCGAGCAGCGCGGCCAGCACCGTCAGGCTGAAGATCAGCGCGAGCGGCACGCCGTACTCGGCGGCGATATTCGGGATCATGTCGTGGGCCGACTGGAGCAGGTCCTTTACGTCGGCGCTGCGGTAGTGGCCGGCGTACTGGTACCCGAACAAGCCGGGGCCCACGCCAAGGATTGGATGGTCTATGGCCATGTGCACGGCGGCCTTGGTGGCCTGGAACCGCGCCGTTATTGAGGCCTCGCCCTCGGCCGAATTCGGATCGAACGAGTTGCTGCGGTCGCTCGTGGGAGCGTTAGTCACCACCGAGATCAGCACGAAGAGGATCGCGACGGCGCCGATTCCCGCCAGCCCGATGCCGCGGCTCCGCCAGTCGCGCGGCAGGAACACCGCCAGACCCAGGCCGACGACGGCGCAAGCGATCCAGGCGCTCTTCGAGAACGTCAGGGCAATCTCGAGGAGCAGGAACCCGAAGATGATCGCGGCGGCGAGCCGCAACAGCTTCGAAGCTCCGTCGCCGAATTGGATTGCCGACGTGGTCCGCCCGAACGCCGCGGCGACGGTGCCGATAGCACGCTCGATGGCCCCGGAGATGAGCGCCGGGCGGGCGATCACGATCGCGATAAGCGGCAGGACCGTCACCAGCATCGCCCCGAACAGCCCGACGTTGTAGAAGGTGATCCGCCCGAACTCGTTCCGCAGCGCCTGGAAGTCGCCCAGATGGTGAACGACCAGGACGATCCGAACCAGGTTGATCATGCCGGCGATCACGACCGAGGCGGTCATGGCACCGGCGAGCGCGACCAGCTGCCGCAGCGTCGGCAGGACGAGGACGATCAGCACGCCCACTACGATCGGCTCGACGATGCCGTGGAGCGTGATAGAGGCGCTCGTCGAGAGATCCGGCGAAATCGCGGTCGCGAGGACCGCCAGGGCCGCCATCACCGCGGCAAGACCGAGCGGGCCGGCATGGGTATTCGGCCGTGTCCGACGGAAACCCAGGAGGAACGAACACGCCAGGGTCGCCAGGATGACCGTCGTGCTCGTGAGCTGCATCCAACCGACGACCGGACCGATCCTCGCGGAGGTGAAGAACGGCATGAAGACGATCCAGGCCAGCAGTGCCGGCCACGGACGCAGGGCAGCCAGGATGGCGAGCACGACCCCGATGCCCATGATTCCCCAGGCCGCGACGGCCGGAACCTGGATGCCGCTGCGCTCGAAACCGCGCGGCAGGCAAACGGCGGCGGTCGCGACGGCGCCGACGATGGCCAGGGCGATGACGGCGCGATCGGGCCTTTCGGCGAGCAGCCATTCGATGACGCCGGAAGCTATGCGGCGGAGAGCGGTCTTCATGCGGCCGATGGTAAGCGATCCACGTGGGACCGATTCTTTCGGGGGCCACGCGCATGCGCCTCGCCGTCCCGTCTGCCCGGCGAAGCTCTCGTGCCTACCCGCCGACGGCGGTCCCGCCGGCTGGCCGGCCGCGCCGCCACAACATGGCGCGCACGATGGCCAGGACGCCCCGGGCCGACCCCCACACCCGGGTGAATTCGGCGCGACGCGGCAGGATGAAGGCGAACGGCGACACGTGGGCCCAGCGGCTCGAGATCGCCAGCAGGATCGCGGCGTGGCAGCTGTAGGAGACGAGGGACGCCGCCGACGCGCCGACGATCCCCCACCGCGGAATCAGGATCAGGTTCACAACCAGGTTGACGGACAGGCCAACCATCCCGGCTGCCGTGGTTGCGACGGGCCGGCCCAACCCGGACACGTAACAGGCCAGGACTTTGGACAGGCTGAGCGACAGGATTCCGGGCATGATGACGAGCAGCGCGGGAATCGCGGCGTGGTATTCGGGTCTCAGCAGGACCCAGATAGCCACGCAACCGGCCGGGATGATCGCTACCGCGACCAGGAACGTCAGCAGCATCGCCAGCCGCGAGACCGACGTCGCCAGCCTGTCGGCCTCCACCTTCGTGGACGCCGAGATCGCCGGGTAGAGCATGGCGGCGATCGAGTCCGGGACGTAGAAGGTCATCTCCGCGATCTTGACCGCAACGCCGTAATAGATGATGAGCTTCGGGTCGCCGAGCAGCCAGCTCAACAACAACACGTCGGCGCGATAGCTGAAGAACGTGGTGATGCTCTGCGGGTAGAGCTTCAGACCGTACGCGGCGAAGGCCGTGAGTGAAACCTGCCCGTCGGCCGAGTCCCTGGATCGACGCGCCAGCCTGTTCACTTCATACAGGACAGCGACTGCCCCCAGGGCATTGGCGACGAGATAGGCAGTGACCGCCCCGCCTACACCGAACGGAACGAACCCGATCAGGATCCCGGTGAGTATGAGCATCGATGCCGCGACGAGCAGCTGGATCCTGTTGTAGGCACGGTTGAGGCCGTGCGTGTACAGGACGCCGGCCCCGAATTGCGAGATCAGCAGCATCGGCACGGCGGCCAGGAGCAGCTTCAGCAGATCGCTCGATGCCGTAGCGCTGCCACCGCCGAGAGCCCGCAGCACCGTGTCCTGCAGGAACGGCAGGGCCGCCAGGACTACTGCGGCCAGAGCCAGCGAAAGGCCGATCGTGAGCCCGATGGCGATGCGCTGAAGCGCCGCGACGGATCCGCCGCGGCCGGCCATGAACGTCATCGCCGATGGCATCCCGAGTTGCCCGAACGCAAAGAGCATCCCGATCCACGTCTGGAGCAGGCTGTACTCGCCTGCCGGGCCCGGGTCCAGCAGCGCGGCCACGAGGAAGAGTGTCGCGCCGCCCATCAGGAAGACGCCGATCTTCGTGGCGAAAATCACCGCCACTCGAGAAGCGAACAGCGACGTGTCGTTGGCCCAGCCGGCACGGGCCGGAAGCGCGCTCGGATCGAGTTCGGCGGTGTCGGGAGTGGCGGACATTGGGCGAATATACACGTTCCCCCGCCCCGCTCCGGAGCGAGCGCCACTCCGACCGAGTAGCATCGGCGGAGATGAGAGCATCCCTCACCGCCCATGCCTGATCCCGTGCAGCGTGCCATAGCCCTCGTGCTGGCCGTCCTGACTGCCCCGCTGCTCCTGGCACTGGCGCTTGCCGTTCGCGTCGACAGCCGCGGCCCCTTTCTCTACCAGGCCGAGCGCATGGGCGCCGGCGGCCAACCGTTCCGGTGCCTCAAGCTGCGGACGATGAAGGCGGCCCGGACCGGTCTCGGCCCCGGCGTGACCACCGGCCGCGACCCGCGCGTGACCCGCGTCGGCGGCCTGCTGCGCCGGTTCCGGCTGGACGAACTACCACAGCTCTGGAACGTGGCCCGCGGCCAGATGCGGCTCGTTGGGCCGCGNNGGGCGCGGCCGACCCGGACACCCACTACCGCGAGGCGATCCTGCCGCGTAAGGTGGTCATCGACGCCGCTTACCTGCGCAACCGCTCTACCAGGCTCGACCTGTGGATACTGGCGAAGACGCCGATGGCGTTGCTTGGCCGGCCCATCCACCTTCCCGCCGGGGTGCAGGCGGCGATCGAGGAACCCACAGATGCGTAGTTTCGCCCTCCGCGGCCGCCACCTCTTCATCTACGACGTGGCCGTCACGGCCGCCGCAATCGTATTGGCGTTCCTCCTCCGATTCGACCTCTCGGACTTCGCCCGGAACCTCCGCGATGCCATGCCGGCGGGCCTGATCCCGCTGATCGTGATGCCGCTCGTCTTCGTCGGCTTCGGCTTGTACCGGCGCGAGTGGCGCTATGCCTCGGTTCAGGAGATGTACCTCATCGTCTTCGCCGTTGTTGTGGCCACAGCCATCGCCGTGTTCGGTTTTCTGATCCTGGCCGCGTTCAAGGTCCCGGGAACGACCAACTATCCTCGATCCATATTTGCCGTCGAAGCGCTCCTGGAAGTCGCGTTCGTCGGCGGCGGGCGGTTCGCGGTGCGTGCCACTCTCGAGCGGCGCGGACTTTCCGGCGGAACGGACGAAGAGCAGGGTTTGCTGCCGACGATCGTCTACGGCGCAGGCGAAACCGGCGCCACGGTCGCGCGAGTCGCCGGCCGCGATCCGGCCGCCCACCTGAACATCGTCGGCTTCATCGACGACGATCCCCTCAAGCACGGTTCGCGGCTTCTCGGCAAGCGCGTCTTCGGCGGATTGGACGAGTTGCCAAAGGCCGCCCACGACACCCACGCCCGCCAGCTGCTCGTGGCCATGCCGACCGCCTCGGGTCCGGCGATCAGGCGCGCATTCGAGCGCGGCCAGGAACTCGGGCTGCAGGTCCGAACCGTGCCGCACCCGCGCGAACTGCTCGGCGGCGAGAGCCTCACGGCTCGGATCCGCCGCGTCAGCGTCGATGACCTGCTCCGCCGCGAACCGGTGGAAATCGACAGCGACGCGCTCGCCGGCTACCTGAACGGGGCCAGCGTCCTGGTTACGGGCGGCGGCGGATCGATCGGCAGCGAGCTGGTCCGCCAGATCCTGGCGATGGGACCGCGTCTCCTGACGATAGTCGACAACCACGAAGAGTCGCTGTGGTCCATGGAGCGCGAGCTGGCCGAACGCCTGTCCGCCAACCCCGGCGTCACATTCGAGCCCGTCCTGGCCGACATTCGATCGCAGGAAGCGGTCGACGCCTTCATCTCCAGGGCCCGTCCGGACGTCGTCTTCCACGCAGCGGCGCTCAAGCACGTGCCGATGGTCGAACACTCCCCGGCCGAGGGCGCCATGACCAACGTTTTCGGCTCGCAGAACGTAATCTCGGCCTGCGAACGGCTCGGCGTCGGACGCCTCGTCTTTATCTCCACGGACAAAGCCGTTGAGCCGGTTTCCGCCATGGGCGCCACCAAGCGCCTGGCCGAACTCCTCACGGTCGCCAGCGCCCGGCGCACGGGCCGGCCCTACGTCGCGGTCCGGTTCGGCAACGTACTGGGATCCAGCGGGAGCGTCATTCCGATATTCCAGCGCCAGCTGGAGCTCGGCCGGCCGATCACGATCACCCACGCCGACGCGACGCGCTACTTCATGACGATTCCCGAGGCCGTGAGCCTGATCCTGCAGGCCGGGGCCACGCCGGACAGCGGCGTGATCTTCGTCCTCGACATGGGCGATCCGGTGAAGATCGTGGACCTGGCCCGAGACCTGATCCACCTGTCCGGCCTGACCGAGGAGAACGTGCCGATCGTCTACACCGGTCTCCGGGCCGGTGAGCGGCTCCACGAGTCGCTCTTCCACGACCACGAGACAACGGACCGGACCGGGCACCCCTCGATCATGCGGGTCCGGGCCAGTGCGATCGGAACCGTCGGCAAGCCCCTCCAGGAGTTGCTCGGCGATCTCGCCGCCGCCACACAGGACCACGACGACATCCGCGTCCGCGACCTGCTGCGCCGGGTCGCCTCGCTCGGCAAGGTGCCGGTCGAGGCGCAGGCGGCGGCGGGCGCTGCCCCTGCCGCTGCCCCTACAGATCCGGCTGCGGCGACCGCGCCCGCGCCAGCGCCCACCCCAACGCCACGAGAGGCAAGCGAATGACTGCCACGCCCAAGCCCGCAGCCGTCGCCGCCGCTCAGTCCTCGGCCGGGGACGCGGCGCCGGCGCGGCACATCCCGTTCCACCGGCCCTCCATCGGCCAGGCCGAACGCGACGCCGTCATGGAGGTCCTGGACTCCCGCTGGCTGACCACCGGCCAGAGGACGGTCGCGTTCGAAGAAGCCGTCAAGAATCGCCTCGGCTGCGGGCATGCCGTCGCGGTCAACTCAGCCACCGCGGCACTCCACCTGATCCTCGAAGCGCTCGGCATCAAGGCTGGCGACGAAGTTGTCGTGCCCACGTACACCTTCGCCGCGTGCGGTGAGACGGTCCGCTACCTGGGCGCTCGGCCGCGACTCGCGGACGTGGATCCGGTCACCTTCAACGCCACGGCCGCGACGATCGAGGCCCAGCTCCGGCCCGAGACGAAGGCCATCATGGTCGTCCATTTCGGCGGCTTGATGGCCGACATGGACCCGATCCTTGAGCTCGCCCGGAGCCGGAACCTGCCGGTGATCGAGGATGCGGCCCACGCACTGCCCTGCAGCCGGGACGGCCGCGAGGCCGGCACTGTCGGGACGGCCGGGGCGCTGAGCTTCTACGCCACCAAGACGGTCACAACCGGTGAGGGCGGGATGCTCCTGACCGACTCGCCCGAGATCGCGAACCGGGCCCGCTCGATGCGGCTCCACGGTCTGACTCGAGACGCGTGGAAACGGTATTCAGGCGGCGGCAGCTGGTATTACGAGATCGAGGACGTCGGGTTCAAGTACAACCTGACGGACGTGGCCGCCGCGATTGGCCTGGTGCAACTGGACCGCGCCGAGGCAATGCGCGTCGAGCGCGAACGCGTCGCTCGTCGCTACGACCGGGCCTTCGCCGCATCCGCGATCGCGGACCTGGTCGAGTTGCCGGCCGCGGCCGGGCCGAACGAGGTCCACGCCTGGCACCTCTACCCCATCCGCCTGCACCTGGATCGCGTCGCCGTCACGCGCGCCGAGGCTATTGACAGGCTGGCCGAAGCCGGCGTCGGCACGAGCGTCCACTTCATCCCCCTGCACCTGCATCCCTACTACCGCCGCACCTACGGCTACGCCCCGGCGGATCTGCCCGTGGCCAACCTGCAGTTCGAGCGCGAGATTTCGCTGCCGATCTACCCCGACCTGTCCGACGACGAAGTCGACTACGTCGTCGACCGCCTGGCCACTATTCTCAAGCCGCAGTAGGAATCGAACTCTGCCTGGCCGCGCAGCCCAACCCGATGGCGGGCGGCCGCGTTCGGCGGACAGCCGCGTTCGCCGGGCCGGAGGCCCGACCAGGGAACGCTATGCCGGGCAGGTGTTGGCGGGCTGCGGCTTGCCGCTCCAGAGACTGTCGGTGCCGAACAGCTTTACGGAGAGTGCGGCAACCCTGGCGTTGAACAGGCACAGCGCACCGCTGGGAAGGTATTCCGAGTATCCGTCGGTGGGACTCAGGACAAAGCCCGTGAAGTGGTCGCTTGGGACGTTCTGACCGATCGCTACGTAGTCGGCCACCTGGCCGGCCGGGAAGTTGGTCGTCACAGTCCAGCCGAGCGTCGTGAGCAGACTCGGGATGTTCAGGATCTCGGAAGGCTGGGCCATCTTGTGCAGCAACGAAACAAGGACCTCCTGCTGGCGAGACGACCGGCCGAAGTCGTTGTCGCCAGCGCTCTTGCGCGACCGGACGTAGGCCAGGGCGTGCTTTCCGTCCAGGTGCTGCGGCCCGGCGGCGAGCGTGAAGCCGAAGTGGACTCCGTCCAGCCAGTCGTAGTACGGATCGTTGATCGCAGCGGGGTTGACCACGTCGATCCCTCCGACCTGATCGATGAGGGTAGCGAAACCCATCAGGTCCATCGCCGCGTAGTAGTCGATGTGGATTCCGACGAGGTAGCTGACCTCGTTTACCAGGGTCATGTAAGGACTGTCCGGCGAGCCGACGATGTAGTGCTTGGAGACGTTGCTCGGCAACGAGTTCAGGCGGAGGGAGGTCGGGACCACCGGATGCCGGCCGAAGTAGAGCGGGAAACTAGTGCTGTCTCGAGGCACGTTGATCATCTGGACCGAGTTGGTCGTTGGGTCGAAGCTGACGAGCATCATGGAGTCGTACAGGATCTCCTGCCGTCCCGGCCCGGCGTCGAAGCCGGTCAGCAGAATCGTCACCCTCTTATCGATCGATGGAGCCGGAGTCGGCGTGGAGGTCGGCCCTGGCGTAGCGGACGCATCCAGGCTCGGAACAGGCGTGGTCAGGTCGACCAGCGAAGACGGACCCGGCGTCGCGAAGACTTTGGAGGTAGCGTCGGAGGTTTGTGCCAGCAAAAAGCCGGCGCCGGCATGGCTGATCACGATCACGGCCGCCAGGGCGACCACGACGGCTCGGTCGAGCACGGAACGGGCCCTGGCCCGGTCGTTGTCTATGAAGGCGTGCACAACGGCCGCCAACCTCCACAAACCGAACAGAACGGCAATGATCGCGGCGGTGCGGCTGAAGGACGGGTCAACGAAACGCGTCACAAACACATACGGGCCCTGACGCAATTCGTACGCGACGAGCGCGAGAATCAGCACCGCCGGCAGCGCAAAGATCGCCGCGGCGCGTCGGTTCCGCAGGTAGAACTGACCCAGCCCGGGCCAGAGAAAAGACAGGAAGGCCGCAATGGAATGCGACCTGCGGCTACCCCTGGCTGGCGTCTCGTTCGTTTCCAAATCGTTGGGACTGTAGCACAGCGACCCTTGAGACCGCCTCGATGCGGGGCCGCGGGACGGCGGGGAGTCCAGGACCGACGGATCCCGAAGTCTTACGCAGCCGACGGCGAAAGCCTGCGATTACTCAAGAATCTGTGGGGTCGGCTCCACGGTAAGTGAAATTCGCAGACTCGGGCCGCGCTAGCCACTCGCGCAGGTATTGCGCGGATTCGTCCTTGGCCGAGAGGATCGGATCCACAACCGGCCATTCGATCCCTATGGCGGGATCGTTCCAACGAACCCCGGACTCCGTGGCGCGGCTATATGTGCCGGTGGTCAGGTACTCGATCTCGGCGTAGTCCGAGAGCACGCAGAACCCGCGCGCGAAGCTGGCCGGGGCCCACAGCTGGCGAGGTTCGTCCGACGACATTTCGACGCCCACCCATTTGCCAAGCGTCGGCGATCCAACCCTGATGTCGACTGCAACGAGAAAGGCACGACCCTGAGTCACCCTCATGAGCTTGCCCATAGGCGGATCCCACTGGAAGTGCAGGCCGCGCAATACGCCCTTGCTCGATCGCGAGTGGTTCAGCTGGAGGAAGCTGGCCGGCAGGCCGAGCTCGGCAAACAGGTCCTGCCGGTAGACTTCCATGAAGAAGCCCCGATCGTCCCGCATGGCCAAGGGCACGACGATCTTGACATCGTCGAGATCGGTCAGTTCGATTGCGAAGGGCATGGGTTGGCTGCTCCATCCTCAAGACGGGCAAGAGCGCAAGGCCCGCTCCTGCGGACCGACCTGTTC
This sequence comes from Chloroflexota bacterium, assembly GCA_003158495.1. GTDB lineage: Bacteria > Chloroflexota > Limnocylindria > Limnocylindrales > CSP1-4 > Fen-1039. Next base: position 5,987 of record PMJT01000062.1, on the reverse strand, counting down.
GGCCTCCAGACGGAGACGCTATCACACCGTGAGACGTACCGGAGGTTGCGCTAAGAGCCCGACGGAGGGATACTCGGGGTCTGGGCCGGGGTGGACTCGAGTGCCCATGGAGGGAGTAATGGACGCATGATTCGCCGCTACGCCGCGGCTCTACGCTTGACCCTCGTCGCCGCGGACACAGTCCTGGCGTTCGCGGTCGTCCTGGTTGCAACGAACATCCGCTTTGGGCGAACGTCGGGCTGGCCCCCGGACGTCAAGGCATCCCTGCCTGATGCCAACCTTGCGGTTGCCGTCTTCGTGGGCATGTGGATCGCAGTCCTATGGATGCACGGGATGTACCGCAGCCGCGCCAGGTGGACCAGACGCGGAGATGTGGTTGCCGTCCTGCGAGCCACCCTGGTGCAGCTGGCATTCACCCTGAGCTTGCTCTACGTCCTCAAGTTGCCGAACGTCAGCCGGCTGCTGCTGATCGTCGTCATTCCGTCGCTTGCGGCAGCGGCGATCGGGATCAGGATCGCCATCCGCCAGTTCCTCGTATTTGCTCGCGACCACGGTCGCAACGTCCGCTACGTGCTGGTCGTGGGAGCCAATTCGCGCGCGAAGGCCTTCGCCGACTTGATCGAGAGCCACGCCGAGCTGGGACTGGTCGTAATCGGCCACCTGAAAGCCGATCGATCCGACGGAGGCGTCGTCCTTGATCGCCCGCTGCTCGGAATGCTGTCCGACCTAGAGCAAGTCTTCCACAGCCAGATAGTGGACGAGGTGGCGATCTGTCTGCCGTTCTCCAACCAGGAGCTTATCGAGCAGGCCGTGTACGTATGCGAGCAGGAAGGCAAGGTCGTTCGTATCCCGGTGGCCCCGATCGAACGTGTCCTCACGGCCGCTCGGCTGGAAAGCATCGACGGAATCGGCGTGTACTCGCTCGCCAACGGACCGGATAGAGCCGTAAGCCTTGGGCTCAAGCGGCTGGTGGACGTCGTCGGCGCTGCTCTGCTACTCATTGTCTTCTCTCCCTTGATGCTCCTGGTCGCCCTGGCCATCAAAATCGACACGGGGGGACCGGTATTCTTCCGACAGGAGAGGGTGGGTCTTCACGGCCGGCCGTTCTTCGTGGTCAAGTTCCGGAGCATGTGCATGGACGCAGAGGACCAGCTCAAGGACCTGCTGCCCGAGAACGAGATCCGAGGGCACGCGTTCAAGCTGGCCAAAGACCCGCGCATCACTCGCGTCGGGCGCGTGCTTCGGCGAACGTCGCTCGACGAATTGCCTCAGCTTCTCAATGTGCTGCGGGGCCCGATGAGCCTGGTCGGCCCTCGGCCGCCTCTTCCGGCCGAAGTCGCCCAGTACGACGTGTGGCATCGCCGGCGCTTGTCGATGAAGCCCGGGATTACCGGCCTTTGGCAGGTCGGGGCCCGGCGCGACCCCGAATTCGACCGATGGGTGGAGCAGGACCTCGAGTACATCGACACTTGGTCGCTCTGGCTTGACTTCAAGATCATCGCCCGAACCGTGCCGGCAGTCCTGGGCGGTACCGGACGGTAGATCGGCCGCCGGATCGGGCCGGATCGGGCGCGCGGATGCGAGGCTGTCCGGCGGCCCGGGCGGCTCAGCCGCCGGCGACCACGAGGACGTTCCAGGACTCCACCGACGGCGGATTCTCCACGTCTGGGAAGGCGGCTATCGTCTGCAGTTCAAGCCCGGCCTCGGCCAGATGACCGCGTAACTCATCCTGGAAGAAGTAGCGCATCCGGTGTGTCTCGTGGATCGTCGCGGCCGGGGTGCCCGGCCGGCGCCGCGTGAGCTCGTACCGGATCGAGCACACGTTGCCGGCCGGCTCGATGGTCCCAACTGCCTTCCGCTCGATCTCGCCGGCGTCAGTTCGCACTACCTTGACGCGTTCCGATGGGCCGAGGTGGAGGACCGCCGGGCCGTACCACACGTCGAAGACGAACAGTCCGCCGGGCTCGAGATGGCGCCGCGCGTTGGCAAACGTCGCTCGCAGCGCCGCGTCCGTTATCTGGTAGCCGACCACGGCGAACATGGACGTAACGGCATCGAAACGCCGGTCCAGATCGATGGTGGCGATGTCACCGAGTCGAAAATCGGTCCCGGTGGCGCCGCGTTCGACGGCTCGACGCCGAGCGCGTTCGAGCATTCCCTCCGACAGGTCTACCCCGACGACGTCGTAGCCCCTGCACGCAAGCTCCACCGAATGGCGCCCCGTGCCGGAGCCCATGTCAAGCACGGTCCGCACTTGATGTCGGCCGCGGCGAAACACTTCCTCGAGCAGATCGCACTCGGCCCGGTAGTCCTTGTCGGCGTAGAGCGCGTCGTACGAATCGGCGTAGTCCGCTCCGAAAACGCTGCTCACCCTAGAACCTTCCTCACGGCGCCGATCACGGCTTCCTGCTGTTCCCCGGTCAGACCAACGCCGGACGGCAGGTACAAGCCCATCTCCGCCAGCTCGTCCGTCACCGGATAGTTCTCGCCGTCGAAAAGCCCGCGCTCCCGCAGCGCCGGCTGCCGATCCATCCCGAGGAAGAACGGCCGCGTTTCGACGCCAAGCGCCGAAAGCGCCTGGGCCAGCGAAGCGGCCGTGTGGCCGCTCTGTTTGTCCAGCACGAGGCCGTTCATCCACCAGACCGATCGCGCCCAGGGTCGCTCGACCTGGAGACGTATCCCCGGCAGGCCGGCGAGGCCTTCAACGTAGCGCTGTCCGATCCGGCGCTTCTGATCGACCGTGTCGTCAATGCGCTCGACCTGGGCCTTGCCGATCGCCGCCTGGACGTTGGTCATTCGGAAATTGAAGCCGAGTTCTTCGTGCAGGAATCTCCGGCCGGGGCCGAAACCGAGGTTCCTCAGCAGCCTGAGTTTCCTCGCCAGGGCTTCGTCGTCCGCGACGACCATGCCGCCTTCGCCGCTCGTTACGAGCTTGTTGGCGTAGAAGCTGAAGCAGCTGAGATCGCCGAAACTCCCGCAGCGCTGCCAGTGAGCCGAGCCCCGCCCGGAGAGGTACTGGGCGCCGTGGGCTTCGGCTGCGTCCTCGATGATCGCGAGTCCGTGGCGCTCTGCCAGGTCAAGCAGCGGGTCCATGTCGACCGGATGGCCGTAGATGTGCACCGGCATGATGGCCCGCGTGCGNNCGGCCAGCTGGAGGGCGACGGTGCCGTTGCAGACGGCAACGCCAAATCGCCGGTCGCAGTACCGTGCCCAGTCTTCCTCGAACTCGCCCAGGAATCGACCGGCGGAGGAGATCCAGCCCGTCGTCAGGCACTCGGTGACGTACTCGAGCTCTCGACCGTCGAGCCGAGGTTCGCTGACGGGGATCATTCCCCCAGCCCGGAGGGCGGATCGAAACGCGTTTTCTCAGCCTGGCCGCCGTACGGGCCCTGTTTGACCTCGAGCAGGACCGTGTCCTCGAGCATTCGAAACCCGTGCCCGCCGGTCATCAAGATCACGAGATCGCCGGTCTCGAGTTGCCGCGAAGTCACCAGGGCGCGGCCGTCGTCGTATATGTCGACGATGCATCTGCCGCTTCGCACGAGGAGCAGCTCGGAAGTCCCGACGACCGAACGGACGATGGGCAAATGGACGTGAGGAACGATGGAGCCGCCCGCCGGGTAGACCACAAAGCCGGTCTGGAAGGTGGCGTCGTCGCCCGTGAAGAACGACGTCTTGGTTTCGGTCGCGCCGGCGCGGACGACGTACGCCAGCGTGGTCTGACCCTGACGGATCGTTTCGATGTCGTTCATTGCCCCGCGATCTCTATGTCGACACAATTCACGGGGAGCATGGTACAGGCTCCCAGCCGCCCCATCTCATTGGCCCATGAGGTCAGCCCTGAAGCTTGCGCGGCCGTAACCCTGCATACTTCGGCGACGGACCATGTCACGGTTCTGGCCCGCGACGCCTCCGACATTACGCTCGACGGGAGAGTTTATGACCAACGAGAAGGGCGTGACCGCCGGGGCTGCTAGCTCCGTTCGACCCGAATTCACCGGCGAACGAGTGGTCATCGGCCGCGGCGACTCCTGGTGGCGAGGCGAGGCCAGGGATTCGGAGCACATGGCCAGATACGCCTTCGCGCTTTCCCGCATTCCAGCCGGGTCGAGCGTGATCGACGTCGCCTGCGGAACGGGTTACGGGTCCGGCATGCTGGCCCAGGCCGGTCATCGCGTCGTCGGTTTCGACATCGACCCGGCGACGATCGGCTTCGCCCGCACTCAATGGCCGGAGGCTGCGTTCGAGGTCGCGGACGCCACCGCCCTGCCCCTGGCCGACGCCTCCGTCGACGCCGTCCTTTCGTTCGAGACGATCGAGCACCTCCCGGATCCATCTAGTTTCGTGGGTGAAGTTGCGCGCGTCGTCAAGAGCGACGGGGTCTTCTTCGTGTCGACTCCCGATCGTCCTGTATACGCCCTCCGGAGCGGCCCCAACGAGTTCCATGTTGCGGAGATGGACCGGGCGGAATTCGCCTCCGTGCTCGAACGGCACTTCAAGGTCGACTGGTATGGGCAAACATTGTTCAGATCGCCATCGCGCCTGGGCCGGCGCGTCGACCGGCTCAGAGCGTGGATGAGGGGCCGGTCATCGAGGGCCGCGCTGGCCCAATTCTCGCTACAACCCCTGGACAGGAAGCCCTGGGTCTTTCTCGTGGCGGTCTGCCGGCCGCTGCCGACGAATCCGTCCACGGGGCATCGGCGCGAGTCGCCGGCCAGATGACTCCGCCTGCCTGCCGGCTTGTCGGCCATGAGCGGGCCATGAGCCGGCCATGACGGAAACGAAGGATCCGAGCCACTTTCCGCTGGTGACGATCGGCGTTCCTGCGTTCAACGGCGCCCGTCACGTGCGCCGGTCGATCGAGTCGCTCGTCGGACAGGATTATCCGAACCTCAAGATCGTCATCTCGGATGACGGTTCAACCGACGAGACCGCATCCATCTGCGACGAGATGGCGATGACGGATCCGCGGATCGAGGTCCACCGCCGGTCGCACCTCGGGGAGCGCCGCAACTTCAACGCGGTCCTGAAGGCCGCACGCGGGCCGTACTTCATGTGGGCGGCCGACCACGACGTGTGGGACAGCCGATACGTGTCGGCCTGCGTTGCCGCTCTCCAGGCGCATCCGAAGGCCGTCCTGGCGTGTTCGCACACGATGCTCATAGATGAAGACGGCGCGGAACTCGGCGTGATGGACGACGATCTGGGCATCGACCAGCCTCAGCCGCTCGACCGATACCGGGCCCTCATCTGGCGTTTGCGGTGGTGCAATGCGATCTATGGCGTGATGCGACATGAGGCCGCGGCCGCGACCGGCGGATATGGATCCACGCCCAGCCCGGACCACCTGGTCCTGGCCAAAATGGCGCTGCGGGGCAGCTTCGTCCAGCTGCCGGAGACGCTCTTCTTTCGTCGCCAGAACAGGCCGCCCGAGACGTTCGAGGAAATGCGGCTGCGCCAATCGCGCGACCTGGAACCGGACAGGGCGGACGCCTGGCTGGCCGTGTCTCACGGCGCGTACTACCGCACCCTTCGGGACGGCCATCTCCGAGCCGTCTTCCGCGATCCGCTACGGCTCCGCGACAAGGTGCTGGCGCTCTCGGCGACCACGATCTGCTTCGCCGAGCGGTTCGGAGTGAGTTCTGCGCCGCTCAGACTTGCGTTGAGGGCCCGCCGGATTCTCCCCGCCTCGATCCGAACCGCATTGGCCGGATACCCACCGCCGGCGGATTGACCGGACCGGGCAAGACAACCGCGTGATCGGGGGCTGGCTGCCTTATGTTCTGGGCGGGGAAGCCCCGTCCGCCGCGCGACCGGATCCCATGGCCCGGCGGAGCGCCCGGAGGTTGCGAAACGGCGAGAGCGGCCAGGCGAGTTGCGCACGCAGGACGCAGTTGACGGCCGCTCCCCTGTCGCCTGCGCGGCTGCGCATCTCGGCCAGAATGCGGAAATGGGTCGCCAGGATTCTCCGGCCCGCCACGCGAACG
>PMJT01000116.1 GCA_003158495.1 Chloroflexota bacterium | reverse complement strand
ACGGCCAGCGATTCGCCGGAGGCGGAGTTCGCGTAAATGGCGCCGTAGTTGATGCCCCACAACACGCCCGCGATGCCGGCCATCATGCCGCTGAGGGCAAAGGCCAGGAAGACCGTGGCGCGGGAGCGGATGCCGATGGTCGCGGCGGCCTCGGCGTTGCTGCCGACGGCGTAGAACAGGCGGCCCAGGGTCGAGTAGCGGAGGATGACCGCCATGACGGCCACGACGGCGATCGCCAGGATCACGAAGAATGGGATGCCAAAGAGGCTCTGGCTCGCGGGGTTCGTGTATCCATCGGGCAGATCGTTGAGGTTGATCTCTTTGCCGTTGGCAACCACGAAACAGAGACCGCGGAAGATGCTCAGCGTGCCGAGCGTGGCCACGATCGAGGGCACCTTGAACAGCGCCACGATGACCCCGTTGCACATTCCGAGGGCGAGGCCGATTGCGACCCCAGCGATCCATGCCAGCTGAACGGGAAGGGCGTTCTCCTTGAGGATCAGGCCCACCGTGAAGGCGACGACGCCGATTGTCGATTCGACCGAAAGGTCGATGTTCTTGGTCAGGATGACCATCGTCTCGCCCACTGCGGCGATGGCGATGATCGCCGCCAGGGTGGTCACTGGCCCCAGGTTGTCCGTCGTCAGGAAGTTGGGGGCGAAGACCGCCACGATGGCCGACAGCACGATGATGACGCCGGCGAGCGTCAACTCGCGGGATCTGGCGAGCCCGCCGACCAGAACTTCGACGCGGTTGCGTTGGCTGCGCGCCACCGCGACGTTACTCGCCACTCAACGTACCCTCCGCTACCTGACCCGTGGCCGCAAACATGACCCGCTCTTCGGTGGCCTCGGCCCGCGGGATCTCGGCCGCGATGCGGCCTTCATGGAGCACGAGGATCCGGTCGCTCATGGCGAGGACCTCGGGAAGCTCGCTGGATATGAGGACGATCGCGAGCCCGGAAGCGGCAAGGTCCGAGATGATCCGGTGGACCTCGACCTTCGCGCCGATGTCGACGCCACGGGTCGGCTCATCGAGGATGAGCACGCGAGGGTTCGTCGCCAGCCACTTGGCGATGACCACCTTCTGCTGGTTACCGCCGGAGAGGGACTCAACGAGGTCGCGCACGCCGTTGGAGCGGATGCGCAGTCTCTCGGCGTATCCGCCCGCGAGCTCTCGTTCGCGACTCGTCCTGACGAATAGCCGCGGGAACAGGCGCGGGATGATCGGCAGGGTCACGTTCTCGGCGATCGAGAAACCCTCGACCAGGCCATCGAGGTGCCGGTCTTCCGGGACGTAGGCAAGGCCGGCTCTCAGCGCCGCGGACGGAGTCCCGAAGCGCACCCGCTTGCCGTCGAGCAGAACCTCTCCCTCGTCGGCTCGATCGAGCCCGAACAATACGCGAGCGACCTCCGTTCGACCCGCCCCGACGAGGCCGGCGAGACCAACGATCTCGCCCGACCGAACCGAGAACGAGACGTCGCGGAAGGCCCCGATCCGAGTCAGGTTGCGCACGTCCAGCAGTACTTCGCCGATCTTCGAGGCGCTCCTGGGGAACAGCGACACGGATCGGCCGACCATGTGGCGGACGAGAGAGGCGGTTGTCAGTTCAGATGTTGGTGCCGTGATCACGTGGCGCCCGTCGCGGAGGACAGTGGCCCGTTCGCACAGATCGAACACTTCCTCCAGCCGGTGGCTCACGAACAGGACTGCAACGCCTCGGTCGCGGGTCTGGCGGACGATGGCGAATAGCCGCTCGACTTCGTGAGCTGAGAGCGAGGCGGTCGGCTCGTCCAGAATGAGCACACGGGCTTCGATAGAGAGTGCCTTGGCGATCTCGATCAACTGCTGGTCGGCCATCGACAGACCGCGGACGAGATCGCCAGAATCAATGCGGACGCTGAGACTCTCGAAGATCTTGTCCGCCTCGCGCCGCATGTCTCGCCAGTTCACGGTGCCAAGCCCACCCGTTGGGGCATGGCCCATGAACACGTTCTCCGCGACCGTGAGATCCGGGAAGAGTCGCGGCTCCTGGTGGACGACGGCGATTCCCAGTGATCGCGCATGCGCCGGCCCGTGGAGCAGCGCCGGCTTGCCGTCGACTACGACCGTGCCCGAGTCCGGCTGGTGGATGCCGGCGAGCACCTTGACGACAGTGCTCTTGCCGGCTCCGTTCTCTCCCACGAGGCCGTGGATCTCGCCGGGCAGCAATTCCAAGGAAACGTCGTCGAGCGCCTGGGTGGCCCCGAATCTCTTCGACACGCCGGACAGCGAGGCCGGAGCAGTGCGCGACGCCGCAGCATTCGGCGCTTTGCTCGTGATCGTCGCGGTGGGCTGGCTGTCACTCATCTAGGCGCACCCTTCAGGCTTGAGCCAAGGGACTGTCCGAGGCCTGGGCCAGATGTCTTGTCTGATCCTGGAGCGATGTGAACCAGTACGGCCCGCTCACGGAGTGCCTCGGCCATCTCCTCCGGCGCGTCGGCATCCGTCACGACCGCTCTCAACATGTCCGTGGGGCAGAAGGTTGCGAATGCCGACCGGCCCCACTTCGTGTGGTCTACCAGCGCGACGACTTCACTCGCGGCGCCGACGATGAGGCGCTTGATCTGGGCTTCTTCATCTGTCGCGTCGCTGAGTCCGGTGTCCAGGGTGAAGCCGGCGGCGCCCATGAACGCTTTCTGGATGTTCACCCGCTCAAGCAGCCCACTGCCCAGAGGGCCTACGACGGAGAGGGCCTCCGATCGGACGAAACCGCCGGGCATCGCCACGGTGATTCCTCGATGGCCGGCGAGCTCCGAGGCGATTCGAAGGCCGTTCGTGATAACGGTGAGGTGCACCCAGTTCGCGCGTGTCGTCAGGGCCCTGGCCATTGCAAGAGCAGTCGTGCTGGCGTCCAGGGCGATGCTTTCGCCGTCGATCACCAGGCCAGCCGCCGCAGCTCCGATCCGCTCCTTCTCTGTCCGCTGCAGGCGTTCTCGTACATCAAATGCTCGCTCCGGTCGGCTTCGGCCCGGCGCCAGCGCGCCGCCATGCGCCCGGACCACTCGTCCCTCCGCCTCCAGAACGCGGAGATCCTTGCGAATCGTTACCTCTGAGACCTCGAACCTCTCCGCCAGGTCCGTGACGCGCACTCGGCCGTGCTCTTCGACGCTGCGTGCGATGTGCTGCTGGCGCTCCCGCGCGAACACGTCCCGTCCTTCGCTCGATTCCATCCCGGCTCGAGTCTCCTTCGGCGACGCCGCGGCCTGCAGGAAAATGGGCTCTTTCAAGTGACCGCGGTTGAAACAGTAGAGGAGAAGCAATCGAACTGTCAACGAGGAGATTGAAACTAATCGGAACCTGTGGCAAGCTGGCAGCCAACGACTGCGGAGACCTCAGCGCGGACTCGGCCGCCCGGGACCGCGGCGACCACCGCGGCGACCATTGAGCGCGTCCGGCAGCTACACACGCAGGGAGGCGACCGTGACCACGACGATTTCCGACAGTCGATCCGCTCGAGAAGTTCTCCGGACCCAGCGAATCGAGCTCCCATCCTGGGCGTTCGGCAACTCGGGAACGCGCTTCAAGGTCTTCGCCCAGAAAGGCGTGCCGCGGACTGCATACGAGAAGATCGACGACGCCGCGCAGGTCAACCGATTCACCGGCGTCGCGCCCACGGTCGCGCTCCATATCCCCTGGGACAAGGTCGACGACTACGACGACCTTGCGCGGCACGCGCGGGAGCNNGGATCCGCGCATCCGCCAGAAGGCGATCGATCACCACTTCGATTGCATCGACATCATGAACAAGACCGGGTCCCGCGACCTCAAGATCTGGCTCGCCGACGGTACGAACTACCCGGGCCAGGAAGATATGCGAGCCCGGCAGGATCGCCTCGCAGACTCCCTGGCGAAGATCTACGCCCGGATCGGCCCCAAGCAGAGGCTCGTGCTCGAGTACAAGTTCTTCGAGCCGGCCTTCTACCACACGGACGTCCCGGACTGGGGCACGAGCTACGCCCAGGTCACGGCGCTCGGCGACCGCGCGATGGTGTGCCTCGATACCGGACACCATGCCCCCGGCACCAACATCGAGTTCATCGTCATGCAGCTGCTGCGGCTCGGGAAGCTCGGATCGTTCGACTTCAACTCGCGGTTCTACGCGGACGACGACCTCATGGTCGGCGCAGCCGATCCCTTCCAACTCTTCCGAATCATGCACGAGTGCGTGAAGGCCGGCGCCCTTCGACCGGAGAGCGGAGTCGCGTTTATGCTGGACCAGTGCCACAACCTGGAACCCAAGATCCCGGGTCAGATCCGCAGCGTCATGAACGTCCAGGAAGCGACGGCCAAGGCGCTGCTCGTCGACCAGAACGCGCTCGAGGCGGCGCAGCAATCCGGCGACGTGCTCGGTGCGCACGCAGTGCTCATGGATGCCTACGACACAGACGTGCGCCCGCTTCTGCGAGAAGTGCGAGCGGACATGAAGCTCGATCCAGACCCGATGGCGGCTTTCGCGAAATCCGGCTACACGGCGAAGATCGTGGCCGAGCGAGTCGGTGGTCAGCAGGCCGGGTGGGGCGCGTGAGCATCCTCCAGTGACCGATACAGTAGCGGCCGTCGATCTGGGCGCCTCCTCAGGGCGTGTGATGGTCGGCCGCGTCGGTCCCAGTACGCTCGAACTCGAAGAGGCATACCGGTTCCCGAACGACCCGGTCCCGCTCCCCGACGGCCTTCACTGGGACGTGTTGCGACTGCACCACGAAATCATGGAAGGCTTGCGGAGGGCGGTTCGCCTGGCGCCCTCCATCGGCAGTGTGGGCGTCGACGGGTGGGGCGTCGACTACGGCCTTCTGGACGCCGGGGGGCGGCTTCTCGGCAATCCCTACCACTACCGGGACCCGCGGACGGCCCGCGGAGTAGATAAGGTTCACGGGATCGTCCCGCAGGCGCGGCTCTACGGCAGGACCGGCACACAGTTCATGCCCATCAACACCGTCTACCAGCTGGCGGCCGCGCAGGGAACGGCCGAGCTCCAGGAGGCGGCCAGGCTTCTGCTCGTCCCGGACCTCATCGGATACTGGTTGGCCGGAGGCGAGCACGCCGAAGCTACGAACGTTTCGACGACAGGCCTTTTCGATCCGGTCGCAGGGTCCTGGGCGCTTGATCTAGTCCAGGAGCTAAGTCTGCCAGCGGCTGTCCTGCCACCCCTCGTCCACGCCGGGGACTCTCTTGGTCCGATCCGGCCCCAGGTTGTGGCCGATACAGGGCTGCCCCAGGGAGCCGTACTGACCGCCGTCGGATCCCACGACACCGCTTCCGCTGTAGTCGGCGTACCCGCGGAGAACGAGCGATTCGCGTATATCTCCTGCGGGACCTGGTCGCTCGTCGGCGTCGAACTCGAGAGGCCGCGACTCGACGAGGAGAGCCGTCAGGCGAACTTCACCAACGAGTTGGGCGTAGACGGACGAATCCGCTACCTCCGAAACGTGCTGGGTCTGTGGCCGCTCCAGGAATCGATGCGGTGGTGGGAACGACGGGGCGAGCGCCTGGATCTGGCCGAGCTGCTGGCGGCGGCCGCCGCCGAGCCTCGAGGTGGCAGCGTCGTCGACGTGGACGATCCGCGTTTCCTGCCGCCCGGAGACATGCCGGAGCGCATCGCCGCCTATTGCCGTGACACGGATCAGCCTGTGCCTGCCTCTCGGCCGACGCTGGTTCGATGCATCCTCGACAGCCTGGCGGTGGCCTTCGCTCGAGCGATCGACGACGCCCGCCGGCTCACGAGACTGGACATCGAGGCAATCCACATCGTGGGCGGCGGCTGCCGGAACGAGCTCCTCTGCCAACTCACGGCTGATGCCTGCGGCCTGCCCGTCGTGGCCGGGCCCGTCGAAGCGACCGCGCTCGGCAACGTCCTGGTCCAGGCCCGAGCCCGGGGATTGATCCGGGGCGATCTCGCCACTCTGCGCTCGATCGTTCGGGCGACGCAACCCCTCCGCCGCTACGAGCCAGCGGCTCACGCGTCGGCGACGGTGGCCTGATATGCCAGCACGGCCACGCAGGGCCGACGTCAACGGCCGCCTCCCCGATGGGTTCGGGCCCCTGGTCTCGCCCGCGGCCGTCGATGGGGCTGGCAAGTCGACCGATGCAGTGGCACTCGATCGCGGAGCGGGCGGTCAGCGACCACCGCAAGCTGCGGGGCATCGCAAGCTCGGCCGATCTCGTTTATCGTGGTTGGGCTTGAACGCTTGGAGTACCCCGGGCGGCGACGGTCGAAAGGGCAGCGTGGAAGACGGCGACCGCCTGGAGGGCGACACGAACGCGGGATCGAGCCGACCTATCGTCAACACTCACGTCCACCTGCCGCCCAACTTCTCCGCTTTCGACACCCCGGAGCAGGCTGCTCGCCTCGCCGCCGCCGAGGGTCTGGCCGTTGTCGGTACCTCGAACTACCACGACTTCCGTGTTTACCGCCGCTTCGCCGCGGCCGCCGCGCAAGTCGGTGTCGTGGCGCTGTTCGGCGTCGAGATCATCGCCCTGCTCGATGAATCGCCCGGTAGGCCGATGCTCGTCAACGACCCGACCAATTTCAACCGGATCTACCTGTGCGGCAAGGCCCTCGCCCGCATCGACCCGCCGATCCCGTCGGCCGCGCGCCGAATGGCGGCAATGCGGGCGGCCAGTGACGATCGGATGAGCCGCATGGCAGCGCTGATCGCCGAGCGTTTCGCCGCCGCCGGGCTTGATGGCAGCCTGACGGCTGAGCGGATTGCCGCCTCGGTCGCCGAGCAATCCGGGGTGCCGCTGGGGTGGGTGGCTCTGCAGGAGCGACACGTTGCCCAGGCATTCCAGGAGTGGTTCTTCCGCGATGTCGATCCAGGCGATCGGGGATCCGTCCTCGGCCGACTCTGGGAGGCGCCGACGACCGTCGACACCAACGACGCGGTCGCGGTCCAGGAGGCGCTCCGGTCGAACCTCATGAAGGCCGGCCGGCCCGCGTTCGTGCCGGAGGCCGCAACCTCGTTCGATGACGCTTACAGGCTCATCCTTGAACTGGGCGGCATCCCGTGCTACCCGACCCTGGCGGACGGGACGTCCCCCATTTGCGCCTTCGAGGATCCGCCCGAACTGCTGGCCGAGCGGCTGCTGAGTCGCGGCATCTACTGCGCAGAACTCATCCCGGTGCGCAACCGGACCGAAATCGTCGACCGCTACGTGAGGACCCTGCGCGGTGCCGGGATCATCGTAATGGCGGGCACGGAGCACAACACGCAGCGCATGATTCCGCTCGTACCAGAGGCGCTCGGGGGCGCGCCGCTGTCAGACCTGGCGCGCGAGGCATTCTGGGAGGCCACCTGCGTCGTCGCCGCGCACCAGGA
>PMJT01000148.1 GCA_003158495.1 Chloroflexota bacterium | reverse complement strand
CCTGTTCCTCGCCCGCCTCGTGAACCCGGGCCCGGACGCGCCTGATCGCGGCTTCGACATCACTACGATCGGGCAGGTCGTGGGCAACACGCCCGCTGCCCTCTTCCCCGCCACGCAAATCGCCGAGCGCACCTCCTGGAGCTGCCACCACGGCGTCCTGCGCTGGTACGCGGAGTGCCCGGACGCCTCCGACGGACGCTGGAAGGGGCCGCTGCGCGTCGCCCTGGAGCGGCTCGCGTCGTCGATCGACACCGTCTCCGGCGGGCTGGCGGCCGACTTCATGGACCCCGCGGCATTCTGGAAGGCGCGCGACGAGTACGTCGACGTCATCTTCGGAGCAGAGACCGCGGGGGAGTTCGGGAGGCGATGGCTGCCGATCTCGACGGACGACCAGCAGGCCGGCTTCCTGTCCCTCCTCGAGGCCGAGCGTTGGCGGCTGGCGATGTTCGCCAGCGACGGCTGGTTCTGGGACGACCCGGTCCGGCCGGAGACCAAGCAGGTCCTGATGTGCGCTGCCAAGGCCGTTCGCATGGTCGACGGGGCCGCCGGGACGGACCTCGAAGCCAGGCTCCTGGACGACCTGACACTCTTCGTCTCGCCGTCGCGCCGAATCGACGGCGCAGCCATCTACAACGAAGCCCTGACCGAGGCCGGCCAGCCACCGTTCCGAAGGGCGCAAACGGGTAAGGTGGAGCACCACGGCCAGGCAGGCCGCGGACCTTCCCGATAAGGGGCCAGAACCGATGAAAATTGCCCTCGCCGTCGTTTGCGACTACGCGGAGGTCCGCGAGAACCTGCTGACCCTCGTCGCCGCTGGCATAACGCGGCTGCGCCGCGAGTCGCTGCCGGCGCCGCTGGCCGTGTTCGTGGCAATTCAGCTGGAAGTCACGGCCGCGGAGCGGCCCTTCCCCCACGAGGTCACGGCCAAGGTCTTTGGGCCGGCCGGGGCAGACCTGGCTACGATCACCGGCAGCTTCCAGGTCGCATCCACCACCGACTTCGACGCGGACGAGAGCGGCGTCGTATCGCTGCCCTTCGATCTCCGGATGGTGACTGCCGTGGAATACGGGTGGTACACGATCGACATCACGATCGACGGCGGAAACCGGCAGAGCCTGCGACTCAAGGTCACGCGGCCGCCACTGACAACGGCGCCCGGCCCGGACGGCATCCGCATAGCCGGCCCGGACATCAAGCGTCACTGACCCGACGCCCGGGCCCTGGCCCGTGGCCGTATGGTCGTTCGCCTGCCTGATAGACTCCGATCACCGGCCGTCGGTACTCGGGTTGTGGTCCGCCGGCGGCGTTGAGAGTCGGAGCGCATCGCGTGGCATTCGAGTTCCACATCTCGAAGGCGGCTCGGGTCCAATACGAGTTCGATCGAGCGCTCTTCCAGACCAGCGGCAACGTCATCATTCCGGACTTCCCAGCCGCTCGAGCCTTCGCGCGACGCATGAACGAGCGCGCAGACAAAGAGCGGTACCCGGATCGCGTCGTCCACGCCGCCGAGCTCAACGCGATGGGGCTGATCGACGAGATCCTCCACCACGCCGTCGAGATCTACCGACGAACCGTCAATCCCAACGTCATGGCCGACGCGATCGCCGCCCTCGCTTCGGAATTGTCGCCCGGCACGCTCGACGGAGCCCTTGCGCAGTTCGTCGAGCAGTTCCCGCCGGTGGCCGTGATCCGCGACGGCCAGGAGCCGGCCAGGTACCTGAGCGGCGTCACCGAGGGCCGGCCGAACCGCGAGGTCGCTCTCGAAGAGCTGATGATGTTGTGGCTGGCCAACGCCAACCCGGCCTTCGCCACGTTCGACGAGCTGTTCGACGACTCCGAGCTGGTCGAGCGGACCGCCTACGACGACCTGATCGCCGGCCTCCACGATTTCTTCGACGGCCAGCCCGGTTTCGGCCCCGGTGGCGAGTCGCTCATCGATTTCCTTCGGGCGCCGGCGCTGGCCGCACCGGACTCGCTGGCCGCCCAGCTTCGGTACATCCGATCGCGCTGGGGCCTCGTGCTGACGAGCTTCATGGATCGGCTGATCGTCAGCCTGGACGTGCTGCACGAGGAAGAAGTCGCATTGTGGATGCGTATGCATCCCACGCCCGGCCCGGCCGCTGCGACACACGGCCCCGGACTGGGCGGCCTCGAGAACGAGTACGAGCGTTTCAGCCAGGACCGTGAGTGGATGCCGCGCGTCGTCCTGATGGCCAAGACCACCTACGTCTGGCTGGACCAGCTTTCGAAGCGATACGGCCGCCTGATCCGCCAACTGGACGAGATCCCCGACGAGGAACTGGAGGCGCTGTCGCGCCGAGGCTTCACCGGTTTGTGGCTGATCGGCCTGTGGGAGCGCAGCCGCGCAAGCCAGAGGATCAAGCAGTGGCGCGGCAACCCCGAGGCCGCCGCCTCGGCCTACTCGCTGATGGACTACCGCATCGCCGACGACCTTGGCGGCGAAGCGGCATTCGCGCAGCTGCGAGCTCGATGCTCGGCGCGCGGGATCCGGCTGAGTTCGGACATGGTGCCCAACCATATGGGCATCGACTCTCGCTGGGTCATCGAGCACCCGGACTGGTTCCTCCAGCTGCCCGATGCGCCGTATCCGTCGTACTCGTTCACCGGTGGCGACCTCTCGGACGACGACCGCATAACGATCCAGATCGAGGACCACTACTGGGACGCTTCCGATGCCGCGGTCGTCTTCAAGCGGACCGACAACTGGTCCGG
>PMJT01000201.1:1592-2694 GCA_003158495.1 Chloroflexota bacterium | reverse complement strand
AGCCCGCCCTCGTAGAGGCCAAGTAGCGAAGCAACTCAGGCTCCGCTCCCGGGCCGCACATGCCGACCCGGGACGCGGAGTGCGGCCTAAGCAAAGCCGCCGATCCAGGCCCGGGGGCAGGATCGGCGGCTTTTCATTTGGCGCGCAGGAAGCGCCTTTGCGGCGTCAGGAGGCGGCTGCGATGGCCGCGGCCTTTTCGTGAATGCGTGAGAGCAAGGATTGCCAGGCGGTCGCGAAGGAGGCCACTCCCTGCTCCTGGAGGCGGAGCGCCAATCCGGCGATGTCGATGCCGGCGGCCTCGAAGCGCGCGATGAGCGCCTCGTTCTCCGGATCCGTTCCCGCCGGCAGCGCAACGCTCGCCGTCCCGTGGTCGGCGAATGCCAGCAGCGTTTCCTCCGGCATCGTGTTGACCGTCAGCGGCGCAGCGAGGGCCTCGACGTAGAGCACGTCGGATGCGGTCTTGTCCTTGGTCCCGGTACTGGCCCACAGCAGCCGCTGAGGTCGAGCGCCCTCGTTCAGCAGCCGCTGCCATCGATCGCCGTCGATCAGTGCACGGTAGGCCGTGAACGTTCGGCGAGCGGTTGCGATGCCGAGCTTGAGGTGCAGATCGGCCGGCAGTTCGCCGGCAAGCGGTCCGTCCCAACGACTTACGAATACCGAAGCGACGGAGGCAACGTATGGATCCAGNNGGGGTGCCCGGGATCTTGATGAACAGGTTGGGCCGGCCGCCCAGGGCATGTAGTCGGCGGGCGGCGGCTGTCGTCGCAGCGGTCTCGTCGGCCAGCAGCGGCGACACCTCCAACGACACGAACCCGTCGACGCCGTTGGTGCGGCGATGAATGGGCAGGAACATGTCTGCGGCTCGGCGCAGGTCGTCGAGGGCAAGTTCGAAGAAGGTTGTCTCGCCGTCGGACCCCTTGGCCGACAGCCGAGCGATCGCCTCGTCGTAGGCGGCAGAGCCGCCGATGGCCTTGTCGTAGATAGATGGGTTGGACGTCAAGCCGGTCACGGACAGATCCGCGATGTAGTGCTCGAGAGTCCCATTGGTCAGCATGTCGCGCGTGATGTTGTCGAGCCAGACGCTCTGACCAACCCGCCCGAG
>PMJT01000201.1:0-1545 GCA_003158495.1 Chloroflexota bacterium | reverse complement strand
GGAACGACACTCGAGACGGCGAGGATCGCCGACTCGCCCGGGTTGATGATCGCGCAGAACTCGTCGACGCCGAACATGCCGAGGTTCGAGATCGTGAAGGTGCTGCCCGTCATGTCGTCGGGCGATAGGGTGCCGTTGCGAGCGCCTTCCGCCAGTTGAGCGGCGCGGGCGTGCAGGTCTTCGACAGAGCGACGGTCGGCGTCGCGAATCACCGGTACCACCAGTCCTTCCGGCAGCGCGACGGCGAGCCCGACGTGGACGCGTCGGCGAGGCCAGACAGAGACGCCGTCGGTCCGTGAATTCACGTCAGGGAATTCGGCCAGGGTTTGGGCCACCGAGTGCACGATGAAGTCCGTGACCGAGAGCGCATTGCCCGCGGCCTTGAGTTCGGTCCGGAGCATGAGCAATCGGGTCATATCGACGGCGACCGTGACGGTGAACTGGGGGACCGTCGTGGCGCTGAAGGTGAGCCGCTCGGCGATCACGCGGCGCATCCGGCTCATCTGCCGGGGCGCCGAGTCGTCGGCGTTCGGGTCAAACATGGCCGGCTCGGCAACCCTGGTTGCGACCGGGGTGGCCGACACGTGGGTGACCGGCGCGGATACGGCCACGGCGGGTCCGGCTACGGCCGCAACAGGAATAGCCACGGCTGCCTGAAGGGCGGCTCGGACATCCCGTTCGGTTATCCGGCCTTCTGGGCCGGTACCGTGGAGCGTTCGCGGATCGATGCCCGAGTCGGCCGCGAGTCGGCTGGCCCGGGGACTGATTCGAAGACGAATGGCTCCGTCGGCGGTCGACGGAGTGGGCGCTGCGGCGGCAGGAGCCGTCGCCACGGGCATCGCCGTCNNACCGCGTTGACTGGCACCGTCTCGCCTTCCTGGACGAGGCGCTTGAGCAGCACGCCTTCTTCGAAGGCCTCCACGTCCATGTTCGACTTGTCCGTCTCGATCTCGAAGAGCACATCGCCCTTCTTGACCACGTCGCCTTCGCGTTTTAGCCAGGCGACGAGGACGCACTCCTCGGTCATCTGGCCGGGCTTCGGCATCAGGATCGGATGTGCCATCGGTGTCCCTCGAGTCAATTGGCCGTGGTAGGGGTCTAAAGAAGCGCGGCCACGGCCGCGAAGATGTCGCCGGCATTCGGCAGGAAGGCTTTCTCGAGGCCTTCGGCTTGCGGCGAGATGCCGTTGGCGGCGCCCACGCGCCCGACGGGTGCATCCAGGAAGTCGAATACCTCGAGCTGGATGCGGGCCACGATTTCGTTTACGAAGCTGCCGATGAGAACCGCCTGGGCCGCAACCACGCAGCGGCCGGTCTTGCGAACGGAGGTCAGGACGGTCTCCATGTCGAGCGGGACGAGGCTGCGCAGGTCGATGACCTCGGTCTCGATGCCCTGCTCGGTCTTGAGCCGCTCGGCTGCCGCAAGGGCGTCGAGAACGGCCGGACCCCAGGCAACGATCGTGGCGTCCGCGCCTTCGCGCACGACTTTGGCGACCCCGATGGGCTCCAGGTAATCCTCTTCGGGCACGACGCCCTTGGTGCTGTA
>PMJT01000268.1 GCA_003158495.1 Chloroflexota bacterium | reverse complement strand
CGACGGCACGGACGACAACCGCTCCTGGAATGGTGGCGCCGAAGGCAAGACGGACGACCCGGAGATCCTCTCGCTCCGCGCCGGGCAGTCGCGGGCGATGCTGGCCACGCTTCTGCTCAGCCTGGGCGTGCCGATGCTCCTCGGCGGGGACGAGCTGGGCCGCACTCAGCTGGGCAACAACAACGCCTACTGCCAGGACAACGAGATTTCGTGGTTCGACTGGGGCTCCGTGGACCAGGAACTGCTCGGCTTCACCCGGGCGCTGATCGCAGCGCGGCGGCGCCATCCCGGCTTGCGCCGCCGGCGCTTCGCGAGCGGCGCGCTTCCCTTGGACGTCCAGTGGTTCACGCCGGCAGGTTCCCCGATGACCGAGTCGGATTGGGGCGCGGGTTGGACGCGAAGCGTTACGGCGTACCTCGACGGGACGCGCGACGCGGACCGTGACAGCCGCGGCCAGCCAATGCTCGACGACGACCTCCTTCTGGTCGCCAACGGATGGTGGGAGCCGTTGACCTTCACCGTGCCGGACCTCAGCTCGCCGCGCGAGTGGCGGCGCGAAGTGGACACGTACGCCGGCGTCGCCGGCCCAGCGGCCGCGACGGCGCTCGCTCCGGGCGAGACGTTCTCCGTCGGCCCGCGCTCCATCGTCCTGCTGTCAGCTGCCCGGCCCTGACCCTGCGCCCGGGTCAACTCGGCCCCCGAACCTGTCAACTTCTGACGCACCAAGCCCGCACAATGCCGGCATGACCTACCAGATCAGCATCCCCGTTGCGCGGCGGTTCCTCGCGATCCGGCATCTCCTCAGGCCGCCCCGCGGATTGCCCGCCACGCCGGAGAGCGTCCTGGCTGTAGTGGACCGGCTCGGCTCGCTCCAGTTCGANNTGCTGTACGGTCGGCGGCTCCTGTTCGAGGCCTACAACAAGGCCCTCAACCTGCTGCCGACGCGCGAACTCCCCTACTACCGCATCACGTGGCAGGACGGCGCCGACGGCCGGGCCGGGCGGCTGGTCGGCGACCAGGCCGTGCTGGCGGAAAAGATCCTGGCCGAGATCACGGCCGGGGGGCCGAAGTGCTCCGGCGACTTCGAACGCGAGGCGGCCATCGACTGGTGGTGGGGCCCGACGACCGCGGCCCGCGCCGTGCTGGAGGCACTCGCCGTTTCGGGGCGGCTGGGCCTCGCCAGGCGTGACGGCAACCGGCGCTACTACGACCTTACGGAACGCCTCTTCCCGGAAGACCTGCTTGGCGTCCGCGTACCGCCGCGAGAACAGATCAACCACAAGCTGCTATCCCGATACCGCGGGCACGGACTGCTCGGTGCCGGGGGAAGCGGCGAGCTGTGGCCCGGGACGGGTTCGGCAGCCACGCGGTCGGAATTGCGGGCCGAGTTGATGGACCGCGGCGAGCTAGTGGCCGTTTCCGTCGAGGGCGTGCGTGGCGATCGGTTCATCGTTGGCGACGAATGGCCGCTTCTGGCCCAGGCCGAGCGCGAACTGGCGGGAGGTAGTTCGACGACTGGCAACGGCCTGTCCGACCCCGCTGGCGGCGCCGACGCTGTTCGAGCGGCGCCCGGCTGCACCTTCCTGGCGCCGCTCGACCCGCTGATGTGGGACCGCGGGGTCCTCGAGCCTCTCTACGGTTTCGACTACCGCTGGGAGGTCTACACGCCCGCGGCGAAGCGCCGCTGGGGCTACTACGTCCTGCCGATACTCTTTGGCGATCGCCTGGTCGGCCGCATCGAGCCGCGCATAGACAGGACGACCAGGTCGATCAGGATCATCGGCCTCGCCTTCGAGCCGGAGTTCGATCCGCTCGAGTCGGACGGCTTCGGGACGGCGTTCGCATCTGCGCTGAATGCCTACAGGGCATTCGGCGCGGCCGAAACGGTCGATCCCCCGGCCGGGGCCGCGAACAGGGCCCTGTTTCGCGCGATCGCCGACGAGGTGCCGGTCCGCCGGCCAGGGGTCGCAACGCCGGCCCGGCGAAGCCGCACGGTCAAGGCGCCGGCGGGCACCGCGACGCGCCCCCACGACCCGGACGAAGCCGCCGAGTAGCCCCGGATTCGCGAGTCGGCCGGTTGGCTGACCCGCGGAGCGGCATTTCCGTGACTCCGCGGTAATGTTTGTGTGCCCACGGGCATGGATGCTTCTGGCAGGGCGGCTCTCGCAACCGCCGCTCCCGTGGCAAAGGACAAGGAGGCTTCGATGAGGCCGATCGCCATCGGCAGCGATGAGGCCGGCTTCCACCTCAAGGAAGAGCTGCGGCGATACCTCGAGACGGCCGGCTACGAGGTCACGGATTACGGCTGCCATTCGACCGATCCGGTCGACTACCCGGACGTCGCCATAGAAGTGGCAACGGCGGTCGCCGCCGGAACCCACGACCGCGCCGTCCTCATCTGCGGCACCGGCATCGGGATGGCCATCGCCGCCAACAAGGTCCCAGGCGTGTACGCGGCCAACGCCCACGACCCATATTCCGCGGCTCGGGCCCGAATGTCGAACAACGCCCAGGTGCTTTCGCTTGGGGCGCGCGTCGTCGGCACGGAACTGGCCAAGACCCTCGTCGATGTCTGGCTCAAGTCCGAGTTCGCAGGCGGCGGGTCGGCTCGCAAGGTCGGGAAGATACAGGCGGCCGAGCAGCGCCTCGAGACTGGCGCGCCGGCGGGCAGGCCAGAAGAGGAGCGAGCCAAATGACGGCGGCCCAGGGAACCGGCGCTTACCACGGCTTCTACAAGAAGCTGATCAACGACCCCTTCGACGCCGTGGATGAAGCCCTCGAAGGCTTCGCCGGCGCCCACTCCGATCTCGTCAGGTTGTCGGCGCCGCACGTAATCGCCCGCCGCGTCGCCGCCTCGGCCCCGAAAGTTGGGCTGGTGATCGGCGGCGGCTCTGGCCACGAGCCGGCGTTTGCCGGATACGTCGGACGGGGCATGGCCGATGCGGCGGCGTGTGGCAACGTCTTCGCCTCGCCGCCGCCGGACGTGATCCTGAACGCGATCCACGAGGCTTCTTCCGGGCGGGGAGTTCTGATGGGCTACGGCAACTACGCCGGCGACGTCCTCAACTTCGGGCTGGCCGCCGAGCTCGCGATCGCCGAGGGCATCGAGGTCCGCGAGATCCGGGTCACCGACGACGTCGCCTCGGCCGCGCCGCAGGAAATCGAGAAGCGGCGCGGTATCGCGGGCGACATCATCGTCTTCAAGTGTGCCGGCGCCGCGGCCGAGCGCGGCGACAGCCTAGCCGAAGTGGAGCGGATCGCCGTCGAGGCGAACCTGGCGACGCGGAGCATGGGCGTGGCGCTGGCCGGCTGTGAAGTGCCCGGAGCCGGCCGGCCGACATTCGAGTTGGGCGCCGACGAGATCAGCATCGGCATGGGAGTACACGGAGAGCCGGGCATCAGCCGCGGACCGCTCGAGCCGGCAGATGCGATCGCCGGGGCTCTTGTTGCCGCCATTGTCGCGGACATGGGCCCGCAGGCCGGCCGGGAGATTGCGCTGCTCGTCAACGGCCTCGGGGCCACCGCCACGATGGACCAGTACATCCTCTATCGCGGCGCCCGTCGCGCCCTGGAGGCGGCCGGATTCCACGTCGCCCGGAGCTATGTCGGCGAGTACATCACCTCGCTTGAGATGGCAGGCGCCTCAGTGACGGTCACGACCCTGAACGACGAGTTACACGAACTCCTCGACGCGCCCGCCCGAACCACGAGGTTCGTCCAGTGACCGCGTCGCTGCGCGACTGCATCCTGGCGGCGGCCGATGCCGTAGACGCCGGCCGCGACGAACTGGGCCGCCTGGACGCGGTAGCCGGCGACGGCGACCACGGCCTGACCATGGCCCACGGCGCCAGGGCCGTTCGTCGGGCACTCGAGGAGAACAGGGAGGCGCCACCGGCAGACCTCCTGGCGAAGGTCGCGATGGCTATGGCTTCGATCGGCGGCGCTATCGGACCGATCTACGCCACCGGACTTCTCAAGACGGCCGGCGCTATCCGGGCCTCCGAATCCTGGGACGGAGCGGTCACCTTGGATCGGCTGCTCGCCTGCGCCGATGCTGCTGTCGGAGCCGTCACCGCGCTCGGCCACGCCAAACCAGGCGACAAGACGATCCTCGACGCCATGACGCCTCTGGCGGAGAGCCTCCGCGCCTCGGAGGCCGAAGCTCTTCCGGTGGACGAAGCCATCTCGCGGGCGCGAGACGCCGCGCTGGCCGGAGCCGCGGCCACATCCGGCATGATCGCCTCGATCGGCCGGGCCGCGCGCCTCGGCGAGCAGTCCCGCGGCACGCCGGACGCCGGCGCCACTTCGTTTGCGATGATCGTCAGGGCGGCAGTCGACACGTATCTGGCGGCCGCAAGAGAGCAGACTTCGGGGACAGCGCGATGACTACACCGCTCATTGGCACGAGCTGGAAGATGAACCTGACCCCGAGCCTGGCCGCGGCCTATTGCACCGCGCTCCGGGCCCTGGTCGCGGATGTCGAGGACCGGACCCTCTTCGTCCTGCCGCCGTTCACGGCCATCCCGGCCGCCCGCGCGGCCCTCGCCGGCAGCAACGTGGCCTGGGGCGCCCAGGATGTCCACCCGCTCGATTCGGGCGCCCACACCGGCGACGTCTCCGCCCCGATGCTTGCGGACCTGGGTTGCACATTCGTGGAGGTCGGCCACCACGAGCGGCGCCGCGATCATCGCGAGGACGACGAGCTGATCGCCCGCAAGGTCGCCGCGGTCCAGCGCTGGGGTATGACGGCGATCCTGTGCGTCGGCGAGACTTCGAAGACGACCATCGCGGCCGCTGAGAAGCACGTTTCGGACCAGCTTCGCCGGGCTGGCGAGTTCGATATTGCGAGGCTCGTGATTGCCTACGAGCCCGCCTGGGCCATCGGCGTCGGGGCCGAGAGCGCACCCTCGGACTGGGTCGCCGGCGTTCACGCCGCCGTCCACCGCCGGCTCGAGAACCTCACCGGCGGGCGCTCTGTCCCGGTGATCTACGGCGGTAGCGTCGACCTCGACGGAGCGGCGCCGCTCCTGGCCACCGCGGGAGTAGACGGGCTCTTCGTCGGCCGCCACGCGCTCACGGCCGAGGGGTTCGCCCGGATCGCCCACACCCCACCCGTCGGCGGCGCTCCCGAAGCCGCCGTTGCGCCGCGTACCTGAGCGACGCGGTCGCCTGGCTGGGAGCCGGCCGCAGAACCGGGCCGGCCGGTTCCGGTGGCAGGTGGCAAGGTCTTGACTTCACTGGCACAATCTTTCCGTATCAGGCCGAGCCGAGGCCAGTAGAAGAACCCCGAGTCACAGGCCGTCGTCGTGTCGTCTCGCTGGACAGGGTTGCAGACCAGCGGGTTGGCGGTACCGAGACCCCATTGCTCCCGTCGCACGGCGGGCGGGGGCCAAGCGCAGGGACCGGAAGATGAAGATTCTGGTTGTTGGGGACTCCTACTGCCCGTGGCGTGCTCTCGGTCCGTCGATCGATCTCCTTGCCGAAAAGCATGATGTCACCTGTTTCGATGTAGTCGACGAGCCGGCCTGGCGACCGACTACGCCGTCGGAACTCAGGATCAAGGAACTCCTCGGCAGCCCGGGCCAGGTCATCGAACGTCTCGACGGCCACGACGTCCTGATCGTCCAGGGCGCGCCCATCACTCACGAGGTCATGGACGCGTGCCCCTCGCTGAAGCTCGTG
>PMJT01000052.1 GCA_003158495.1 Chloroflexota bacterium | reverse complement strand
GTGCCCGGGCCGTGCTGCCGAAGAGGGCCATCATCGCGACGATGTCGAAGGTCGAAGGATCGGTCGGAACTCCAGGCGCGATTGGTTCCAGGAGTCGCCAGATGCCGGCTCCGAGCAGCGCGCCTATGAACATGCCCGGGCCGAAGATGCCGCCCGAGCCGCCGGAGCCGATCGAGAGCGAGGTCGCGAGGATCTTGGCGAACGGCAGCGCCAGGATTACCCACAAGGGAAGGCTCAGGAGCGTGTTGCGATCGAAGCCCGCCTGAACCCAGCCATAGCCGGTGCCGAGAACCCCGGGCAACGCGAGCGCCAGGCAACCCACCGCGACGCCTGCCACGGCTGGCCTCAACTCCCGTGGTAGCGGCCACGTCTTGAACCAGTTGGTCATGCCGTAGAAACCGGCGATGTAGAGTCGCCCGACGATGCCACAGGCGAGGCCGATGAGGGTGTAGTAGATGAGCTGGCGGGGATCGGTGAAGCCCGCGCCGCCAGCGCGCCCGAATATCGGGTTGAAGCCGATGATCGCCCCGAAGACGGAGAAGGCGACGATCGAACCTACGAAGGCCGGCACCAGGGCATCCGACTCAACGTCGTCGCGATAGGGGATCTCGACCGCCAGAACCGCGCCGCCGAGAGGAGCCCGAAAGATCGCTCCGATCCCGGCGCCCATCCCCGTGCTCACCGCGATCCGGGCGTCGCGTGCATCGAGGTCGAGAAGTCGGGCAAGGAACGACCCGAACCCGGCGCCTATCTGAGCCGTCGGTCCCTCGCGACCGCCGGAGCCGCCAGAGCCGATCGTGATGGCCGAGGCGACGAGCTTCACGAGCGGAATTCGCGCCCGGATGCGCCGGGGGCCGTGGTGAAACGCCGCAATCGCCGCGTCGGTCCCATGCCCCTCAGCCTCGGGCGCGAGCCGGAAGACGATGATGCCCGCGATCAGGCCACCGAGGCCGACCACGATCGGCAGCATCCAGGGTCGGGCGGCATCAGTGATCGGCTTGGCACCTTCGCCGAGCGGTGAGGCCGGGACATAGCCTGCGAGCCCGAGAAACACCTGGCTCGCGAAGTCCAGCGCAATGAAGAACAGGGCCGCCCCGAGTCCGCTGATGACGCCAATCACTGCGCCCAGGACGATCCATTTCCGCAGGTATGCAGTGGAACGGATGCGAAGCCTGAGCATCCGGAGCAGAAGATCGCGACGCCGCCGAAGGTTCATGCGAACGGCTCGAATGCCCGGGCCAGTCGGGCCAACGGCTCGGACTCCTCTGGGGTCAGCAACACGACCTCGAGCACGTCCGCGAGGTCCCGTCCGCGCAGGTCCAGGACGCGCGCCCGCAAGTCCCGACCGGCCGCGGTCAGTCGCACGCATACCACGCGTTTGTCGAGATCTCCCTTGTCCGTGGACACCAGACCGCGGCGTTTCAGACGAGAGACGACCCGGCTTGCTGGCGAGGCATGAGCTCCGATCCGAGTCGCGATCTCGCCAACAGCCTGCCCATCCTCACACTCGCCGACCACGAGGAGGACTCGCCACTGCATGAAGGTGAGTTCTGCGTCAGCCTCCGCGATCGCACGTGCCGTGATGGCGACCGAGCCTACGACCAGGCGCTCGAGAACCCCAACAAGGTCTTCGCTCATGGGCCCAGTGTACTGGAGGTATATTCCGTATGGAATATACCTCCAGATATCTGCTCATCTAGCGGTCCGATGGTCGCCGCCGACGCCGGACCAGACGTTGATCGTCATCGGCCAGTCCCAGACGAGTCATCCGTCTGTCACGAGCGGCCGTCAGTCTCCGCGATGGCTCGGCAATCGACCGAGCGGCACGGAGGAAACAACGATGGTGCAACGGAGAGTGATCGGCGGCATAGCCGCACTCGGGGCCGCTCTGATGTTCGCGGTCCCCGGTGTTGTCGCGGCCAGCGATGGCCGATCCGGCTACGTCTACACCGAGACGAACGCAGCCTCGGGCAACGCGATCCTCGCGTATGCGGAGGCCCACGACGGCTCGCTGACGTGGATCGGAACCTTCCCAACGGGCGGCCTTGGCACCGGTAGCGGTCTTGCTACGCAAGGCGAAGTGATCCTCGCGGGCGGCGGCAAGTGGTTGCTCGCCGTTAACGCCGGCAGCAACGACATCAGCGCGTTCCGCGTTCGCGATGACGGACGCCTCACGCTTACCGACCGCGCCGGTGCGGATGGCACCGACCCGGTGAGCCTGACCGCAAATGACGGCCTCGTGTACGTCCTCGACGCGGGCGGCTCCGGCAACATCGCGGGGTTCCGGCTCGACAACGGAAATCTCCACCACATCGGTGGGTCCGTTCAAACCCTCAGCGGCAGCGCCACAAATCCGGCGGAAGTGGCGTTCAGCACCAACGGCCGGTTCCTCGTCGTAACCGAGCGCGCGACCAACCTCGTCGATACGTACTCGGTCGACTCGCACGGTCGCGCAGGCGGGCTCAAGACCACCGCGTCCGCCGGCCCCACTCCGTATGGCTTCGCCTTCGATCTTCGCAACCACCCCATCGTCTCCGAGGCGACGAACAGCACTCTGTCGTCGTATCGGCTGACCGGCTCCGGCGCGACAGTGATCTCCGCCAGCGTTCCAACGGGTGGCATCGCCGCCTGCTGGGTTGCGGTCAGCCCGAACGGGCTGTGGGCGTTCGATAGCAACGCGCACGGCGGCACCATCTCGTCGTTCGAGGTTCACTCGAACGGCAGCGTCTCTCTGGAGCATTCGATCGCGGCCAACACCGGCACGGGTAGCGCCCCGCTCGATCTGCAGGTCAGCTCAAACGGCCGCTTCCTGTACGTCAACGAAGCCGGCGCTCACATGATCGGCGGCTATCGGGTCGGTGCCGGAGGAACTCTCGTGGCCGTTCCGGGCGCGCCGGTCCTACCGGCCAGCGCAAGCGGAATCGCCGTTTCCTGACACTCAAGGCGTAGTGGTGGGCCGGGAGACGCAACTCGCCTCCCGGCTTCGCCGCATGGAGAAACGAAGTGAAGGCGGACGCCTACGATCCGGAAATGACCGCCATAGCGCCGCCGATCCTCGTCGTCGATGACGACGCCAAGATCGTCCGCCTAGTCAGAACCTATCTGGAGCGCGAGGGCTTCCGCGTCGTCGAAGCGTCCGATGGTCGCTCCGCCCTGGCGGCGATCGCGCTTGATCCTCCGCTTCTCGTCGTGCTCGACCTGATGCTGCCCGAGGTCGACGGACTATCGATCATTCGCGCCGTAAGACGAACCGATAGGACGCCGATCGTTATGGTTTCGGCCCGGGGCTCGACGGCCGACCGCATCGCGGGTCTGACCGAAGGGGCTGACGACTACCTGGCGAAACCTTTCTCACCCGCCGAACTCGTCGCGCGGATCAAGCGCGTCCTGGATCGAGCAAGCCAGCCCACCGCCGAGAAGCCGCCGGCGCAAGTTCTGCGGCATGGCGACCTGGTTCTGGACCTCGACAGACACGAGTGCGCCGTCGCCGGCAAGCCCGTGGAATTGACTGCCCTGGAAATCCGACTCCTGGCGGCCCTGATCGAGGCGGACGGTCGGGTGCTCACCCGCGAACTGCTGATGGACGCGATCTACGGGGATGGCGAGGCCTTCGTCTTGGATCGCACGGTCGACGCGATGGTGAAACGCCTTCGAGAGAAGCTGAGCGACAACACCGACCAACCTCGATACATCGCGACGGTTCGTGGTGTGGGCTATCGAGCGGCCCGGCTCGACGTGGTGGAAACATGAGACCGCATCTCCCGCGAGGGATCGGCAGTCGGGTCGCCCTGGCCGCCGTCTTCGTTTCCGTGCTCGCCGTCGGCATCGTGGCCATAGGAACCCTCGTCGTTGGTGGCCGCACTTTCGTCAATCTGATGACCGCCGACGGTCATTCGGCCGCTTCCGCCCAGGCAATGTTCGATGGCTCGGTCGGCCAGGTCGTTGCCATGGCGCTGATCGTGGCGATTATCGCGGCCACGGTTCTCTCGGCTGTGCTCGCCAGTAGGATCGCTCGCCCGCTCCGAGAAATGACCAGAGCGGCGAGCCAGATCGCGAGAGGCGAGTACGACGCCCGCGTCTCACCTAAGGGCCCCGAGGAACTTACAGGATTGGCCGAGTCGTTCAACTCAATGGCCGCTGCCCTGCAGGAGCAGGAGCGGCTGCGGCGCGACCTCATCGCCAACGCCGCCCACGAGTTGCGCACGCCGCTCACCAACCTGCAGGGCTACCTGGAGGCGCTCAGAGATGAAGTGATCCCGGCGGATCGCGCAACGTTCGAGTCGCTCTGGGAGGAGGCCGAGAGGCTCGTCCGCCTGTCGCGGTCCCTTGACGTGCTGGCCGAGGGAGATTCGATCGACGCCGCCCGTCCCCTGATGACGGTGGATGTCTCCGGAGCCCTAGCGTCGTCCGCAGACCTTGTCGCGCCGGCGATGGCGCAGTCGGGACTCGATTTCCAGACAGATGTCGAACCGTCACTGACCGCGATTGCGGAGCCCGACGGACTCGCTCAGGTACTCGGGAATCTGCTGCAGAACGCGGTTCGATATACGCCGTCGGGAGGTACTGTGCGTCTGTGCGCGGAGCGGCGGGCGGGGACGATCCTGGTGTCAGTTACCAATACCGGGTCGGAAATACCGGCCGCCGATTTGCCGCACGTCTTCGAACGGTTCTATCGGGTCGAGAAGTCGCGCGCGGCCGCTCGCGGAGGAGCCGGCATAGGTCTGGCGATCGTTCGCCAACTCGTCGAATCATTTGGTGGCCGCGTCGGTGTCGAGTCGCGTAACGGTCTAACTCGGTTCTGGTTCAGCTTGCCGGCCACCGCCGCGGTCGCATCATCGGGCAGACGGGAGATCCTGCCAGCTCCGCTGGTGCACAGCTAGGGGTCCATGACCGCCGATCATGTCTCCGCTTGGCGGACCGGTGCCCGGCGCGGGTGGTCCCCGAAGCTGAGCACGGTGGCCTGATCGCTTCCCTGCATAGAGGCAGACTCCTGATGCTCTTGAGTTTGCCTTGGGCTAGTGGATGATCTTCCAGGCTCGATCAAGGGTGACCCGGGGTTTTGACGCCCGGAGCACCAGTTGCGTCGGTCGCCAGGTTGCTTGGGGGCGCCTTCCGTGCCATTCACCCAGGATCGAATCGCCTAGCTCCAGCCTCACTGTTAGCCACATAGAAGTTCACGGAGCGGTCGCGCAACTGGCTCCTGGCGGACGTCCACGACCAAGTCGCCGACGACTTCGCCCGCGGCGGCAGCTTGCGGTCGGTGACTGGTGAGTCGCGTTTACCGGTAGCAACAGCCGGTAGCAACAGGGGCGAACATCGGCGAATTCGAGGCCCGGGAATCGGCCGATTCCCTCGTGAAACGGCCATCCGCGACCGTCTGCGAACGCCCTGACCCAGACTTTAAAACCGCTGGACGAGAGTCCCGTGAGTTAGAATCTCACCCTCTCCGCCAAGATCTCCTCGTGAATTC
>PMJT01000149.1 GCA_003158495.1 Chloroflexota bacterium | reverse complement strand
TTTGAAGCCGGCGGCGGAACGGAGAGTGTGACCGTCGTCGAGTGTGTTGCCGAGGCCGCGGTCCCGGTCACGGTGATCGGGTACGTGCCGGACGCGACGCTCGCGCCGACGGTGAGCTTGAGGCTCGAGGATCCACCGGTGGTCACCGACGTCGGGGTGAAGCCGGCGCTCACACCGCTGGGCAGGCCGCTGGCAGAAAGTGCGATGTTCTCGCCGACGCCCGAGACGAGCGCCGTGGAGATCGAAGTCGTCCCCGAGGATCCGGCCGCAACGGGCACGGTGGTCGGGCTGGCCGAAATCGAGAAGTCATTCAGGGGCAGCTGGACGGCGCCGGTCACCGAGACGTTGTCGAAGCCAACACTGCTCAGCTGGCCGATGTTGTGCGACGTCACGAACAAGCCGACAGTAGCGGTGGTGGCCATCGTCAGCGTCTTGGCACCGACCTTGTTCCACGTGACCCCGTCTAGGGACTCCCAGGCCGTGAAGGTGCTGCCGGCGCGCTGGAGCTTCAGCCACTTGTTGGGGTTCAGGTAGTTGGACAACGGCGACGTCGGGCTGACGCTGCCGGTGGTGCTGTACTGGAGCCGGACGCCCTTACCGTAGGTGGGGATGACCGGCGGCAGAGGGGCAGCGCAACCGTTGGCATTGCAGCCAACTCCGTTGAAGTTGGGCGTGCTCAGGCTGACGTCCGGATAGACCAGCGCCGCCGCGTAGGTAGCGCCCGCCGTCGGCGTCTCCTTGAACATCACTCCGGCCTTGGCCGACGGGTTGGTGTTGGACTGATAGCGCACGCGGGCGACGATCGTGCCGTCGCCGACCAGGGTCATGTACGTGTAGTGGAACTGGTCGTTGGTGCTGTAGACATCCGTCCCCGAGCCGTCGGCGTAGAACGCACCGGTTGCCGCCGAGTAGTCGGTGGTGCCGGCCATCAACGGGGCGCCCACATCGGTGCTCGCCCAGCCCGCGGGCAAACTGCCCGACACCGGGTCGAGGTTGTCGGTGTAGGTCGCCGGCGAGGCGCCGCTGGTGAACGAGTCCGAGAGGGCGCTGCCGTCGGCCCAGCCGTTATGGCGGTACTTGAGACCGCCGATCACTTGGGCCGGAATGCCGATCAGGACGTGCTGGATGCCCACGACATCGGTCGTCGAGAACGAGCCGGTCTTGAGCGACCCGTCCACGAAGAACATCGTATTGGGGACGTTCGCGTTTACAGTCCAGCTGGTCAGGTTCGGGTGGATATCGCGGGTCGTGACAGTCTTGAGGCCGAGTGAGTCGGTCACCGTCATCGTGATTCGGTAGAACGACGTGGGCGTCTGCGACACGTCCGAGGGGATCTGGAATGAGCCGCTCGAGACGCCGCCGACCGTGTAGAACGGGCCCGGCACCTCGAGGTTGTAGAAGGGCTGGGCGACGCCGTTGCTGATGAAATCCACCTGCCAGGAGAAGGCGCTTCCCGGCTCGGTGCCATCGGTCGCGTCGCTGGCAGAGCCGCTTAACGAGATCGTCTGGCCGCCGTTGTAGGTGGCTCCGCTGGTCGGTGTGAGCAGCGTCGCGTTCGGCGGCGATTTACCCACAACGACCTGGGTTGTCGCCTGGCCGGTGAGAGTGCTGTTGTTGACCGTGAGCGTCGCCGTATAGGTGCCGTTGGCCGCGTAGAGGTGGCTCGGGTTCGCGCTGGTCGAAATCGGGGATCCGTCGCCGAAGTCCCATCTGTAGGTCAGCGGCAGGCCGTAGGCGTCGCTGGAGCCGACAGAAGAGAACTGGACGGTCAACGGGCTCGTCCCGGCATTGGGGCTCGCGGCTGCGGTGGCGGTCGGCGCGATCGAGCCCGTCGGGTAGATCTTCCAGAACTGGCCCTCGAAGATCGAGACGTAGTACAGGTCGCCGTCGGGGCCCTCCTGGAGGTCGGCTATCGTGCCGACACTGCTGTCGAAGACGGTGTCGGAGATCTCGGTCTGGTAGGTCGGGTCGAACTGGACCGCCTCGATATCGAGTCGGTTGTAGTCGCCGAAGAAGACCGTGTGGGCGTACTGGTTAGGGAAGACGTTGCCGTTGTATGCGGCAATGGCCGAGGCGGCGCTATCGGTCGGCAGGTGCCCGTAGGCGTATGTCGGGTTCAAGTAGCCGCAACTGAAGCAGTTGCCCTCATAGAAGTCCCAGCCGAAGTTGCCGCCACGCTGGATCGTGTTCAGCTCTTCCCAGTAGCTCGAACCTGTGTCCTCGGTCATGGCCTTGCCGTTCGGCAGGAACGTGAATCGGAATGGGTTCCGCAGGCCATAGGCGTAGATGGACGGGACTGCGCGAGGCACGTTGACGAATGGGTTGTCCGCCGGAATGGTGCCGTCCAGGTTGAAGCGCAGGATCTTGCCGTAGACGTTGGTGAGGGTCTCGCCGTTGGTGATAGCCGGGTCGTTGTCGCCCACGCTGACCCACAGCTTGCCGTCGGGCCCGATATGGACATCGTTGACGCTGTGATGCGCGGACTGGAACTCGTCGCCCCGCATGTACACGACTTCACTTGCCAGGCTGCCCGTGGCGCCACCGCCGGTGATCGTGAAACGCGACAGCTGGGCATGCTCGTCGGGTGTCGTGTAGGCGATGTACATGTAGCCGTTCGTCGCGAAGTTCGGGTCCAGCGCCATCCCGAGAACGCCGGTCTCGACCAGTGTGTCCGTGGCGACGGTCATCACAGGCGTGGCGACGAGGGCGCCGTTACGGAAGAGCCGGATCGCGCCGCGCTGCTGAGCGATGTAGATGTCCCCGTTGGGGCCAAAAGCGATGGCCGTGGGGTTGGCGAGGCCACTGGCGAGCTGGACCTTGGCGAAACCGTTCGGCAGATCCGGGAACGCAGAATTGGCGGTGGCACCGGGCACGGGACCGGCCACGAACGTCGCGGCGGCGATAGCGACGGCGGAGGCGAGCAGCATCAGGCGGCGCGCAACAGACCCACCCGCCGCCCACGAGCGAGGTCCTATTCCAAGCGCAGCAATCCACGGGTGAGCGGCCGGAGCCGCGGCATTGGGACGCAATTTGAACCCCTTTGGTCGAACGGCCGATGTCAGCGGGCGCCCGACAAGCAGTCTTTGAAAATGGGTCAGACGAGCAGGAGCCTCAACCCTGAGGAACAGCCCGCCCTGAGATGATTCCGAATGGGCAAATGAATGCGGCTGTGGCTAAGGCTGGGAGTGGAGACCCTGAGCGGGTCGCCGGGGCGGCTGGGTGGCAATTCGACTGCGAGAACTTATCGTCAACTGCCCTTGACAAGTGATTCTCGTCAGGCGAATACCAATATTCGGGACGCCAGATCGCCTGTCAACGGGTGGCACCTGCGGGGCGACACGGAAATCTGCTTGTTGCGTCAGGCAGTTGACCGCCCACCTGCTCGTGTAGCTGCACTAGATGAGACTGCCCGTTCGTGTGGTCCAGACCCACACTTCGCGTACCTATTCCTGGGCAGAGCAGTTTCGAGCCCGTGGCTGACCAATCAACAAATGGACCTACCCGCAGGAGGAGCTGCAGCCACCGCAACGGCGCCATTCCTAGAAACAACACTCCACACGGCCGGCGTCTTTGGACTCACTTCGTAACTTCCCGAACCCATCTGGCAACCCATGTTCCAGAATATGAAACCGGCGTAGCCCAAGGACCGTCCCGCCTGGTAGACCGACTCGAAGAACGGACCGCGTCCGGTCGAAAGACCGTTGTACGCCGCCCCACCGGCAAAGGCGCCGTCGCCGTTGCCCTGCGGCATACCGAACTCCTCTTCGAAGACAGGCTTGCCGACCGACTTGCCGTATTCGGCGATCGCAGGCATCAGATTCAGGTCGTGCTGGGAGTATGTCTCGACAGTAACGAGATCGAAGGTGGGCAACGCATCGATCGTCTGCCACCAGCTCAGCTCCGGGTGATCCTGCATATGGTTCAGCCCTCCGGTGCTGATCAGGTGGTCCGGGTCGTTCTTCCTGATCTCCTGGCTGGTGGCCGTGTAGAACGCGAGCATCGTCTGGAACTGGGCGGTAGTCGTCGGCGGCGTGGGCTCGCCGGCGATCGAGTAGAACGCAAGTGCGGGCGAATCCTTGTAGCGGGTCGTGACCATATCGATGAACGAGCGCCATGCGCCAAGGTCCATCCCATCCCGGCCCTGGCTCAGCAGGAGCCAGCGGAAGGCGGTGAGATCCAGGACCACGAACACTCCGCGCGCGCGGGCCGCCGTCATCAGGTAGTCCATGTTGGCCCAGACAACCGGATCGTCGACGCGCTGCCCCGGCGTATGCCGATCCCACTCATCAGTGGCGCGGATCACGTTCTGACCCGACGCGGCGCCCATGTCCAGCACGTGGTCGATGTATGAGGGGAAGTTCGAACTGTGCCAGGCCCGCGAACCGCCGATCAATGCCGGATAGAACGTGAAGCCGGTAAGCGCCAGCGGCACGCCTTCGCACATGAGGCTCGTGCCGTTGGTCTGCAGCCGCGAACCAACGGCCGTTCCGGCAAGACATGGCGCGGCGGCGACCGCCGCCGGCACGCCGGTCGGCGCCGGCGTGGGCGCGATCGTGGGCAAGGGCACACGCGGAGGCGAGGCGTCCGGCGAGGCGGGAGCCGTCGACGTGGGCGTCTGAACAGGAATCGCAACGGCAGATGGGCCCAAGGAAGGCGCGCCGCTAGATGCGTTCCCACTACAAGCCCATACGAGAACTGCCGTTAAGGCTACGAGTCCGAGGCGGGCCTTGTGTGGGCGCGCCCGGCCGTCACGGACCCGGCGTGAAGCTGACGTTGTCAAAGGTGGCGGTTCCCAGCTTGCTCGTGCTGTGTGAACACTCGAATATGCCGACGGTTGCCGACGTCGTGATTGTCGGCAAGGACTTGTTTACCAGGGCCGGCGTCCACGTCACTCCGTCCGGGCTGAGATATGCGCTGAAGTTCGTGCCCGAGCGGACCAGCTTCATCCACAAGTTCGGATACGTGTATGTCGCCTCGGCGATCGAGCCATTGAAGTTGTACTGGACCTTGACCAGCCCGGATGGAGCAGCGGCGATGAGGATGTATGGCGAGCCAGTCGTCGTGGATGCCTTCCATATCACGCCGGCTTTGGCGTTGGAACTCGTGTTCGTAAGGGACGTGACACGCGCGATGATCGTTCCGTTGCCCGTGGTCGGCTGGTAGACGTAGTTGAACTGGTCACTCGTGCCGAAGATGTCCGCGCCGGAGCCGTTGACCGTGAAGACGCCGCCCGAGTAGGAGGCCGAGCCGGCGATCGGCGGCGATCCGACGTCCGTGTCCGCCCACGGCGAGGGCAGCGGCGGCGGCGAAGCCGCCACGGTCAGGGTCAGGGTCGTGGCATGGGTCGCCGACGGGGCCGTTCCGGTAATGGTGATCGGGTATGTTCCCGGCTTGGCGCTCGTGCCGACGGTCAGCGTCAGCGTGGCGGACCCGGCCGTGGTGACCGATGTCGGGCTGAATCCCGCGGTCACACCCGTAGGCAGACCCGCCGCCGACAGCGCGATCGTCTCGGCGCTGCCCGACACCAGAGTCGTGCCGACGGAACTGGTGCCCGCATTACCGACCACGACCGACAGACTCGCCGGCGTCGCCGCGATCGAGAAGTCGTTGGGCGGAGGCGGGGCGGCCGCGCCGACCGAGACCGTATCGAAAGTGGCCGCGCCGAGCTTCGAGCTGCTGTGCGAGGATGCCGCCAGGCCCGCCATCAGCGAGCCGGGCATTGTGAAGGTTACGCTCGAACTCGGCACCGCAGTCCATGTGACTCCATCCGCCGAGGTGTAGGCGGTGAAGGTGTTGCCGGACCGCGCCACCTTCAGGTAGATCGGCACTGTGCCTGTCGTCTTGAGCTGGGATGTTGACGCGGCCTGAGTCTTGCGCCATTGCACGGCTACGCCGTTTCCGGGCGTGACGAATGCCGCGTAGTAAGGCGAGCCCGGGTCGGTCGTGGCGCGGAGCATCACTCCGGCCCTGGCCCAGGAGCTGGTATTAGTCTGCGTGGCCACTCGAGCGGACAGGGTTGTGTCGCCTGAGGTGGGCTGGTAGGCCAGGTTCAGCTGGTCGGCGGTTCCGTAGACGTCCGAGCCACCGGCGTTGATGCTGAATACACCCGCGTTGGAACCGGCCGAGCCAGCCATCGCGGGAGCTCCGATGTCGGTATCCAACCAGGGCGGAGGAAGCTGTGCGAACACCACGGTGTCGAACGTCGCAGTGCTGAGCACGGCCCAGGTGTGCGATGTGACTGCCATTCCGGCGAGGACCGTCCCGGTCAGCCCGAGGTTGACCGTCGAGCCCGCGACTAGCGTCCAGGTCGTCCCGTCAGGAGACGTGTAGGCGGAGTACGAACCGCCGGCGCGTGCGACTTTCAGATAGAGCGGTGGCGTCCCCGCAACCAGAGCCTGCGAGCTGGCTCCGGCCTGGGCGGACCGCCATTGCACGGCCACCCCGTTGCCCGGCGTCAGGAATGCGGCGTAGTAGGGCGAACCCGGATCTGTAGTCGCTCGGAGCATTACTCCGGCTTTGGCCCAAGCCGAGGTGTTGGTCTGCGAGATGGCCCGCGCGCTAACGCCGCCGTCAGTGGCCAGCGACTGCCACACGTAGTGGAAGCTGTCGGCTACACCCCAGATATCACCACCGGCACCCTGGACCGTCCAGGTTCCGGTAGTCAGTGCCTGGCCTCCGGCCACGCCGACGTTGCCGATGTCGGCGCAAGTCCAGCCGGTCGGGCATGCGCCCGGCGGCGGCGTGGAAACGTTTGTGAGGACGATGGAGTCGAAAGTGGCCGCACCCATTTGACTCGCGTTGTGTGAGGTCACGGCCAGGCCGGCCAACAGGGACCCGGTCATTGTCAGACCGACGCTCGCTCCTGGTATCGCGGTCCAGGCCACCCCGTCGACCGAGGTGTACGCGGTGAAGGTGTTTCCTGAGCGCGTAACCTGCAGCCAGGTCGGCGCGACGCCGGCGACAGCGACCTGAGAAGAGTTGCCACCCTGCGCCCCACGCCACTGGACCGCGACGCCGTTACCGGGTGTTATGAAAGCCGCGAAGTATGGCGAGGCCGGATCGTTTGTGGCCCGGATCATCACGCCAGCTTTGGCCCAGGTCGAAGTGTTCGTTTGTGAGTCGACGTGGACGCTGACGGTTCCATCGGCAGCGAGCGGCTGGCTCAGCAAGCGGAAGCTGTCGTAAACACCCCAGATGTCGCCTCCTCCCGCATCGACGCTCAGTGTCGATCCGGCAACGTACTGGGAGCCGGCGCCCGGCTGTGGATAGCCGACGTCCTGGCAGGTCCAGCCGGTTGGGCACAAGCTGGGCGGCGGCGTCGCCGAGCC
Organism: Chloroflexota bacterium; assembly: GCA_003158495.1. Taxonomy (GTDB): domain Bacteria; phylum Chloroflexota; class Limnocylindria; order Limnocylindrales; family CSP1-4; genus Fen-1039. Next base: position 15,282 of record PMJT01000149.1, on the reverse strand, counting down.
GGTTAGCGAAACCGTGTCGAATGTGTCAGTGGCGAGAGCGGCACCCGAGTTGGAGTTGACCGCTATTCCGGCCACCATCGGGCCGCCGGCCCCAAAGGTCACACTGGAGCCGATAATCGCGGTCCAGGTGACTCCATCGGGCGACGTGAACGTCGTGTATGTGTTGCCGTACCGAGTGATCTCCAAATATGCCGGGGCGGCGCCGGCCGCGGTAGTAACGAGGAGCGTGCGCAGGCCCGACGAGGTCCGGTTGACGACCTCGATCCCGTTTGTCGGCGTCAAGAAGGCGCCGTAGGAAACCGCTCCTGCGCTCAATCCGTCAGCCCGGAAGACCAGGCCAGCCTGTGCGCTCGCCGAAGTGGTCGCCTGCGTGGCAACTCGAGCCGACAGCGTCGCGTCGCCGGCGATGGCCTGCCAGACGAGATGGAACTGATCGGTGTAGGCGTTGTTGCCGCTCGCCACGCCGGCGCCCTTGATCGTCCAGGTACCGGCGCTAACCGACTGATCGCCGACGGACACCGGGTTGCCGACATCGTTGCAGGACCAGCCGGACGGGCACGCCGACGGAGTCGAAGGCAGCGAAGGCGGAGCGCCCAAAGCGCCGAGGACGACCGAGTCAATAGTGGAGGCGCCAGCCGTTCCGTTCGTCCCGGACGTTGCGAACAACCCAACCAGGACCGCGTCCGGCATCACGTCGGTGACGGAAGTGCCGGGAATGAGCGTGTAGGTGACTCCGTCGGGCGAACTCGCGGCCCTGAAACTATCGCCGCTGCGAACGATCTCCAGATGGCTCGGCGGGGCTCCGGAGGCGCGCTTGACCGTCGTGACGGCACCGCCGAATGCGGTCCGGTACTGGACCGCGAGGGAATTGCCGCCGGCTACGCTGACAGCGTAGAACGGCGAGTTCGGATCGGCCGCCTGGCGCGCCATGAGGCCCGACTCGGTGCCGGTGCCCACGACCGACTGGGCGACGACGCGGGCTTGAACCTGAACGTCGCCGGTCCAAGTCTGGCTCATCAGGCGCAGCCCGTCGGAGCTGCCGCCCACGCCCGAGCCACCAGCGGAGATCGCCCAGGAACCTGACGTCACCGTCTCGCTACCGGAGGGTGTCGGCGAACCGATGTCCTGGCAGACCAGGCCCGTCGGGCAGTTGGCGTCGGGCGCCGGAGTGGGCGGCGTCACCGGCGCAAAGGCAAACTCATTGCCATTGCCCGAGCCGATGTACACGATCCCACCCGAGATCGATGGCGGCGAGTAGATGACGGTGCCCGTGTCATAGCTGAACAGTCGAGCGCCGCTGGACGCATCGAGGACTTCGAGGCGCGAGCCGGAGGCCGCAAATATCATCCCGTTGTCGTAAGCGAGTCCGGGAATGACCGGGCTCGCGAGACCGCGGGCCCAGACAACCGCCCCGGTCGTCGGGTTGAGCGCCCGGACCGAACCTTGATAGCCAATGCCGTTGATGGTCGTGTTTCCCCCGCCGACATAGAGCAATCCGTTCGCGAAGGCCATCGACGACACGCTGCCGTCGCCACATTCCGGGCAGATCCCACCGACCGCGACCTGCTCCGACCAGATCGGCCCGAGGGCCAGGTTGCTGCGATCGAACGCGTAGAGAAAGCCGTTCTTGTCGGTGCCGGCGACCATCGCCCGATTGTTGCCGTCTGTAAAGAGGATCGCCGAGTCGCCCCAGTCGGAGTCGGAGCTGGCGGCACTGACCGGGATCTGCCAGTTGGACTTGATCGCAAGGGTCGTTCCGTCGAGCGCGATCATCGACTCCGCAATCGTCTGGGTCAGGTTGTTGCGGTTGCCGAGCGTGGCGTACACGGTGTTCGTCGCCGCATCGTACGAAGGCGAGCTCCAGAGTCCTCCTCCGACCTGGCCTATCGGCACGAAGCTGACGCTTGCGACGACCGCGTGGGTCGTCAAGTCGACCCTGAGCATCTGGCCGGCGACGAGCGGGCAGTCACCGACACTGGCAATGCCGATGTACGCCGAGTTGCCGACGATGAGCGGGCTCGACCAGTTGTAATGGCCGCCGGTGGGGCTGTTGTCACCTGTAGGGACGCTCCAAAGAACGGCTCCCGTCGCGGCATCGAGCGCGTACCAGTTCGAGTCGCCGCCACCCACGTAGACCACGCCGTTGACCACGGCCGGCACCGACGAAACTCCCAGTTGCGGCGGCGAGCACGCCGGCACAACCGTGAGCCCGAGATAGGTCTTCCAGATGAGAGTGCCGGTGGCGGCGTTGAGCGCGTACTCGTATCCGTCCCACGACCCGACGTAGGCGATGCCGCCAACCACCGTCGCGGAAGCGGCGATCATGGCGCCAGTCTTGTAGGTCCAGAGCGGCCGCAGGTTAGGGGCCGCGGCGGTGGTGAGAATCGTCTCGGTGCTCGCAGCGGTTCTCGACGTGTCATGGAGATACGTCGGCCAGTCGGTCGCGGGGCTGGCTGCAAAGACGGGCGCCGGGGATAGCGCTGAGATTGGCATGACCCCCCCGAGCACCATCGAAACCAGGAATGCCAATCTGAATGCGGCGGCCGATCGCTTCACCGTCAACTCCTCAAGCTGGATCCGGCCGAGTACTCGCTTTGGACCGGAGAACTGGACGGATTTCCGGTCGCCGCGGGTACATGACCATTCACTGGGTCACCCGATACAGCCGCCAGTTGTTACCGCCGGCCGAGAATTGCGTCACGAGTTGACTTATGCCTGCACCGGTCGTGTAGATGCCCGGGTAGGCCTGGTTGATCGCGTCGAGGCTTTGATAGCCGACCGCCTCCGGGACGAGCAGGTACTTCACTCGGAACGACACGGGATCCAGCAGGGCCTGCTGGAAGTCGCGATCCGATGTAGTGATGAATTGCGTCGGATTGCTCGACTCGAGGATGATCGGGAAGCCCATTGCGCCATCCACCAGGACAGCGCCGTTCCCGAGGTGAAGAGCGTCGATGTAGGTGGAGGCCTGCCGGCCGACCTGGTACTGGCCGAACGGCGTGTACTTGGCCAGCGGCTCGTTCGGGAAGAAGATCGGGCGCAGCTGGAAGGCCTCACCGCCGTATTGAGGGTTCATGCCGGGGTCGAGCATCACGGCCGCCCCGACGGGGACGGCGAGAGCGATCAGCAGGACACCGGAAAGACCCATGAGGCGAGCGGTCATCAAGCGCCACCGGGGCGGCGACGGCCGCGGATCGGCAACGAGTCCGGTTTCGGGCTTCGGCGCCACGAGGGCCAGTGCCAGGATCGTCGCGAGCGGAATGACGGCGATGGAGTACCTGAGCCAGCCGAGAGTCCGACCGGTCAGGAACCCGAATATCGCGAAGGCGACCACGCCACCGAGCGTGGCAACGACCGGCAGGGTCAGCGCGGACCGGCCGCGGAAGGTCACGATGAATGCGAGCAGGCCAATGATGACGATGCCGGGCTCGAGCCCGAGGATCTGTTTGGCGATCCAGACATAGGCCGATGAAGTCCCCTGGCCCGTGATCTGGGCCACGGCCGGCTGGGCAACCGCGAGCTGGGAAACCACGCCGTAGATCGACGTGAATTGCTGGAAAGGGTCGCGGACGATGAGCCAGCTCGCAAAGGCCCACCCGACGAAGACCGTCCCGAATGGCGCGACCAACACGGAGGCATCGGCAAGACCCTCGGCGATCCGCTCGCGGGCGGGGCCGCTGTTGCTGCGCAGGCTCGTCAACACGGCCACCAGTCCCGCCGCGCCAAGTGCAGCAACAACCGCTTCGTAGCGGGTCATATAGGCGACCGCCAGCCCGATTCCAGCCGCAACGAGGGGCACCGTCTGGCGGGTCATGGCCCAGCGGGACAGATAGCGGGCAGTAACGACGAGCGTCACGAGGAACATCGCCTCGCTCATACCGTTGGCCGCGTAGTACACGATCATCGGGTTGAACGCGAACATGAGCGTCACGAGGAGCCTGGCCGAGCGGCGCACGCCCCAGTCGAAGGCAATGCCGTGGATCTCGTAGACCGTTCCAGCCACGCACAGGGCCGACACGATGCTGCCGGCGAAACCGGTCGCGACCATGTCGGGCCAGATCACCTTGAACGGCAGGAACGGCAGGACTGCGATCGAGGGCAACGGGTTCCAGACGAATCCCATCGCCGCGATGTGCGGGTCCCGGCTGTAGAGCACGTAGTAGCCGTTGGCAACTCGGCTCCAGGCATCGCCGATGATGCTGTGCCAGTTCAGGACGATGATGACGGCCGCGACCATGTAGACGAGCCAGGCCGAGGCGGCGACGTAGAACCGTTCGCCGGGGCGCTGAAGCGCGATTCCCCGCGTCAGCAAGTCGGCCCGGCCGTATCTCAGACTGCTGAGGAAGGACCCGCCGTCGCTGTCCCACACCGGACGAAGGCCCGGCGCGACCGCGAATGATCTCCCGGAGGGAGCACCCCCCGATCGGGCGACGGAGCCGGCCGGTTCAAGGGCCGGCCCGGTGGCCCGTTCATAGGGAACCCCCGCCTCCCGCCTCACGCTCCAAACCCTTCGGGCGTGGGCAATGAGACGCGCGGCAACAGCAAGGCTACTGGCACTGGTAACCCCCAATTGGAGATCGACTGGCGGCAAGCGGCGCGCCGTCAGCCGGGCGGTGGGATCTCTTGGGGCAGCAATGAGAACCCGATATATGACCGGCTCAGAATCCGGGCCACCCGCAGGGACAGTCAACGCGAAACGCGAGGAATGAGACGGCAGGCTCAGTCTGCGCACCGCCGGGCCGGTCGGCGGCAATGACGGGGTGTCGCGGCGCGGGCCGCGGCAGTGAGACTCCTGGCTGCGCAACCCGGGCCGGGCGCCGACAATGTGAGCGCAGCCACCGAGTCGCCGGCCACAGCCGCGTGGCTGAAGCCGCACGGCCGCAGGAACTGGAGGACGTCATGTTTCACAAAGCCTTGATGGCGGAGTCGCGGCGATGACGGGCGAAGTGGCGGGCGCGGGGCTCTTTGACCTGACCGGGCGAGTGGCGGCGGTCATCGGCGGGACGGGCGTCCTGGGCGGCGCCGTCTGCCGCGGGCTAGGGGCGGCCGGCGCCATCGTCGCGGTGATGGGCCGCTCGCGCGAGAAGGCAGACGCACTGGCTGCCGAGCTGCAAGCCGCCGGGATTCGAGCCGCCGCCGTCACTGTCGACGCCTCGGACCGGGCTTCGCTGGAGCACGCCCGGCAGCAGGCCGAGGAGAAGCTCGGCCCGGTCGACATCCTGGTGAATGCCGCCGGCGTCAACAGTTCGACCCCGTTCTTCGAAATCGAGCTCGAAGAGTGGCATCGAATCCTGGACACCAACCTGACATCGGCATTCCTGGCCTGCCAGGTGTTCGGACGTGCCATGGCCGATCGCGGGCACGGCGGCACGATCATCAATTTCTCGTCGGCTTCGTCCGAGATACCGCTCTCGCGCGTCCTCACCTACTCCGTATCGAAGGCCGGCCTCAACAATCTGACCCTCTACCTGGCGCGCGAACTGGCCCCGCACCGGATCCGCGTCAACGCCATCGTGCCCGGCTTCTTCCCGGCCGAGCAGAACCGTCGCCTACTGGACGAAAGCCGCATCGGAGCGATCCTTCGGCACACGCCGGCCGGCCGGCTGGGCGAGCCCGACGAACTGGTCGGGACGGTCGTGTGGCTCGCCTCCGAACGGGCCTCCGGTTTCGTCACTGGCGCCTTGATCCGTGTCGACGGCGGCTTCGGTGCGATGACCATCTGACGCGGCGCCCCAGCTGACTATTGCGTCCTGGGGAGCTCCGCGGATCCTGAATTAGCCCCGATCGCGTGAATAATTGCGAACATATGGCCGATAACTGTATTGCGGATGCGATGTCGTGAGCGTGGTTTGCGAGGTCAAGTCTCGCATTCCTAGGCTAACGTTTAGTCGTGGCCTACACGTCGGATGGGGCTCCGAGAGTCGAAGCCCGGCGCGCCCTCGTTCTTCACGAGCGTCAAGTGGTCGTGGACCTGATCGAGTTGACCCTCAATCACGGTCTTTTCGTCGTTCGGGCGGCGCCAAGCCTCGCCGAGGCCGAACAGATCATGATCACGTGGCACCCGCACATGATCGTGGTCGACATGGATCACGACGACAGCGCCGCGTTCGTCCTGCGGCTGGGCGTCTCCGACAACACGCGTCGCAGCGTGACGCCGATCCTGGGTCTCACCCGGCGCGGTGACCTGGCTACCAAGCTGAAGGCGTTCGATCTCGGCGTGGACGACATCCTCACGGTGCCATTCGCGCCCGAAGAACTGCTCGCTCGAACTCTGGCCATTACGCGTCGGGCCACCGGAGTCGACCGTCCTATCGTTCCTTCGATCCAGATCGGCGGGGTCCACATCGACATCCTCAATCGCGAGGTGCGATTCGGCCAGTCGGCCATTTCCCTGAGCAGTCTCGAGCAAAGCCTGCTGTACCTCCTGGCCAGCCGAGCCGGCGAGGTCGTAACCAGGGAGGAAATACTCGACATGGTATGGGGCTCCGACTACGTGGCCGAGAGCAACATCGTGGATCGCCATATCCGGAACCTGCGGATCAAGCTGCACGACGCATACCGGCACCCGCGTTTCATCGCCACGGTCCCGGGCCAGGGCTATCAGTTCGTCCCCACGTTCTCAAACCGCGGCTGGGATGACGATCAGGCCGGGCATAGCCCACCGCCGAAGCTCGTCGCCACTCGCCAGTCTTGAAGTTTCTCCGTGCGGTGCAGCCGAACGACGCCCGCTCCGGGGTCCCTGCCGACGACTGCGACGCGCCTGCCCGGCGAGGCCGCGTGGCGCAACGGCGCTATGACGGACCCTCATGACATCGACCCCTCGAGCGATCACACTCGCTGGCCGGCCGATCGTCGGCTCCATTTGCTATTGGGGGCGTCGAATTGCAGCGTAGGCGAAGATACTCACTTCTCATCGGGGCGGTCGTAGCGACCGGACTGGCCAGGGCTGGTGCGGCTCCGAAGCAAGGGTTTGGCTCTCTGCCAGCCCGGCGTCCATGGCGCCTCAATCCGAGATGACCGGTATCCGCGTCAAACGGAACCCGAGGGTGACGCCGGCCGTTGCGGACCCGGCTCGCCCTGGGTCGACGCGCAGGGCGCCGACCGCCACGCGCGGATCGCGGGCGCCGACGCAGTCTCCGGAGGACTGGCTTCGAACGACCGGGCTCGATCTGGCCGGGCTCCGGAAGCTGACGGATGCCGCGCCTGTAGCCGCTTTCGCGAAGGACACCGACGGTCGCTACATCTACGCCAACAAGCAGATGCTCGCAACCTTGGGTCAGTTCATGGGGATCGACTGGCGCGGCAAGACGGATGCAGACTTCTGGCCCGGCGAGGCCGCCGCGGCGCTCCTGCACCATGACCGTGCGGTCATCGACGGAAGAGGGCGGCAGGTCTTCCTGCGCGTACTGGCCCTGGAGGACGGGCCGCACACCGTCATTCTTGTCGAGTTCCCGTTGATGCACGGCAGCTCGATCGCCGGAGTCGGTGGGATCGGTTTCGATCTCACCGCGTCGTCCCGCGCCGAGGGCGCTCTTGCCCGACTGGTCGCCGTCGTAGATCACACGGCCGACTCGGTCTTGATGGTCGACCTGGCGGGACGGATCACATTTGTCAACGCAGCGTTCGAGCGACTGACCCAATACTCACGCGACGAGGTCATCGGGCGCAGTCCGCGACTCCTCAAGAGCGGCCTCCAGCCGGATGCCTTCTACAAGCGGATGTGGACCACGATCGCGGCCGGGGGGCAATGGGAAGGCGAGCTTGTCAACAGGCGCAAAGATGGCTCCTTCTACACTCAGGAAACAATTATTTCGCCCATCCGGGATGCCGACGGCAAGCTCACCGGATATGTGGCCGTAAATCGCGACGTTACCGACAAGCGCGCCCTGATCGAGGATTCGATCAGGTCCGCCTCCGAGCACACCCTCGTCATTGACGTCGTCCGCGAGTTGATGACGGATTCATCGCCGGAAGCCAAGGCAAAAGCTATCTGCGAGCGGCTTGTGGGCCTGAACGGAATCGATGCCGCGCAGATCGTGGTCTTCGAGCTCGACGGCCGCGCTCTGCCGATCGCCCACGTCATCGCCCACAGACCGGATCCGACGCCACGCCACCTTCCGTACCAGATAGGCCGACGGCTGCGCGCTCGGGCCGGCCTCGGCGCGTGGATCGAGCCGTGGGCCGATCGGCAGGGCCGCGCGTACGACCAGCTGGTGGACCGCGGCGGCCCGAGCGCGCTCGCATATGCGCCGGTGTGCTCCGGAGAGAAACTGATCGGCCTTCTCGCCGTGCAGTCCCTGGACGTGACCAACAAGGGGGCGATCGTCGACGTCCTTCCCACGGTCGTCGAGTTAGCTGACCTCGCAGGGGCATTGTTCGGCCGTGAGATCGTCGATCGGAACGACTTGCAGCGAGGCGGCGAACACGTAGCCAACATCATCGCCGGTCATGCCTACGAGCCGGTCTTCCAGCCAATCGTCGACATGGTCCAGGGCAAAGTTGTCGGGTATGAGGCCCTTACCCGGTTCCACGACGGCTCAGATCCGGAGGCGGTCTTCGTCGAGGCGGCTGCGGTTCACAAGGGGATCGCGCTGGAGAGCGCCGTGCTCGGAGCAACGCTCGCCGCCTCGCGGGCACTTCCTCCGGCCGCCTGGCTCAACGTAAACGCGTCGCCGGAGTTCATCCTCTCGGGAGGGCAGCTCCGGTACCTCATCTCTAGTACGAGCAGACCCATAGTCGTGGAGGTCACCGAGCACGAGGCCATCGTCGACTACCCGGCGTTCCGGGCCGCGATTGAAGCCCTGGGACCAAGGGTGAGGCTGGCGGTAGACGACATGGGCACCGGGTTCACCAGCCTGCGGCACATCCTGGAACTGCATCCTGCGTTCGTGAAACTCGATCATTGGCTTGTCTCCGGCCTTGAATCGGATGAGGCTCGCCAGGCGATGATCGTCGGCATGCAGCATTTCGCGATGAAGACAGGCAGCCAGCTGATCGCCGAAGGGATCGAGACGGATCGCGAGATCGCGGTTCTGCGATCGCTCGATATCCACCTCGGCCAGGGCTACGCCCTGGGTCGACCGCAACCGGTCGGCAAGCTCGCAATCCCCGCCCGGCGCGGAGCGTAAGCGGGACAAGATGGCTGGACGACAGGGATTCCTGGGGAGCTTCCACCGTACTGACGCGACTGGGATCCGGCGAGACTTCGGGTCCGGCCCCGCGACTCTCACCGGCCTGCCGGTCGCGAATGACGGCAATCCAGGCTCATATTCCCATGGCGATGGCGACGTCGCCCCTGCCGCCTTGGACCCGGTCTGGGGGACGCTCGGCGCCGCCACTCCGCAGGACGACGATGCGTGGCCGGACCGCGAGGCACCGGCGGAAAGCGCACTTGTCGATGTCGAACTCCTAGGAGCCGGCTTCCGTGTCGGGGGCCGGATCCACACCGGCCGGTTCGACCGCCTGTCGGGTTGGATCAACATACAGTCGGGCTTCGTGCAGGTCCGCGACGCCCTGCCCGTCGGGCTCGACATCCCCGGCAGTCTCGACCCGAATCCAGGGCCACGAACGCTGTGGGTCCGGCTCAGCCAGATCGTCGTGGTAGCCGACAGGTCGGCGATCCAACTGGTTCGACCCGGAGCACCGATCGTGCAGAAGCGTCGCCGACGGGTCTCGATCGTGTCTCGTGGTTACGAGCTACTGGGAGACATCCATGTCCATGCCGACGGAGGCATGGCCCAGTTCCTGGAGGCCGCCGACTCGAGCTTCCTTGCAATCACGGACGTGACCGTCCTCCGGCTCTCCGATCGGTCTCCCCTAGCCCGGTTCCCATTCGCGATGGTGAATCGCGATCAAGTCGTGACCGTCGCAGACGAGTCGGAGGAGCCGGAGGCGGGCCCGGCACCCGGGGAAGCTCGCGATGGCTGACGTCGCCTCGGTCGTCGTGATGCCCGGCGGTCGGGAGCCGCGGTCGAGAGCCGCGCGGCGCGCCCGGACCGCAGATTCCCCGGTGGGCCCGGCCGTCGACGCGGACCACGGTGGATGGGCCGACCGCAGCCTGCTCCTGGACCACATCGCCGACGCCGTGTTCGCGACCGATGAGAACAATCGGATCACGCAATGGACCACGTCGGCAGCGCATCTTTTCGGCTTCTCCGCGGGCGAGGCGATCGGCAGGCCCTTCAGCGAGCTCCTGTCATTCCTGATGGACGGCCCGGGCCGCGAGATGGAAATGGCCGAGACGCTGGCGGCCGGCCTGACGTGGCACGGAACGGGCACCGTCCGGCTTCGCGACGAGCGAGTGATCTGGCTGGGCTCCTCCGTCGAGCCGATAATCGTTGACGGTCGGTTGGTGGGCAGCGTGTCCGTGAGCCGCGACATGACCGACATCCACGAAGCACAGCAGAAGCTCGCCCTGTCGGAGCAGTTCATCAGCACGGTTCTCGACGTGGTCGGGGCCCTGGTCGTGGTGCTGGACCCGCAGGGGCGGATGGTGCGCTTCAACGCGGCGTGCGAGCTCCTGAGCGGCTACCGCTTCGAAGAAGTGGTTGGGCTCCGCATCTGGGACATGCTCGTCCCTCTCTCCGAGATCGCCCAGGCGCATACCGTCGTGTCCGATCTCCAGGCGGGAGTCTTCCCGAACACCTCGGAGAGCCACTGGCTTACGCGGACGGGCGGACTGCGCCTCATCAGCTGGGTGAACACCTGCGTGACCGATGACCTGGGCCAGGTCACTCACGTGATCGCCACCGGCGTCGACATCACCGAGAGCCGGCGCCGGCACGAGGCTCTGCGGGCTCTCGAGACCATTGGACGCCTCCTCGCAGAGCAGGAGCCGGTTCGATCGGCCCTCGACGCCGTGCTGGGCGAGATGCAGGCCCGGATGGGCTATCCGTTCCTGGCCCTGTACCTGTCCGACGGTTCTGGCCCGCGACTCGCCGCGCAACGCGGGTACCCGGCCATATCGCGGCGGGTGAACGCCGATGCAAGCCTCGTGGACCGTGTATATCGAACCGGCCGCGCCGAGTTCATTCCGGACGGCCAGAGTGAACACGGCTACGAGTCGGGCCCCGAGGACCTGGCGTCCGTGATCGCCGTCCCTTTGCTCGGTGGCGAAGCCACCCTGGGGGTCCTGATCATGGTCGCGGGGCGAGGCGTGGTCCTGGCGCACAGCGATCTGCAGCTCGCCAAGACCATTGCCGATCGCCTCGCCAGCGCTCTTCGGCGGAGCCGGTCGCAGGAGGCCCTGCGCGAGAGAACACGCCTGTTCTCGGCCCTGGCGGACTTCGCGGCAGCCGTCAACGCGACCCGCGAACCGGGGCGGCTAGCGACAATCCTGGTGGACGCGGTGATCACGGTTATCCCCTCGGACACGGTCGTGATAACCATGCTCGACCGTAGCGATGGGCAGTATCGGGTCACTGCCGTCCGGGGACTCACCCAGGACGCTGTCGGCACGATCATCGAACCGGGTGACGGGACGGCGGGCCGAGCCATCAGCGAGCGCGCCACAGTCCTGACGGAACCCCATCCACGCGCCCAGTTCAGCACGGCACTCCGGGAGTTCATTCCGTACGAGATGATCCGGTCTGCGGCCATACCTCTCATCAACGAGGGGACGGTGCTGGGTGTCATCTCGATGGGTCGTGCAGAAGCAGGCACCTCGTTCACGGCACCCGAGCTGGAGGTGTTCGCCTTGCTCGGCGCACATGCGGCACTCGCACTCGCGAACGCCCATCTCGTCGAGGAAGTCTCGGCTCTCGCGATCCTCGACGGCCTGACCGGCCTGTACAACCGGCGGCATTTCGACGCAGCCCTGGTCCTCGCGATCGCCCGATACAAACGCCGCGGACCGCCATCCAACCTGGCCGCGATCATGTTCGATGTCGACCATTTCGGCGACTTCAACCGCGATCATGGCCATCCGGCCGGCGACGCCGCCCTCCGCCTCTTCAGTGAGGTTCTTCAGAAACGCTCCCGCGAAGCGGACGTAGCGGCAAGGTACGGCGGCGAGGAATTCGTCCTGATACTCGAGGACTGCGGCCTGGCCGAGGCCGCCCGGCGGGCCGAGGAGATCCGCCGCGAACTCGAGCTGTGCAGAGTGCCCGGTGCGGACGGGACGCCGCTCCAATTCACGGTGAGTGCCGGGTGTGCGGTCATCGATCCCGCCTGCCCCACCGGGGAAGCCCTGATCGGTTCGGCCGATTCGAGACTCTTCCTGGCCAAGAGAAATGGCCGAAACCAGGTGGTCGCCGCGGACACGGCATCCCGGCTCAACTTGAAGGGGCTGACATGACTAAGAAGGGCGCAGGCGCAGTGTCGGACGGGACGATCCAACCCACGATTGGACCACTGCAGGAGGCCGGGCCAGCAGGCAGCCACAAACGCGCTGTGCGACCGCGCCGATTGGCGATCGGTCCCGCCTCGCAGAAAAGCATCCTCGCAGTGGGCTCGACGTCGGCCGAGGCGCCCGGACTCCGTTCCGTCGGCCAGGTGCCGATGGAACGGCTGCGGTCTGTCTTCGACGGCATGTTCGACGGGGTCTGGATCGTGGCCGCCGACGGTCGAACGACCTACGCCAACGGCTCGATGGCCAGACTCCTGGGATTGACCCAGGACGAGATGCGCGGCCGCCCGCTGGTTTCCTTCTGTCAAGAATCCGACAGGGAGGAGGTCGAGGCGTTTCTGAAGCGGCAACCATCCCACGAGGGCGAACGCATCCCCGTGCGATTCCGCCGCCTTGACGGTGGCTTCCTCGGTTCAATGGTGGCGGGGAGCCCGATCACGGCCGAAAACGGCGTGTATGTCGGGTCGATCCTGAACGTCAGCGACGTCACCGGAAAGCTTGCAATGGATGCCCAGGTGATCCAGAACCAGCGCCTGGAGGCCATCGGGCAGTTCGCGGGCGGGATTGCCCACGACTTCAACAACCTGCTGACATCGATCCACGGCTACGCCGAGCTGGCTCGTTCGAGCCTGCCGCATGACGACCCGATTCGCGAGGACATGGATCGCGTCCTCGCCAGCGCGGAGAAGGCCACCGCGATCACGCGCAAACTTCTCGCCTTCACGCGCCGGCAGATCCTGATCCCCGTCGACGTCGATCCCGAGAGCATCGTCGCGGGCCTGATCCCAATCCTGGGCCCGTTGCTGGGCGACAGCGTGGAGCTCTCCGTCAAAGTCGCCCCCGACCACGGCTGGATCCGGGTCGACCCGACTCAGTTCGAGCAGGTGATCGTGAACCTGATGGTCAACGCTCGAGATGCCATGCCCCACGGCGGCACGGTGACCATGTCAATCGGCGACGTCGGGATCGGCGACCCGGAGCGGCCGGACCTGCAACTCAATCCGGGCCCGTTCGTACGACTCAGCGTGGCCGACACCGGAACAGGCATGGACCAGGCGACCCTGGCCAGGGCCTTCGACCCGTTCTTCACGACGAAGGGGCCGGGCCTGGGCACCGGTCTCGGGCTCTCCGCGGTATCCGGCATCGTGGCCCAGTCGGGCGGACTGGTCCACGTAGACACCATCCTGGGCAGCGGATCGACATTCCACGTCGACCTGCCTCGGGTCGATGCCCGGCCCATCGCGCGCCGCCCACGGGTGGCGACGAAGGCATTACCGCGATCGGGAGTCGTGCTCTTGGTGGAGGATGACCCTGAAGTCAGGCACTTCGTCCGGCGCGTCCTCAAGGCCTCGGGCTACACGGTCCTTGCGGCCTCGAGTGCCGGCCCGGCGCTGCGGGCGGTCGAGCGCTGGGGCGAGAAGATCGACGTCCTGGTCACCGACATCGTCATGCCCGGCCTGAACGGGCTCGACATGGCCGCCCGAATGCGCATGCTGGCGCCCCGGATCCAGGACGTGTACATCAGCGGCAACTCCGACCTGGCCCTGGGCCGAAACCGCGAACTCAGCGCCGGCATCTTCGTCTCGAAGCCATTTACCGCAGATGAACTGAACAAGGCCGTTGGGCGTGCCGCGGACGAAAGTCGGGCCAGGTTGGCCGCAGAGTCGTCCGGGGGCGGATCCGAGACCAGGCAGCCGGGCGCGAACGGCGGGCGGACCGGACGGCCGGCACTCTCGATCGTCCGCAACTCTACCGGGCCGGAGTCGCCCACCGAGTGAGCGACGATACCGGCACGAGTCGCAGCACGGCGGCGCTGCTACCGCCCGCGGCCGCGAGTGCCGGTCTTGGCTTCAGCGCTTCTCCTTTGCGCGCCGACGGACCGGCAGACTCACCAACGCCAGCATCTTGCCCTCGGCGGACACCACGATGACCCGGCTCCATGACACCGGTGGGCTGGCGTCCAAGGGCACGCGACTGCCACGGAAATCTCTTACGACTTCGCGAGTGGTCGGGACGCCGTTGTGCCGGGCGCGTCCGTCGCCCGATGCGAGCTGCTCCAGAAGACGAGAAGTGATCTGGGAGAGTCCCGCCGCGAGGTGGGAGCCGCCCATTCGGTCCTCGTAGTCGCTCTCCGCCAGGACATCGACGTGGGCAGCGGCGACCGACGCAGCGCGCTTCGCACGGTGGCCGAACTCTTCATCCCGGTCCGTCATCGCCTGAGTTCCGTTATCGAACTCGCACGACTCGTCCATGGCGGTGTCCCCTGTCGCGCCTGAAGGCGACGGCCACCGAGACAATCGTCGTGGGGCCGTTGGGCACCATCTTCGGCGGTTCGAGCGCCCCGGCGACACTTGATCTCGTCAGAATCACCGGAGCGGAAGTCGGGCGGCGTCTCATGCAAGCCGCGTAGAACGCTCGGCGGGCCTCCCCGCGGACGGCGAGCCCATTTCGGCCGGGGCGCGCGGGCCCGGCCCGCGGCAAGCAGAGGCCCTTAGCTCTTCTTCTCGAGGTGGCCGCCGAAGCCCCAGCGCATCGCCGAGAGAACCTTGTCGCCGAAGTCGGCCTCACCGCGCGACCGGAACCTCTCGTACAGGGCAGTGGTAAGGATCGGCGTGGGAGCGCCGACGTCGATCGCGGCGATGCTCGTCCAGCGGCCTTCGCCCGAGTCGGACACGCGGCCGGAGAAGTTGGCCAGGTCCGGGCTCTCCGCCAGAGCCTGGGCGGTGAGGTCGAGAAGCCACGAGGCGATGACGCTGCCACGGCGCCACAGCTCGGTCACGGCCGGCAGGTCCAGCGTGTACTGGTACAGCTCGGGCTCGCGCAGCGGCGAAGTCTCCGCGTCAACCTCGCGCCCGGCCAGGCCGACACCGGCGTGGTGGAGGATGTTGAGGCCTTCGGCGTAGGCGGCCATGACGCCGTACTCGATGCCGTTGTGG
>PMJT01000022.1 GCA_003158495.1 Chloroflexota bacterium | reverse complement strand
CGCCAGACCGTTCATCACTATTTCGGCGGCCTGAAGGGCCTGCGAGCCGCCCTCGCCGCCGAGGGGCTGGACACCGCCACCGCAGGCGACGAGCCAACCCGAGACCGCCTCATCGACGCCGCGGTGCGGCTCCTGTCGCGCCCAGGAGCGGGCCTCCCCTCGATTGAGGCCATCGCCGCCGAAGCGGGCATGACCAAGGGCGCCGTGTACCACCACTTCGAGGATCGGGCGGAGCTGCTCCGGGCCGTCGCGCGCCGCGTGAGCCCGGTCGAGGAGATGCGGGCCCGGATCGAGCCGTCGGTCGAACTGGGCGTCCGTGAGGGCCTTATCGTCATCGCCCGCGCCTATTACGAGGCGATGCGGAAGCGCGCGGACCTGGTCCGGAACCTCGCCGCCAACTCGTCGGCGGACCCGGAACTGGCCCGCATAGTCATGTCCGAAATCATCGGCCAGGGCGCACCGATGATGGTCGCGTGGTTCGGCCTCCAGATCCAGAAGGGCAATCTCCGGCAGACCGACCCGGCGCTCCTGATCCAGGCCCTGTTCGGCCCCGTCTTCCTTCTTATCGTCCTCGGTCCGGCCGTGTTCGAGGAACTTTCCCGGATCGGCATCACCCCGGCCATAGACAACGTCGAGGCGTACGTGGATCTGCTTCTCCACGGAGCCGCGCGGCCCGAAGCCAGCTAAGGAGGCAACCGACTTGACCGCCACGCCAATGCCCACCGCGCCGTCGCCCGCGATCGAGGCCGTGGCGCTCCGCAAGGATTTCGGGGAGATCCATGCCGTCGACGGCATCGACATGAGCCTGTCGCCCGGCCGCATCTACGGCCTGCTCGGCCCGAACGGCTCGGGCAAGACGACGCTGATCCGCCTCCTGACCGGCCTCGCCTCGGCGACCAGCGGCAGCGTCAAGGTCCTCGGCGTGGCCATGCCGTCGCGCTCGAACCTGGCCCGCATCGGCTATATGACGCAATCCGACGGCATCTACCCCGAACTATCGGTGTGGGAGAACCTGTCGTTTTTCGCCACGCTCTACGGCCAGACGGATAAGGCGAAGCTCCACGCTACTCTGGAGCTCGTCGAGCTGGACACCCGCGCCGGAACGCCGGCCCAGGACCTGTCCGGCGGGATGCGGCGCCGCCTATCGATGGCCTGCGCTCTCGCCCATCACCCGAGCGTCATCTTCCTCGACGAGCCCACCGTCGGCGTGGACCCGGCGCTCCGAGTGCAGTTCTGGGACCACTTCCACCGGCTGGCGGCCGACGGGGCCACTCTCCTGGTCTCGAGCCACGTGATGGACGAGGCCGATCGCTGCGACGAGCTGCTGTTCATCCGGGACGGGCACGTGCTTGCCCAAGGGACGCCGGCGGAGCTTCGGACGCGCGCCGGAACGCAGAACCTCGAGACGGCCTTCCTGAGTTTCGCCACACAACCCAGGGCCGGCTCCGCGGCCTCCGCCACTCCGGGACAGCCGAAGGAGTCCCACCGATGAACGCCCTTCGAGTGGCCGCGGTCTTCCGCCGCATCGTCGCCCAATTCCGCCGCGACCCCCGGTCGCTGGCCCTCCTGTTCATTGCCCCGGTCGCGATCATTGCCCTGCTCGGCTGGGTGCTGAGCAGCCAGGGCACCGCCACCACCCGCATCGCCGTCGTCAACGAGTCGAACAATCTGACCGGTGCCGCCGTTGCGACCAGGATCCAGACCGCGCTCGACGGACAGCCCGGCATCGCCATCGACCGCACGGTCGCCGACGATTCGGCCGCTCGGCAGGCGCTCAAGGACAAGACGCTCGACGTGGTCATCGTCCTCCCGCCCGGCTTCGGCACGCAGGATCGAACGATCGACCTGATGACGCTCGGGCTCAACCCGACCGGCGAAGCTTCGGCCCTGCCGGCGATCCAGAAAGCGCTGCTCGGCGCTGTTGCCAACACCGCCGGGGCCGTCTTGCCCACGCTCGAACGGACGACCGTCTACGGCTCACCGAACGCCACGCAACTCGACACGCTGGCGCCTGTGGTCGTCGGCTTCTTCGCCTATTTCTTCGTCTTCATCCTGACCGGCATCAGCTTCCTGCGCGAACGCATCGGCGGCACGCTCGAACGCCTGCTGGCGACGCCGGTGAGCCGGGCCGAGATCGTACTCGGCTACAGCCTTGGCTTCGGCTTCTTCGCGACAATCCAGGTGGCGATCGTGCTCGCCTTCGTCCTCGGGCGCTTCGACATCCCGGCTCTCGGGCCGATCCCGGCCTTCGCGATCGGGCTCGGCGTCCGAACCATCGGGAATCCTCTGATCGCCTACTTGCTCGTGCTGGTGCTCGGCCTCGGCGCCGTGTCGCTCGGCATTTTCCTGTCGACGTTCGCCCGGACCGAACTCCAGATCCTGCAGTTCATCCCTATAGTGATCGTGCCGCAGGGCCTGCTCGGCGGCTTCTTCTGGCCGATCGACCAGCTGCCGTCACTCCTGCAGCCCGTCGCCCGGATCCTGCCGGTCACCTACGCCATCGATGGACTGCGCCAGGTGATGATCGCCGGCGCGGATCTCTCGTCGCCGCAGGTGCTGCTCGACATGGGCGTGCTCGTCGCGATCGCCGCGATCTTCGTGACACTCGCCGCCGCCACGATCCGGCGGGAGGTCGCCTAGACCGGCAGCCTGGCCCTGGCGCGCCTGAAGCGTACGCGCAGGCCGTGGCGACGCGGCCCGGCCACGACGAGCGCGATCGTCCACGCGAGTGTTGAGACCAGGGCGATGAAGTAGACCGGCCAGTAGTTGCCGACCCGGTCGTACAGGATGCCGCCCGCGTTCATGACGATAATGCCGCCGAACGGGTAGGCGACGGCGATGATGCCGAATATCGCGCCGAAGTTGTGGCCGCCGAACACGTCGGAGAAGGCGGCCGAGCGGATCGCGATCGAGGCCCCGATGCCGAAGCCATAGATGGCGTTGCCGGCAACCGCGAGTGCCAGGAGCGAACCCGTGGCGGCGAAAATGCCGGTTGCGCCCACTGCGATCAGCCCTGCACAGATCAGCCCGATGTATCGGCGCCCGAAGCGATCCGACAGCCCACCGCCCACGACCTGGCCGGCGACGTAGGCGTAGGACTGGAGGGCGAGCATCGTGGCCGCGAAATCGGCATTGATGCCCTGGGCGATGGCATGCCGCGATGACATCTGGAAAATGCCCTCGTCGATGCAGCCGAGCCCCACTGCGCCGACGAGCAGGATCANNCGGCGTCGGCATGCTTTCCGCGACCCAACGGCACCATGACACCCGAACCGACGGTCATGAGCCACACGAACGGGATTGCCGCGAGCGACATCACCCCGAAGATGCCCGCGGTCGCCCGCCAGCCGAGATGCGGGATCAGGCCCGCGGCAATCGGCAGCGCCAGCGCGACGCCGATGCCGGGCCCCGCGTACGTGATCCCGAGCGCGAGACCCGCCACTCCCGCGTACCGGCGGGCGATGGCCGTGGTGGTGCCGACGAACACGAGCTGGACGCCGATCGCAAGGAACGCGCCGTACGCGGCCATCAGGAACGCCACGTCCGAGGCCACCGACGCCACCAGCCATCCGGCCGCGAGCAGGACCGCCCCGAGCATCAGAAGCAAGCGGTCGGCGATCACGTCGTAGGCGCGGCCGAGCAGCGGCGAACACAGGACCGAGATGAGCAGGAACATCGTCCACGGCATCTGNNCGGATAGCAGTACAGCGGCGCATACGCGATTGCGCCAACCACGAACGCGGCGAGGACCGGCACGGACCGTCGCATGTTGCCATGGGAGGCGAGCAGACTGGGCACGCGCCCATCCTACGGGCTGGGACGATCGAAGTCTCGGAGCCGGGCCGGTCGCCGGGCCGGCCTTGGGACCACGGTGCTTCATCGGCCGTGGCAGGATTCCACCTATGAAGACCGAATCAGTCGAACGCTTCGACCGCACCGCTGAGGGCTACCTGCGGTGGTGGGCACCCGTGCTCGCCCCGGCCTCCGCGCGGCTGATAGCCAGCCTCGGCCGCCTCCGCGCCGGACTGCCGGGCGGTGAACCACTCGACGTGATCGACATGGGATGCGGAACCGGCAACCTGCTGTTCGAAGCCGCCCGGCGCTGGCCGTCTGCGCGACTCGTCGGATTGGACGCCTCGGAAGGGATGCTCGAGGTAGCTAGACGCCAGGCGGCCGGTTTGCCGGATTCGGCCCGAACTCGGATCAAATTCGTGGCAGCGGACGCGGCAGCTGCTCCGGCCCCGGACGCGTCGTTCGACCTGGTGATGACCGGGTTCATGATTCAGCAGGTCACGGACCGCGCCACCGCAATGGCCGAGTTGTTCCGCATCTGCAGGCCGGGTGGCCGCGTGGCCATCGTCGGTTGGCTCACAGAGGCGGTCCCGTTCGGACCCGAGGCTGCGCTGGAGGAAGCTCTGGCCGAGGTGGGAGTTGTCCGTCCGGCGCCACGTGATGTGAAATCGGGCCACTTCCGCACCGTGAGGCAGGCGGCCGACGAGCTCCGCCGGGCCGGGTTTCGGCAGGTATCGGCCCGCTCCGGGCAGCTCGAGCATGCGTGGTCCGCCGAGGACTTCATTACCTACCGCACCACGACGCGAGACCTCGACCTGTTCGAGGCGATGACCGAAGAGACGCGCGGCCGAACTCTCGAGGCCCTGCGCAGGCGGCTGACTGCCCTGGCGCCCGACGACCTCGTGTTCAGGCCGCCGATCGTGTCGATCGTGGCACGAAAAGGCTGACCCGGCAGCTGGTCGGCGCCGGGTCAGCGAGTATGCGAAGAGGGTTCGGCCGTGGGCCGAAGCCCGCCGCTATCAGGCCTCGGGCTTGGCCTCGGGCTTGGCCTCGGCCTCGGGCGCCTCGGTGACGGCTTCGGCTGCGACGACCGGCTCCTCGATGACGTGCGGCGCGGCAACCTTGGCCACGACCTCGTCCGGGTCGGAGAGCAGTGTCACGCCGGCCGGCAGCGGCAGATCGCGAAGGTGGATCGCCGCGTCGAAGTCGACCAGCGACTCGATCGAGAATGTGAGCGCTTCGGGAAGGTTCTCCGGCAGGGCCCGGACCCTCACCCGGTCCACGTTGTGAAGCAGAGTGCCGCCCAACCTGGCCACCGCGTAGGACTCGCCGGTGGTATGGAGCATGATCTCGACGGTGACTTCCTCGCCCGACTTCACCTCGAAGAGATCGACGTGGAGCAACTGGCGCGACCGCGGATCCACCTGTGTGCCGTGGATCATGACGCTGTGCATGTCCTTGCCGTCGATCTTGAGCTGGATGATCGAGTTGGAGTGCGTCGTTCGGCGAAGGTGGTCGAACTCGTGGGCGTCGACCGAAACGGCGATCGACTCCAGGCCATGGCCGAAGACAACTGCGGGCAGCCGTCCGGACTTGCGCAGCTGGCCAACGTGCTTGCCGATCTCGGTCCGGCGGGTAGCGGTGAGTACTGAAGGGGCTGCCACGGTAGAAACC
>PMJT01000213.1 GCA_003158495.1 Chloroflexota bacterium | reverse complement strand
AACTCATCGACCTTTGCAACCGCGCTCGCACCCTGCCGGAACGGCCCGACGAGTACTTCGGCGTAGGCGGAGACTGGGATGGCCAACTCTTCACCCCGACTCCGAGCGCGCGAAAGGGCCTCCCTGGCCGCGGCATGGTGGGCATCGCTCGAATCGAGAATCGCGATGATGACGCCGGCGTCGAGGATCGTCAGCGCCATTCGCGGCGTAGTTCGTCGAGGTGGTTTGGACCGAAGGCGCCCGTCAAGGCGCCGGCAAATCGATCGACCGGATCCTCTTCACGGACCAGGATCAACTCACCTGGTCGGCCGGCCTCGGCCCGGAGGCGATCGCCCACCTTAAGCCCAGCCCGAACGAGGGCGTCCTGTGGAATCGTGACCTGATTCTTAGCGCTCACCTTCGTGTACCCTCGGCGGCGGGCGGTCTTTACTCGTTCACTCATGGGTAAAGCTTACGCCACCGAGGTCTGTTCGGCAAGATCCACCTTACAGCGTCAGTGTCGTGACCGGTCCGAGGACGCTGAGGTCGATTGACTGGTCACCGACACCCGAGTCGAGCACCAACCAAGTGGCCGCGTCCACTGGCCGGGCTGAAGGCGCCCGTCAACGGGTCGTAGAGTTCGGCAGAGGCGAGGATATTGGCGGCAAGACTAGACCCGCGGCTCTGTCGGAACTCGATCAGGTGTCGGGCCCACGCTATTGGCACTTGAGCGCACAAAAGTAGGGCGTTACGCCGTCAAGACTGCGGCATTCGCGCCCCTGCGCCAGCCGGACACCGCTGACCGGTCGGCGCCCACCGGCCGGTCCCGCTATTTCGAACCCTAGACTTGATTAGAGGAGCGGTTGCCTACCAACATCCGGTACGCAGCGACGACGACAACGCCGCCGATCACGGCGACCACGATGCTTTCGACGTTGACACCGGTCACATCGGCAACCTTCAGGATCGTGCCGGCCAGGTAGCCTCCGACAACGGCGCCCACGATGCCCAGGAGGATCGTAGCGATGACTCCTTCCGAGCCGCCCATGATCAGGTTGGTGATGAAGCCGGCGATGGCTCCGAGCACGATCCACGCGATGATTCCCATAAAGTCGTTCCTCCATTGGATGGGGATTGGGGACGAGCGACGAACAGCCCCGGGGTGCCGAGTGAGCGCCGGAGAAGGCACGTCCGTGTCGTTTGGTGTCCCGGTCAGCGCGGTTTGGCGGCGTCCTGCAGGTTGCCAACGCCCTGCTGCGCGCTACCTTGGATCTGCTTGGCCTTGCCTTTGGCCTGCTGCGACCGATCGCCGGTCAACTTGCCGAGGTCCTCTTCGACCTTGCCGGTTGCCTTATTGATCGAGCCTTTGGTACGTTCGCCTGCCATGCCGATGCTCCCATTAGCCATATCTGCCCACGTAGTCGTCATCACTGGGTCAGACGATCCTGGACCCGACGGGAGCCCGTTGCGAGGATGAGAACCCTCCCCTTCGATGGGGCGAGCCAGACGGCCGGAATTCGAGCGGGCGGACTGCGGCGCTCGGACGCTCAGTGGCGGCGCTTCGAGTGGCAGTCGACGCAGTCAGTGGCCCAGGGCAGGGCCTCGAGGCGCTCCGGGGCGATCGGCTTGCCGCAGTCCTGGCAGATTCCGAATGTGCCGGCATCGATGCGGCGAAGGGCGCCTTCGATCTGGACGAGGTGGAGCCGTTCGCGTTCGCGCATCTGCTGGCCTCGCTGGCTTTCCGTGACTTCGGTGGCCGCGGCCGTCTGGGCGCCGTGGGCGACCTTCGGGTGTTCGACCTCTTCGGACAGCTCCAGCCGGAGTCGATCACGCTCGGCTTCGAGCGTGCGGCGAGCCTCATCCACGGGGTTCGACTTCATGGCGCGCATCCTACGCTGCTCGATGAGGTAGTGCGCGCCGATTCTCACGGCGCGGCGACGGCCGCCGGAGGCTCTCCCCTCGCGAATGTCGCCCACAGTCCGGCGCGCTCGATGACAGTCTCGGCCGACTGGGCTTAGACTCGATCCGACCGCGTGAGCGTCCGCAGCGGAGCCATTTCGCTTGGTCGACCGGTCGAAGGAGAACCATGGCAGCAGCGAAGGATCCCGTCTGCGGGATGGAAGTCGACACCAGTTCGGACCTCAAGTTCGAGTACAACGGCGAGACCTACTACTTCTGCGGTCGCGGCTGCAAGCTCGAGTTCGAAGAGGATCCGGAGAAGTATCTCGACCCCAACTACGAACCGCACATGTAACCGGCCGCGCAGGCTGGGCCACGCCGAAGGCCGCCTGCGTGGTACGCTCAGGGTGAGCGTTGGGAGTGCCGCTGGGCCTCCAGCCTGACGAAGAATTCACGACTCCAGGAGAAGCCCGATGGCATATATCATCGCCGAGCCCTGCGTCGACACGATGGACCAGGCGTGCGTATCCGTCTGCCCGGTCGACTGTATCCATTTCGACGAGGGCACCGATCGCACCCTCTTCATCGACCCGAACGAGTGCATCGACTGCGGCGCCTGCGAGCCGGAATGCCCGGTCAACGCGATCTTCGCCGAGGATGCCCTCCCGGCCCAGTGGGTCGCGTACACGGAGATCAACGCCCTCTGGTACACGGACAAGGACGCCGCCCGCGCCAAGGTGAACGCGCTCAAGCCTGCCTGAACCTCGCTTCGATCGATAGAGCGCCCGGCCTCGGCCGGGCGCTTTCGATTCCGGGCTCGGCCTCGTGCAGCGCCCCGCCGTACCGCCCGGACGCACCGGCCATGCCGGGGGCGCCGCAGCGGCGGCGCCCCCGGAAATAAGTGGCAGCCAATCCGGCATCGCTAGACTGGGTCGATGCGCATAGTCTCCCTCCTCCCATCGGCAACCGAGATCATCTGTGGGCTGGGCCTCGGCGACCAGCTCGTCGGAATCAGCCATCGCTGTGACTACCCGCCGGAGATCGCCGGAGTTGCGGTCGTAACTCGCCCCAGAGCTCATCCTGGGGTAGAGGCCGTGGCCGCGAGCCAGGACGACGAGCTCGGGCCGAGTGAGCTGGACCGACCCGCGCTCCTTGCTGCCCAGGCGGACCTGATCGTGTACCGCGACGGCGGCCTCGGGCCGGACTCGAGGGCACTGGAAGCGGCGCTGATGGGGGCGCAAAGGACGCCGGCCCTGGTGGCGCTTGACCCCATCGCCGTGGAAGGAATCTTCCACTCCATAACCACCGTCGGCGCGATGACGGAGTCGGAAGACGACGCCATAGAACTGCTCGAGGAACTCCGCGAAGACATCGGCGAGATAGAGCAGGGTGTCGTCGCCCGCCACGACCAGGGCCTGCGGCCAAAGCGCGTGGTTGTTCTGGAAGGCCTCTCTCCGTTGCTGGCGAGCGGCCGCTGGTTGCCGGAACAGGTTCGCCGGGCCGGCGGCTGGGAGCTCCTCGGCCGCGAGGGAGAGCCCGCCTCGGTGACCACTTGGGAGGCAATCAGTGACGTGGACCCGGAGATGCTCTTCTTCGCGCCGGCCGGGCTGACGGTCATCCAGGCCCAGGCCGTCTGGCGCAAGCTGCCGAAGCCCGAGGTCTGGGAGGATCTCGAAGCTGTCCGCAACGGCCACGTCTTCTTCGTGGAGTCGGTCTATTTCTCCCGCCCCGGGCCGCGCGTCGTGGACGGCGTGGCCATGCTGGCGGAGATCTTCGACCCGGAAGGCTTCATAGACACTTCGCCACCGGACAGCTGGACGCCACTCGTCGAGTAGGTTCGGCGGCCGCTGCAAGCCGCTCGCGGTGCGTTCCAAAAAACACAGACGAGCCGCCACTTTTCAGGATTGGTTCAGTCTCTCACCCCAGTATCCTCCTCAGTTCCTCCCTCCTCCTCCAGGTTCCAGGACGGAAACATAGAGCCGGTCGCCTACCTCCCTTGGGCGACCGGCTCTCGTCTGTCCGGGCCGGTTTCGGGTCCACCTCGAGTGCGGCGCGGCACTGTGCGGGGGCCGCTTCGGGATCGCACGGTGGTCGCCTCGGATCCGCCCCGGCCTCGCCTGCGGGAGTCCGCAGAGCGCAATTCCGCGCGAAACCACCCCTCGTCGAGCCTCGTGCGCGCCTATACTCGCCGGCATGTCGCCGCTTTCGAACCGAACCGTCGCGACAATCGGCTCCGGTGTAATGGCCGAGTCGATCATCGCCGGGCTTCTGCGTGGTCATCTCGTCGAGCCCCGCCAGATCGTCGGAAGCGAGCCGCGAGCCGAGCGCCGTGACGAGTTGACGGCCCAATACGGCGTGCGGATGGTTGCCTCCAACGTTGAAGCGGCCCGCGACGCGGACGTGATTCTGCTCTCTGTAAAGCCGCAGACGCTCACCAAGGTTGGGCACGAACTCGGCGGCGAGCTTCGGCCGGAGCAGCTCGTCGTCTCGATCGTCGCCGGGGCGACGTGCCGGGTTCTGACGGGCCTGCTGGATCATCGCGAAGTCGTGCGCAGCATGCCCAACACACCGGCCCAGATCGGGCGAGGCATCACGGTCTGGTACGCGACTCCGGAAGTCACCGCGGAGCAGACAGACCAGGCGCGAGTCCTGCTCGGCGCCCTTGGCGTAGACCTGCAGGTGGACGACGAGAGGTTCGTCGAGATGGCCACCGCCGTAAGCGGCACCGGACCGGCGTATGTGTTCCTGGTAATGGAAGCGTTGATCGACGCTGCGGTCCACCTGGGCTTCCCGCGCCATATCGCCCACGACCTTGTCATCGAAACGCTTGAAGGCAGCACGGCCTTTGCCAAGGCGACCGCCCAGCACCCCGCGGTACTCCGAAACATGGTCACGTCGCCCGGCGGCACCAGCGCCGCGGCCATCCATGAGCTCGAATCCGGCCGGCTCCGAACCGTTCTGTCGGAGGCCGTCTGGGCCTCATACCGGCGAACGGTCGAACTGGGCGCGGACCTCGAGAAGGGTCTCGGCCTGGACGAAGGCAGCGTCGACGCGGCCGGCAAGCCCGCCAACGGCAAGTCAGCCAACGGCACGGGACCACGCGCAGCGGCCGATCGCCGCGTTTCCCGCTGATGGCGGGCGGGAAGGAGGCCAATTCCACGGCCCCGAGCGGTCTGCTGGCGATCTTCGCCCACCCCGACGACGAGAGCTATGGCGCCGGCGGCGTTATGGCCCTGGCCGCGGCCGCAGGCAACAAGGTCTGGGTCCTCTGCGCCACCAACGGCGACCAGGGCGGGCGCCCCGGCGAGATGGATGTCGACCACGCGCTCGATCCGGAGATCCGGCGAGCCGAACTCGCCTGCGCGTGTGAAGCCCTCGGCATCGCCGAGCCGATCTTCCTTGGCTACCGCGA
Organism: Chloroflexota bacterium; assembly: GCA_003158495.1. GTDB lineage: Bacteria > Chloroflexota > Limnocylindria > Limnocylindrales > CSP1-4 > Fen-1039. The sequence goes on along the minus strand of PMJT01000213.1, from coordinate 1,091 downwards.
CTCCGGGATGGAGGGCTGGGGAGCGCCCGAAGGCTCGCTCAGCCTGGCCCCCAAGGCAGAGGTCGTGGAGCGAATTGTCGCCGTGATCCGGCGGCTCCGGCCGGCGGTCATCGTGACCTTCGATCCCGGCGGCGTGTATGGGCATCCAGACCACACTGCGTGCTCCGCCACTGCCACCGCCGCGTACGAGGAGGCCGCGGCCGAGCCGGGCGGGCCAATTGCTCTCTACCACCAGGCCCTGCCGCGCTCGTACATCGCCGCCATGCGAGCCGGTATGGAAGAGGAGCGGCGCCGGGGAGGCGACGACAAGCCGCCGAGCGAGGATGACCTGCGCCAGCAGGAAGCCTTCGAGAAACTCGCCCGGCCGGACGACGAGATCACGACCGTCGTCCCGATCGGCTCGGTCCTGGAGCGGAAGATCGCCGCCCTTGCCTGCCACGACAGCCAGATGCGCAACCGGCCGTGGGACGATCCAGAGGCTCGGGCACAGATGGAGCGCATGTTCGGGACCGAGACCTTCGTCCGGGTCGATCCCCCCCTCCCGGTTGGCGAGAAGGAGGATCGGTTCGCAGGCCTGGAGTGGGGCGGGAAGTGACCGATAGTAGCGGCGGGAAACGCAGACCCGCCGGCGCCGCCCGGACTGAAGCCTCCTACGAGGTTGGAGAGTTGCATGCGGTCGCGGGCACGAGCCTGGACGGCACCGCCGATGCCTCGGGCCAGGTCAAGACGCCGGCGGACCAGTCCCGTCCCGGCGCGGAGATCGGCCGGCCTCGGCGCACCTCACGTGACGGACTGACGATCGAGCAGGCGGCCGCCGTCGAGTCGCCGCGCGAATTCAGGCTCTCGCCGGACGGCCGCCGAGTCGCCTTCACGGCCGAAGCTGGGGGCGCCCGCCAGGTATTCCTGATGCCGGTTCGAGGCGGCTACCCGGAGCAGCTGACGGCCACAGAGAAGCCCGTTTCGGATCCGCAGTGGTCGCCCGACGGCCGCCGCATCGCCCTCGTCCGCGAGGACGCGATCTGGATGATCGACGTCGAGGGCTCCCACCAGGTCGTGGTCACGCAGCATCCGGCCGGGGTACGGTCGCCGCG
>PMJT01000214.1:5621-16631 GCA_003158495.1 Chloroflexota bacterium | reverse complement strand
GGCCGTCCAGGAACGTTGCCGGAGGCACACCTGCGCTGCTAACCTAGCCGGGATCTAACCGACCCGTTTTGTCGGCCCGCACCGCCCGCGGAGGTGGATCGGTGGACATCGTTGGGGCAATCAAGAGCACGGCGCTAATAGACCTTGGCCTGTTGCTCGGACTCACGGCCTTCTTCTTCCTGGGCGTCGTTCAGGGCGCTATCCGCAGACTTCTCGGGATAGCCTCGATGCTGGTCGCCTTCATCTTCGCCGCGAACCTGCGGGACCCGGTAGGCGATTTTCTGGCCGGGAACTGGACCCAGTTCAACCTCGGGTACAACCGGCTGCTCGCGTTCGGCATCATCTTCATCGTCGCCTCGGTCGTCGCTTCCATCACCATCCAGGGCTTCTACAAGCGGACGGAGCTCACTGCCGACCATCCCATCGCGGACGACGCTGCCGGTGGTCTGCTGGGGCTGCTGCAGGGCGTGGTCGTACTGACGATGCTAGTCATCATCTTCAACTCGTACACGCTGCCGCCGCCGTCTTCCGGCGACGTCTCACAGGTACGGCAGGCGCAGGACCTGGTCATCCACGAGTCCCGGATCGCCGGTGCGGACAAGGACATCCTGGTGCCGCCGTTCGTGCACCTCTTGTCACCTCTCCTGCCGAATGATCTGACGACGCTCTTCCCCTGAGCGACACCGCCCCGGTCGAGTCCGTGACGACAGCTCACGCGGTCGTCTCTGAGCCATTCGTTCGGGCGCTCCTGGCCGCCGGAACCGAGACGGCGGCGCGGAGCCTGATCGGGGCTCGCTTGGTGCGCGGGAGTGGTCCCGAAGCGCGAATCGGCCGCATTGTGGAAGTGGAGGCCTATGTCGGCGTCAACGACCTCGCATCCCATGCCCGGTTCGGCAGGACAAAACGCAACGCAGTCATGTTCGGGCCGCCCGGAGTCGCCTACGTGTACCTTGTCTACGGCATGTACAACTGTCTCAACGTCGTCACCGAGGCCGAAGGACGGCCGGCGGCCCTGCTCATCCGGGCCGTCGAGCCCGTCTCCGGAGTTGCCGCCATGCGTGCCGCCCGCCTGGATCAGGCCATTATCAGAGCCGACCGCCAGGGTCCCGAGGCGATCGCCCGTGCGCAGCGCGCGATGGCCCTCGTAAGTGATCGACGACTCGCGGCCGGACCGGGTCTCGTTTGCGCGGCGTTTTCGATAGACCGAACCGACGACGGACTCGACCTGTGCGATGTTGCCGCGCCGCTCCACCTGGAGATGGCGCCGGGCGATGGGCCACTCCCCTTCGCGATGGGTCCGCGCGTCGGCATCGACTACGCCCCGGAGCCGTGGCGCAGCAAGCCGTGGCGGTTCTTCGCTTCGGGCAATCCGGCGATCTCCGTGGCCAGGGCCCGGGCACGCCGCGAGGCCGCGCGATGACCGCAAGAGGGAACGGTCGAGCCGCCCGGGTTGGCGGAACTGCCGGCTCGCCGGCAGCCACGGCGATCGCCGCCGCGCCCACGACTCCGCGGCCGTCTCTGGACGCCCGCCTCGACTCTCGCTCGCTGGCGCTGCTGGAGTACCCGCTCGTTCGGGCCCGATTGGCCGCCGCCACCGGGTTCGGACCCGGCCGGGACCTGGCCGAAGCCCTCGAGCCATCAACGGATCGTGTCATCGTGGCGCGCGGCCTGGAGGAGACATCCCAGACACGTGGCTTCGTTTCGGGTCATCCCGGGGCGGGCATCGGCGGCGCCAAGGACATCGGACCGTGGATCGACCGGGCGGCGCGAGGCGGCCGGCTGGACCCGCTGCACTTCCTTGACATCGTGGCCACGCTCGAAGCGGCCACGAGGCTCGGCGACGCGCTGATGAGCGATCGCCGGCCGCTGCTTCACGAGCTGGCTCGCGAGATTCACCCGCTGCCGAGCCTGCGGAACACGCTCCAGCGGAGCTTCGACCCAACCGGAGAACTGCTCGACACGGCATCGCCAAAGCTAGGCGGCCTTCGGCGAGCCGTTCGCGTCGCCTACGAGCGCCTGCGAAGCCGCCTCGATCAGTTCATCCACAGCGGTGAACTCGCAGGCTCTCTCCAGGAGCCGATCGTAACGCTCCGGAGCGGCCGGTACGTGATCCCGATCCGCGCCGATGCCAAGAGCAAAGTCAAGGGCATCGTCCACGACGCCTCCGGCAGTGGCCAGACGCTATTCGTGGAGCCGCTCGTTGCCGTCGAGATGGGCAACACCTGGCGTGAGGCAAGAGTCGCCGAGCAGGCCGAGATCGAGCGGATCCTCGATGAGCTGTCGATGGTCGTCGCCGGGCAGGCCGGGCCCCTGCGCGAGACGCTGGACGCGCTGGCGCGGTTCGATTTCTGGGCCGCCAAGGCCAAGCTGGCCGATGAAATGGACGCGATCCCGGCGGAGATCGCCGACAGGCCCGAGGTCGTGCTCCTCGGCGCTCGCCACCCGGGTCTGACCGGTCACGTGATCCCGGTCGACATTCGCCTTGGCGGCGAATACACGGCCCTCCTGATTACAGGGCCGAACACTGGCGGCAAGACCGTTGCGCTTCGAACGCTGGGCCTGCTCAGCCTGATGCACCAGTCTGGGCTCCACGTCCCGGCGGACACGGGCACGAAGCTGCCTATTCTCGACGACATCTACGCCGACATCGGCGACGAGCAGTCCGTGGCCCAGTCGCTCTCCACGTTCAGCGGCCACCTGCGCTCGATAGTCCGCATCGTTGAGGCGGCTGGCCCGAACAAGCTGATCCTTCTCGACGAACTCGGCGCCGGTACGGACCCAACGGAGGGATCCGCGCTGGCCCAGGCGCTGCTTGACTACTTCATTCGTTCGGGCGCCCTGATCGCGGCCACGACTCACTACGCCGAGCTCAAGCTCTACGCTCACACGACGCCGAAGGCCCGCAACGCTTCCGTCGAATTCGACGTCGAGACGCTGCGGCCGACTTACAAGCTCACCATCGGCTTGCCGGGCCAGAGCCAGGCCTTCGCCATCGCCGAGCGGCTCGGATTGCCCGGTCCAATCGTGAACGACGCTCGCTCGCGGCTGACCGAAGAACAGCAGGCGTTCGAGGAGACGCTGGCCTCGATCAAGGCCACCCAGGCGGAGACCGCCGACGGCCTGATCCAGGCGCGCTCGGCCGAGGAGCGGGCTCGAACTGCGCTCGCATCCGCCGAGGACGAGCGGCGTCAGGCCCGCAAGGAGCGCGACGAGGCCGTGAAGGCGGCCCGCGACGAGGCGGAGCACTTGATCGCCGAGGTTCGGGCCGAAATCCGCGGCATTCGCCGCCGGCTGGAACGCGAAACGGTCACCCAGAAGAGCCTTGACGAGGATCTTGGTCGAGCCAACGCTCAGCTGGACGGACTGCCCGAGTTCGCCGACGAGCCAGAGCCGGTCAGACCGCGGATCTTCGAACCGATCCAGTGGCGTATCGGCATGCGGGCACGCACCCGGACCGGTGGCGCCGAGGGCAGGCTCGCAGCACTCGAGAAAGGCGGAAAGCGGGCCACGATCGAGGTCGGCGGGATGAGGATCACGGTTTCGGTCGACGACCTGGAGCCGGCAACCGGCGGCGACGGCGATTGGTCGGGCCTCGGCCAGTCGATCGGCGCCCGAACGCCGGGCGGATACCGCGCTCCAGAGATCTCCTCGTCTGCGTCGCGGCTGCAGTTCGATCGGGCGCGGACGGTTGCCTCGTCGCTGGACCTGCGCGGGGCCAAGGTGGAGGAGGCTCTCGAGGTGCTGGATCGATATCTCGACGACGCTTCACTCGCCGGTCTGGACCAGGCCACGATCATTCACGGCATGGGCACGGGCGCGCTCCGCGACGCCGTCCGCGAGCACACCGGGAGCCACCCGCTGGTCAAGTCGTGGCGGCCCGGCGGTCGCGGCGAGGGCGGAGATGGGGCCACGATAGTCACGCTCTGACGGGCGACGCCGTCCATACGACCTGTCGCCCCGCCCGAACGCAAGCAGGGCCCCGGCGGGCCGGGGAGATGCGACAATCGCTCCGAGGCGACGGCGAAGCGCTGCGCCCCAGGAGGTCCCGAGCATTGACCACCAGCCCCAACGCGCGAACCGACGGCTCCCGGGCTCTCCAGATCGTGGACGCGTCGCTCTGGGAACCTTCGGCCTGGGACGAGCTGGCCGTGCGCAGTTCGTTGGGCGAGGCGTTCCAGTCGCACGCGTGGGGTGAACTCAAGCGTGGCCTGGGCTGGACGCCGCTGCGCTACCTGATCCAGCTGGACGGCATGCCGGCCGCGGCGGTGTCCATCCAGGAGCGAGCTGCCGTTGGGCGCCGGGCCGGGCCGCTGGGCAGGTATCGGATCCACTACGCGCCACGGGGCCCAGTCCTGCTCTCCGAGGCTCCGGCAGTGGCTGCCGCGGTGCTCGACGGTCTGCGACGGATCGCCCGAACCCGGAACTCGATTGCGCTCACGATCGATCCGGCCTGGGAGGAGGGGAGCGATGCGGCAGCGGCCCTTGGGGCGGCTCGGTTCCGCGTTGCGGCCAAGGACGTCCAGGTGTCGCGAACGGCGATGATCGTGCCGCTGGAGCCGTCTGAGGCGGCCCAGCGCGGTCTGTTGGGCCACACGACGCTCCAGGACATCAACAAGGCCACTTCGCTCGGGGTGACAACCGAACGCGTGGACATGGACGACGAAGCGGCGCGCGAACAGGCGCTGGCCGATTTCTACGATATCCATGCCGCCACCGGCAGGCGAGAGGGCTTCATCGTCCGCGACCGCGCCTACGAACTCGAGCAGTGGCGACGGCTGGGAGAGTGCGGCATCGCCAGCCTCTGGTTCGCCGGGCTGGGTGGACGCGACACGGGCGCCCTTCTGCTGCATAGCGGCAAGCTGCTCGTCTACTTCGCCGCCGGGTCGCGCGACGACGCGAACCTTCGCCGCACTCGAGCCAATCACCTCCTGCAGTGGCGGATCATTCGCTGGGCGGCCGAGGCCGGGTTCAACGGCTACGACTTGGGCGGCGTGGATACGCAGACGGCGCCGGGCGTGCCCACGGATGAGTCGCACCCGCTCTGGAATCTGTATCTGTTCAAGAGGCGTTTCGGCGGGCGGCCGGTGACGCGGATCCATGCCCATGAATACGCCCCCAATATCGCGCTGGGCACGGCCTGGCGCCTCGCCCGGAAGTTTCGATGACAGGCGATCGGCGCCCGCCCGAGGACCCGGCGGGGGAGCCGGAGTCGCCGAGGATCCGCGGCTGGGAGCCGCGCCGGGTTCTCCCCGGCGAACTCCAAGTTGGGCCGAGGCTCGGCGAGATCCGCGCCAGCGAGCGCGATCGCGCAGCGCAGCCGCCACAACGGCCACTGTTGCCGGGCCGTGGCTCCAGGGCGGCCAACGCGTCCGGCGGCGTTGCCGGCGACATCGTCCTGACCGGCGATGTCGGCGCGACCGCCGATCTTGCGGCGGCCTCAGCGGCCCGGCTCGGCGGAAGGGCCATCGCCATGGCCGGTGTTGTCGTGGTCGCCGGAGTCGTTCTGTCGCGCCTGATCGGCTGGTTGCGCACTGCCGTGTTTCTGGCCGAGTTCGGCGGTGCCAGCAAGAACCTCGACTCGTTCTACAACGCATTCCGACTGCCGGACACGCTCTTCCAGCTCGTCGCCGCCGGCGCCATCGGGTCGGCCCTCGTGCCGGTCGCCTCCGCCCTGCTGGACAACGGCGAAGCCGAGCGCGCGAAGCGGCTGATCGCGACCATGGCCAACCTCATGGTCCTGGCCCTTGTGCCGCTGGCCGTCCTCATCTGGGTCGTCGCCCCGTCGATCGTCGCAGTGCTGCTGCCGACCTCGGATCCCGCGCAGCTGGATCTGCGGGTAGGCATGACAAGGCTGATGCTCCTATCGCCGATCTTCCTGGCCGTCGGCTCGGTCATGTCGGCCGGACTCAACTCGATAGGCATTTTCGGCGCGCCCGCACTCGCGCCCAACGTCTACAACATCGCGATCATCGTCTGCGCCGTCGCGCTGACTCCCTTCCTCGGGATCTACGCCCTCGCGACGGGCGTGGTTGTCGGGGCGGCGGGCCTCGTCCTCACGCAGGTCAGCGCCGTGCGGAACGCGGGGCTCTACCGGCCGCGCCTGTACCTGGGCGACCCGGCGGTTCGAGAAACTCTCCTGCTCATGGCGCCGAGAGCCCTGGGCCTCGGCGCAACCCAGATCGTCTTCCTCGTGACCACGTACTTCGCCGACACGATCAAGGTCGATGGGCCGGTCACCTGGTACAACAGCGCCTTCACCGCGCTCCAGATCCCGGTCGGGCTGATAGGCGTGCCGCTCGGCATCGTGCTTTTGCCGCCACTTTCTCGCGCCGTTGCTGGAGGGGATGACGCGCGCTTCCGCCGTCTCGTCGACCAGTCACTGCGACTGCTTCTATTCACTGTCGTGCCGCTAACAGCGGTGATGATGGTCCTGGCTGTGCCGACGCTCGCGGTCCTGTACCAGCACGGCAACTTCAACGCCGATGCCACGGCCTCCACGGCCACGATCTACGAAGTATTCCTCCTGGGCCTGGTGGCCCACGTCCTGATCGCGCTCCTCGCCCCGATCTTCTACGCCGGCAAGGACACTCGGACCCCCGTGACTGCCGCCCTGGTCGCTGTGGCCGTGGACGTGGTAGCCGCGATCGTCCTGTTCCCGTTCATGCACCTGGAAGGGCTCGCACTTGCCATCGGGCTCGGGGCCTGGGCGGAGGTCTTCCTTCTCGTGGTCTTCATGGAGAAGCGGATCGGGTTCGACCTCCGGCCGATCGCGAAACACGCGGCCGCCTTCGTCGGTGGTGCCGTTGTGGCGTCGGCCGCGGGGATGATCGCGGCCCGCTACGTCGAAGGATCCGTGGCGAACCCGTCGCTATTGACGAACCTCCTCGAACTCGCAGGCGGCGGCAGCGTGAGTGTGATCGTCTACCTGGCTTGGTCGAAGGCGTTCAGGCTGCCAGAACTCGACGCAGCGATGGAGTTGGCCCGGACCCTGGTGCGCCGTGCCCGGCCAGCCGAGGGACCCGACGAGGACTGACCGGGAAACTTCTGGCGACGTCAGGGGCGGTGGTCGCCTACGCGGATGCGCCGGTAGAGCCAGAGCGGCAGGAACAGGGCCGTCGGGGTTGGGGTTGGGGTCGGGGTGGGGGTCGGCGCGGGAGTAGGTATCGGCGTTGCCGTCGGGACCGGAGTCGAGGTTGGAGTCGCCGTCGGCGCGGGCGGGGGCGTGTCGGTAGGTGTTGGCGTCGCGCTCGGCGACGGTGGTGGCGACCCGGTGTTCTGGGTGCAGGACGTAGTCGGCGCGAACGGCGCGCCCCACGTCTGGCCGTACGGCGTCCAAAAGCCCGTTTGGTAGAAGTACATGGTGGCCCCGTTGTTGGGTCCACCTCTCTTGCCGACGCCCAGCTGCGCCCGCGCTATCCAGATCTGGTCGTACTTCTCCCAGGTCGGGTTACTCGCGTCTATTCCGGTGAGATCCAGGAATCCCTTTGTGTCCTTGACGCCCGGGCAATCGTACGTCCACAGAGTGTTGGAAACGGTGTCGACATCAAACGGAACCTTGGTGGTGTCTACCTGCGTGGGCTGTGTGCCGCTGATGAACACTTCGTCGATGATCTTGTCCGGCGGGGTGAAGGGACCGGGAAGCATGCCGCTGTAGGCATCGATCTTGGCGTGGACGATGCCGGCCGGCTGTTTGAAGTCCGTGACGGGGGTGCCGGCCGTTGCGTCCTGCATGAAGGCGTGCCAGATCGGCGCGGCCATCTCGAGTGACATGACGCTATGCCCAGGGGCGCGGTCGCTGTTGCCGGCCCAGACGCCTGCCACTATGGCGGGCGACTTCGTGTCCGTTGGCGGGGCGACGTAGCCGACGGCGAAGAGATCCTCAGTCTGGTCGCTCGTGCCGGTCTTGAGGGCGGCAGGTCGGCGCGTGCTGCCGGACGTGATCTTGTACTGGCTCCACCAGTTGTTCTGGACCGGATCCGTGTTGCCGGCCAGGATGTTGGTCATGACGTACGTCGCGGCCGGCGTGGAGGGATGCGTAACGGAGGGTGCGGCCTGAGAGGCCGACCACCGCAGATTGCCCTGGGCGTCCGTGATCGACAGGATCATCGAGCGCTGGACGAGCGTGCCGCCGTCGGCGATGGCTCCGTACGCGGAGACGAGGTCCGACGGATGAACCTCGACGGTGCCGATACCGACGGAGACGCCCGGGTTCGAATTGGCCGGGAACGTCAGACCGAAGTCCTGGGCGCGCTGCATCACGTGGTTTACGCCGCTGATCGCCGCGGACTTTACCGCAGGGATGTTGAGCGAGTACTGCAGCGCCTCGCGCAGCCGGACCGGGCCGCGCTCGAAGCCGTCGGCATCGTGGGGGATGTAGCCGCCGCCGAAGTCCGTCGCGACGTCCATGAACACCGACGCCGCGGTCAGCTTGGTGTCCTGGATGCCGATCAGGTAGTTGATCGGCTTGAACGAGGATCCCGGCTGCCGGCCGATGCCGGAGGACAGCACGTCGTACTGCGGGTCGAAGTAGTTCTGACCATTCTTTGCCGGGTCCTTGATCGGGTCCTCGTAGAACCCGGCGCTGCCGGCGTAGGTCAGGACCTGGCCGGTCCGATAGTCGACCGCGATGAGCGCGGCATTGTGAAGGTTGCCGTTTCGAAGCCCTACGGTGCTCGTGGAGCTGGGGCCGATGATCCGGTAGTAGTCATACGCGTCGGTCTTGGGCGTAATCCCAAGGTTGGCGAGATAGGCGATGTCGGCGGCCAGAGTGGGCTGGTTGGGCCCGAAGACGTAGGCCTTGAGCCACTTCTCGGCCGAGTTCTGCTTGGCGACGTCCAGCGTGGTGATGACCTTGTAGCCACCCGTGTCGACTTCTTCGCAGTCCGCCGGGTCCGTGCCGGGGCCGCACAGGAGGTCCGCCAGCTGCTGGCGGACCATGAGGTCGAACTGGGGCGCGATCATGTCGGGCTGGTTTGTGGGGTGGAGGACCACGGGCTCGGTTTCAGCCGCGACGAGGTCCGCGTCGTTGTACTTGCCGCGCAGGAGGCCATCACTGTTGGCGCGGCGCATCTCCTCGAGGATCGTGTTGCGGCGTTGGACGATCGGTTGGTCGCTCGGCACGACCCACGTCTTGTCCGGCTGCGGCTGGGCGTTGGCGACGAGGTCGTAGGCGGAAGGCGCCTGCAGGATGCCGGCCAGGATCGCCGCCTGGGCGATATCCAGCTGGCTGAGGTCCGTGATGCCGAAGTAGCCGAGCGCCGCCGCGGCGATACCGTAGCTCTGGTTGCCGTAGAAGTTGATGTTCAGGTAGGCGGTGATGATGGCTTGCTTGCCCGCATCCCCGGGATACTCCTGGGTCAGCCTGATCGACTGGATGATCTCCTTGATCTTGCGGTCGACCGTGCTTGTGGTGGGCGGCAGAAGTTTCTGTCGGACAAGTTGCTGGGTGATCGTCGAGGCGCCGCGCGCTCGACCCGACAGGGCGTCCCGCAGGGCAGAGAGGACGGCGGCGGGATCGAAGCCGGTGTTCGACCAGAACGTCTTGTCCTCCGTGCTGGTCGTCGTGTCCAGGATGCTGTTGGGGATTTCGGAGAACTTGAGGACGCGGCGGTTCACTGAACCGAAGGCGGCCAGCTGGGTCGTTCCGGTGCGGTCGTACAGGACCGTCTGCTGGTCGTACTTGATCGCCTTGAGCGCGGCCTCGGGATCCGGGAGGTCCTGGCTGTAGGCGGAGTAGACCTCGACCGTGCCAACGAACGCCACGAGGGCAAGCCCGAACATCGATCCCAGCAGGAAGAGGGGAAGGATTATGGCAAGGCGTCCGCCCACGCCGCTACCGGGGCGCCGGGCGCCCGTGCGATTGCGGCGACGGCGTTCGCGTCGGGCGAGACTGGTCTGCATGGCGGCTCGCAAGATAGCATACGTAGACAGGCGGGCAGTCCACCCCTTCCCGCCGGCCATCGGACGGGTAGTAACCCGTGGACGTGACGACAAGGAGCGGATGACGGCGATGACTCTGGCAGGCAACACCGGCGGGGTCGACCGCACGACGGCCGCAGCGGGACTCCCCGGACTGCTCGACGAGCTGCGCTGGCGGGGCATGCTGCACCAGACGAGCAGCGGTCTGATCGAGAGGTTGGCTACGGGCGAGCCGATCCGCGGCTACATCGGCTTCGATCCGACAGGATCTTCGCTGCACATCGGCAGCCTCGTCCCCATCTTCGGCTTGATCCACCTGCAGAGGGCGGGCGGTATCCCGGTGATCGTCGTGGGCGGTGGCACGGCGATGATCGGCGACCCGTCCGGTCGCTCGGCCGAACGACTGCTCCTCAGCCGGCCCATCGTCGAAGAGAACATCGTCGGCATGCAGAGTCAGCTGACGCGCTTCCTCGATTTCGAAGGCTCGAACGGCGCCGAACTTGTCGACAACTACGAGTGGCTCAGTTCGTACTCGCTGCTCCGGTTCCTGAGGGACATCGGCAAGCACCTGACCGTGAACTACATGCTGGCCAAGGATTCGGTCCAGAACCGCCTCGCGGAAGCGGCGAAGCTCGAAGCGGGGGCCGGCCTGAGCTATACCGAGTTCAGCTACATGCTCCTGCAGGCGGCGGACTTCCTGCACCTCTACCGAACCGGCCACGTCGAGATGCAGATGGGCGGCGCGGACCAGTGGGGCAACATGACCGCCGGCCTGGAGCTCATCCGCAAGGAATTCGGCGCCGGCGACGGGCAGGACCTGGCCTTCGCGCTCAGCTACCCGCTACTCACAAATGAGAGCGGTACGAAGTACGGCAAGACTGCCGCGGGCACGAGCGTCTGGCTGGACCCGGCGAAGACGAGCCCATTCCAGTTCTACCAGTACTGGCTCGACGCGGACGACCGCGACGTCGGCAAGTATCTGCGCACGTTCACGCTGTTCGACCGCGCCAAGATCGAAGAACTCGGGGCCGCGCAGGAGGCCCATCCCGAAACGCGTGTGGCCCAAAAGGCCGTCGGTTACGACCTGACCGC
>PMJT01000214.1:4874-5597 GCA_003158495.1 Chloroflexota bacterium | reverse complement strand
TACGCCTCGAACGGCGACGCGCGCCGGGCGATCCAGCAGGGCGGCCTCTCGATCAACGACGAACGAGTGAAGGCGGTCGATGACGCAGTTCCGGCGGCGATCGACGGTCGATACCTGGTGTTGCGGGCCGGCAAGCGGAGCGTCCGCATCGGGCGGCTCAAGGGATAGCTGAGTCCGAGATGGCTGACGGAGCCGGGCTCGCTGCGGTCGAGCGGTGGTTCGAGCGACTGGGCTATCAAATCTCGCATACGACATACGGTAACGGCGTGGTGTGGGCGAACCTGGTTCGGCCGCAGGACGGCAGCATCATCGCCCCCAAGTACGGCAGGGGCTCAGGTCGACTCGAAGCTGCCAGGAGCGCCCAAGACCGATACAAAGTTGAGCAGTAGCTGGCCTCAGCCCTTGTGCCTCTCCCGCAGCCGGGCGATGACCGCCGCCGGCGGGAGGTCGCGCTCGCGGAGCAGGACCAGCGTGTGGTACAGCAGGTCGGCGACTTCGCCGGTCAGGGCGTCGCGGGTGGCGGCGCGTGACTCGGGCGGGGCGACGGCGTCGTCCTTGGCGGCCATCAGGACTTCGGTGGCTTCCTCGGTGACCTTGCGGCCGGGCGCGTCTACGCCCCCGGCGAGCAGGCGAGCGGTGTATGAAGTGGCCGGATCCACGCCCGCTCGGGAGTCGATCGTGGCCCAGAGATTCTCCAGCCATTCGAAGCCCTGGGGAGCGGCG
>PMJT01000214.1:0-4807 GCA_003158495.1 Chloroflexota bacterium | reverse complement strand
GCGAGCATCAGGACGCGGCCGTCTCCGGCGTCCTGGACGATGCCCGGAACCAGGCCGCTCGGACCCCAGACCACGTCGCCGGGAAGCGGGCTCTTGCCGATCATGCAATGGCCTCCTGGATGCGGCGCACGGGCAGGCCGGCGGCGGCCATCGCGGCCTTGACGTCGGCCACGGAGAACATCCGGCGGTGGAAGATCGATGCCGCCAGGACAGCGTCGGCCTTGCCGTCGCGTACCGCTGTCACGAAATCGTCGGGCCCGGCCGCGCCACCGGACGCGATAACGGGCACTCTGACGCGCGTCGCGATGGCGACCAGCAACTCGGTATCGAAGCCGCTGCGCGTGCCGTCGCGGTCCATCGAAGTCACCAGCAGTTCGCCGGCCCCGAGTTCGACCGCCCGGACCGACCATTCGATGGCGTCCAGATCGGTCGTCCGCCGTCCGCCGTGGGTGACGACCTCCCACCGGACCGGCTCGCCCTCACGATCGGGAAGCCGCCGCGCGTCAACTGCGCATACGACCGCCTGGCTGCCGAACTTGGCAGCGCAAGCCGTCAGGAGCTCTGGCGTGGCTACGGCCGCCGTATTGAACGAGACCTTGTCCGCGCCGGCTCGCAGGACATCGCGCATCTCCTCGACGCTTCGGACGCCGCCACCGACGGTGAGCGGCACGAAGGCCCGGCTCGCCGTCCGCCGGACGACCTCGAGCATGGTTCCGCGTCGTTCGTGGGCGGCGGTGATGTCGAGGAAGACGATCTCGTCGGCGCCTTCATGGGCATAGCGCTCGGCCAGCTCGGCAGGATCGCCTTCGTCGGTGAGGTTGAGGAACTTCGTGCCTTTGACGACACGGCCCCTGTCCACATCCAGGCACGGGATCACTCGACGGGCAAGCATCACGCCACCCGGGCGGCGGTGCCGGGCGCAGCCGCCACGAGGCCAACGAAGTTGGACAGCATTCGAAGCCCTGCCTCCGACGACTTCTCGGGATGGAACTGGAGACCGTAGAGCGAGCCACGCGCAACCGCGCTCGCGAACGACCGTCCGTGGGTCGTGCGCGCGATCACGAGACCTTCGTCGGCAGGCGCGGGGACGAACGAGTGCACGAAGTAGAAGTACGAACCATCCGCGACGCCCTCGAACAGCGGGTGNNGGACGAACGACTTCGACCGAGTTCCAGCCGATGTGGGGCAGAGTTGGCGCATCCACCAGCGGCTCGGTCCGGCCTGCCAGGAGCCCCAGCGTTTCGGCGCCACCCTCATCACTTGCGTCGAAAAGGAGCTGAAACCCCAGGCAGATGCCAAGACACGGTTTGCCGGCGCGAACCCAGTCGCGTATCGGCTCCACGAGAGCCCGCTCGCGCAGATGAACCATTGCCGGCGCCGCTGCACCGACACCTGGGACTACGATCGCGTCGACGCCGGCCATTCCGGCGGGGTCTTCGGCGACCGAGACTTCCGCACCGACAGCAGCCAGAGCCCTGGTGATGCTGACCATGTTCGCGGCGCCGTAATCCAGCACTGCGACGCGAACCGCTCGGCTCATCCGAGCGTGCCCTTGGTTGAAGCCACTCCCTGCCGCCGTGGATCGACGGCGACGGCGGCACAAAGCGCCCGACCGAGTGCCTTGAAGGCGGCTTCGGCGAGGTGGTGGTCGTTGCGGCCGCGGCCTTTGACGTTGACCGTGACGCCGCCGGCGCGCGCGAACGACTCGAGCGTGTGGTCGATGAGCTCGAGCGGGAGCTTGCCGGCACGCTTGCCCCTGAACGGCAGATCGACGACGGCATAGGGCCGACCGCCGACGTCGACTACGGCCGAGGCCAGCGACTCGTCCATCGGCACGGCGGCGTCGCCGAAGCGGGCGATGCCCGAACGGTCGCCGAGAGACGTCGCGAGAGCGGCGCCAAGGACCAGGGCCACGTCCTCCACCGTGTGGTGTTCGTCGATGGCAAGGTCGCCGGTCGCGGCGACTTCGAGGTCGAAGAGGGCGTGGTGGGCCATCGATGTCAGCAGGTGGTCGTAGAAGCCCACGCCGGTCTCGATCTTCGTCTCGCCGGTGCCGTCCAGCTTGAGCGTGACGGTGATCTCCGTTTCTTTCGTTGAGCGCGTGATGGTCGCCCAGCGCGGGCCGGAGGCGGTGACGGTGCCGATCTGGCTCATGCGGGGATCCCCCTTGCTGCTTCGAAAAGGCGGTCGTTTTCGGTGGCCGAACGGACGGTAAGGCGGAGGCAATCGGCCAGCGGATGGTCGACCGCGAAGGTTCGCGGCACGAGCCCGACTCGAAGAAGCGCTTCGGCGGCGTCCGCGGCAGTTCCGGCACTCGAGAAGCGGAACAGGATGAAGTTCACCAGCGATGGGTACGGCCGCCAGCCAAAGCCCGACAACTCGATGATCATGCGGGTCCGCTGCTCGGCGATGCGGGCGATATTGGCCTCGGCCACCTCCGGGCGACGAAGGGCCGCGGTCGCCAGGGCGGCCGAAACGGTGGACACGGAAGCGGGGGCCCGGAACGACAGGACCGGCGCGAGGGTTTGCGCGGTCGCTACGGCGAACCCGACACGTGCACCTGCCAGAGCGTAGGCCTTACTGAGCGTTCGGATCACAACCAGGCGCGGGTAGCGGTCGCGCAATGCCAGCACCGAGGACCCGATGAACTCGGCGTAGGCCTCGTCGACGACGACCGCAGGGCCAGCGCGGCCATCGGCGGCGGCGTCGGCGGCGAAGTGGTCGAGCAGCATCTTGATCCGCTCGCCTTGCTCGGCCAGGCCGGTCGGGTTGTTCGGCTCGCAGAGCCACACGAGGTCAGCGGTACGCGCGGCGGCGGCCATTGCCGGGATGTCGAGGGCGAAGCTCGCTTCGGCGGACTGCCGGGGAACGCCACGGAAGGTGGCGCCGCGCTGCTCGGTCACGATCCGGTACATGGCATAGGTGGGGACGGCTGCGACCGCTACGGAACCCTCGCGAAGGAAAGCACGGGCCGACAGATCGAGGGCCTCGTCGGCGCCGGCGGTCGGCAATACTTCATCGGCACCCACGCCGTATGCCGCAGCGGCGGCCTCCACGAGCGCCGCGTAGTCGCTCGGCGGGTATTCCGACAGGACCGGTACGAACGCGCCCGTCAGCACATCTCGCAGATCCGGCGGCAGCGGCGAAGTGTTGACGTCGTAGCGAACGATCGCCTCGCGCGCCAGGCGGTATTTCGCGGCCAGGAAGTCCGTGGTGGGCTCCCAGTCGTAAGTCGGCAGCGGCTGGGTCAGGGAGCTCATTGGATCCCCTCGAAGCGCAGTTCGACCGCGCGCTTGTGGGCCATCAGGCCCTCCGCCTCGGAGATAGCCTCCACGGCGTCGCGGATCGAAGCCAGGCCGTCGCGGGTGATCCGCTGGACCTGCATGAACTTGCCGTAGCTCTCCGTCGAGAGCGCGCCGCATGAGCGGGCCAGGCCGCCGGTCGGCAGCACGTGGTTCGCGCCGGACGCGTAGTCGCCGGCCGATTCCGGGGCGTAGGGGCCTACGAAGAGCGAGCCGGCATTCCTCAGCAATGCCACCGCCTCCTCCACTTCGTCCACGACCACGGAGAGGTGCTCCGGGGCGTAAGAATTGACGAAGTCGAGTCCGTCGGCCCGGTTCGGGGCCAGGACGACGAGGGCACCGGCGGCCAGCGACCGCTCCAGGATGGCGCGGCGTGTGGCCGTCTCCAGCTGGCGGCCCAGCTCCACCTCGACGCGGGCCGCGAAGGCCGCGTCCCACGTAACCAGCAGGGCAGGGGAGTCCGGGCCGNNGTTCGGCCTGCGAAAGCAGGTCCGACGCCACGTGCACGGGGTCAGCCGTGCCATCAGCTACGACCATGACCTCGGACGGGCCGGCGGGCAGGTCGATCCCGCACTCACCGAAGACTTCGAGTTTGGCGGCGGTGACGTAAGCGTTGCCGGGGCCGACGATCCGGTCGACTGGCGCCACGCCGGCCTGCGGCAAGCCATAGGCCAGCGCGCCGACGGCCTGGGAGCCTCCGGCGACGATGAAGACATCCACTCCGACAAGGCCGGCCGCCCCGAGGAGGGTGGGATTGAGATTGCCGTCTGCATCGGCAGGGGACGCGACGACGATCGTCCCAACGCCGGCGACCTTGGCCGGGACGACGCCCATCAGCAGCGAGCTCGGGTAGGCCGCGGAACCGCCCGGGGCGTAGACACCGACACGGACCAGCGGCACCCAGCGCCGCTCGATCTCGACGCCGGGCACGATCGTCGTTGTCCTGGTTTCCGGCAGCTCGGTCTCGGCGAAGCGGCGAATGTTGCGAATCATCTCCTCCAGGCCGGCCCTGATGCGCGGCGGAAGTGCGTCGCGCGCGGCCTCCATCTCCGCACGCGTGACCAGGAGCGAGCCGCCAGCGCGGCCGCCGCCGTGGCGACGGTTGGCTTCGCGGACCGCCGCATCGCCACCGGCCTTGACCGCGGCGAGGATGTCGCGGGCGCTCTGGCGGACGAGCGGGTCCGGCACGGCGCCGCGCCGGAACAGCGCTTTCACTTCGGTGGCGACCGCCGGATCGAAGGGAGCGCGCGCCAGTTCGAGGCGGCGCAGCGTGACGGTCGCGGTCATGGAACGAGCTTCTCGATCGGTAGGATCAGGATGCCGGACGCGCCGGCAGCCTTGAGTTTCGGCAACAGCGCCCATACTTGGTCCGCCTCGACTACCGAGTGGATGGCCCACATGCCCTCGTGGGCCAGCGGGATGATCGAGGGCGACTCGAGGCCGGGCAGCAGGTCTTCGAGCTCGGCCAGCTTGCTCTGCGGCGCGTTCATCATCAGGTACTTGCG
>PMJT01000260.1 GCA_003158495.1 Chloroflexota bacterium | reverse complement strand
GGATCCACGGCCGGCAGAAGCATCGGCCGATCGATCTGCAAGGCCTCGCCGGTGGCCGGGTCATAGATAAACGAAGTGGACCCGAGGGCCGAACCGGGCTGTGCCGATGCGGCGGCCCCGCCCGACTGGCCGGCGATCTCGCTGATCATGACCCGCTGGCCAAACCATCCCGCGAAGAGCCCGGCGTGGCGGAAAGTGATGCGCGTGGCCTGGGCCTGCCCGGTGCGCCACACGAACACATCCGGCCCAGTGCTGTGATCGACCGGACGGGCCGCGAACGCGACCAGACTTCCATCCGCTGAGAACTCGGGATCACGGCCGACTATCTCGTAGCCGGCGAGGATTGCGACTGGCTCTGTCTGAACCGTGGCAGTCGAAGCCGTGGCAGGCGGCTGGCTGGGCGACTCGGTGAGAGCGGGCGTTGCAGACGGCGTTGTCGCCGGGGTCTCCGAGGGACTCGCGCTCGGCGGTGCCGTGGGTGTAGGCGTCGGTGTGGCCGTGGGCGTGGCCGTCGCAGCGGGCGTCGGTGTGGCCGTCGCGGCGGGCGTGGCCTTGGGCGTCAGATTGTCCATCGAGACGGTCTGCGATTTCGTCCCGAGCGGCAGAATGACGACCTTGTCGCCTGTCCACACCGCGGCACGACTAGCATCCGGAGCTATCGCGGCCGAGACCGACTGGTCGCTCGCAACCGTGCCGACCGTGCTGCCGCCATCGGCGACGGTGCAACTGCCGTCCGAGGCGGTGCATTGAGCTGTGCCGCCCTTGATCTGGTACACGCCGGCGTCAGAAGCGATCCAGTAGCTCGTGCCGTTCACGACGGCAAGCGGCTCCTGAGGGGACTCACCCGACGGGACGGCGGTAGGCGTGTCGACGGCCGCGATGGCGCTGTGAATGGGACCCGTGGACGGAGTCGCGATCGGGCTCTGGGCGAAGAGTGAAGCCGAGGCCACAACCACGACTATCCCGACTGCGACAGCTGTCGCGATGAGCGGCCGGTTTCCGGTTCGAGCAACCCCAAAGCCGCGGGACGAGCCCGGGCCCTTCGCATCAACGACGTCCAGGGCGGCCGACGTGCGGGCCCACAGGTCTCGCGGCGGCAGCGGCGCGGCCAGCGACCGCAACTCGACGTGGATGGACCTGTATTCCTCCGCCACGGCGGCGCAGTCCGCGCAGCCGGCGAGGTGGGACTCCAGCCATTCGGCATCGCCGGGCTCCAGCGGTCCGTCGACCGCTTCCGCGGCCAGCATGCGAGCCCGTTCGTGGACAGCCCTGTCAGCGGCGGAGTGGCGGAGCATCTCGGGGCTCATCGTCCGGGCCTCGTCTCGTCCGAGGGCGGGTTTGCCTCGAGGGCGCGGGCGCGTTCGGCGTAGGCGGCGTCTATGGCGGCTTCGCGTTCCCTTTCCTGGCGCTTCTCATCGGCAAGGGCCAGGCGCAGGCTCTCGCGGGCGCGGGTCAGGAGGGCACGGGCGGCGACGTGGCTTATGCCGAGCGCGTCGGCCAACTCCAGGCCGGTCAGGTCGTTCACCTCGGCGAGCAGCAGAGCGGCTCGCTGCCGCTCGGGGATGCGGGCCAGGGCGCGGGCAAGCGGCCCGGAGAACCGCATCTCCATGGCGAGATGCTCGGCCGAGGGAGCGGCACCGTAGTTTTCACCAGTCCACGGCATGAACCGGACGATCCGGCGCCGGCGCATCTCGTCCAGCACGACCCGGTGGGCGATTTGGTAGAGCCACGCCCGGGCCTTTGTTCTGTCTTCAAGAGAGTCCTGGGCTTTGTAGGCCTTGATGAATGTGTCCTGGGCGAAGTCGGCGGCTACATCAGCGTCGCGAACCATGCGCAGGATATAGGCGTATATCTCGCCGTGGTGGAGAGCAAACAGTTCCTCGATGAAGGTTCTGTCGCCGGAACCTTCCGATGCGGTGGTCACTCCGCACCCCAGTTGCCAGCTCGTTGCGCTGATGGACACTTTTCCGCCGCTGCTTTACGGGACAACAGCCACAGGCGCGTCCCCCCGCGCCGGGAAATGGAGACGCCGAGGCTGCTACCCCTGTGACGGCCCGATGCGGGCTCCCCCGTTCTCATGGCAGGTCAGCGCTTCCCCCCGACGGCACGTGGCGCAACAACTCCTCCACGGCTTCCTCGGGCGAGACCGGATTGACCGGCAGGCCGGTCCCCAGTTCCAGTCCGGCAATCTCGCGGAGCCGCGGGTGAACTTCCCAGTGCCAATGGTACGTCGCGTCGACGCGTTCCCGAAGCGGTGCGGCGTGCAGGACGAGGTTGTGGGGCGGGCCATCCAGGCAGGCGAGCCGGCCGAGGACCTGGCGGAGAGCCTCGGCTGTTGAGGCGATGTCCGCGTCGGTCGTCCGGGCGAAGTCGGCGGCGTGGCGGCGCGGCACGACCCATACCTCGAACGGGGAGCGCGACGCGAACGGGGCAAATGCCACGCTTGCCTCGTCCTCCCAGATCATGCGCGTCCCACTCCGCGGTTCTTCGCGGACGAGGCGGCAATACGGGCACTCGCGCTCGCGGATGAGGAANNTGGTTGGTTCGAGCGCCGGCCTGGGCGCCCCAGTTCTGCACGACCTGGAGGTATGCAGTCTGGCCGAGCTTCTGGGCCTCGATGAAGGCCGCCCGAACGTCGTCCAGCATGATGTAGAGCAACTCGCTGCCGATCGTCTGGATGGGCCGGTGCTCCCCCGGCGGCGCAACGATCGTCCGCCAGCTGCCCGACGCCCGTGCCTGGGCCATCGCCACCTGGGCCAGGCTGCGCTCGATCTCCCGCGCCTCGCCGAGTGCCCCGACGACGTTGAACGCGTAGTCCTTGAGAGTGCGGACACGGACGCCGTCGCCGGGGGGCTCGGTGCAATTCTGGCAGTCGCCGTCGTCATCCACCTGGGCGGCGGCGAGGGCAAAGCGGCCACGCCGGAACTCACGATCGACGACCGTCGCGACCCACCAGCCGGTGATGTCGTCGCGGCGCAGTTCGAAGAGCCCGGCGCCCATCAGCCCGCTCCCACGGCTGCGACCGCGGCCAGACCGGCCCGGGCGGCCAGCATGGCTTCGAGGTCGGCGCGGGCCCCGCTGGGATCGGCTGCCGGCGGCAGTCTGCCTATTAGTGGGGCTCCGATCTGGTTCGCGAACGCGTGTGCGAATGCCGAAGCTGCGCGGGCGACCGACGCGGTCGACGGCTCGGAAGGCAGGCCCAGCTCCCGGGCTATCGAAGTCGATTCGACGCCCGGCATGCCGCAGGCATCGATCAGCTCGAAGTCCGCGAGGCTCACGGTCACATTGAGAGCGATGCCGTGGTAGCTCACGCCGCGCTCGATACGGACGCCGACGGCCCCGATCTTGCGGACGCCGTCGCCGCACCAGCAGCCGGGGAAACCGTCGCGCCGGCCCGCTTCGACCCCGGCATCGGCACAGGCCGCGGTCAGGGCCGCCTCGAGAGCGCGGACGAACGACCTCACCAGGAGTCCGCGATCTGTCAGCTTGATGATCGCGTACCCCGTCAGCTGGCCTGGGCCGTGGTAAGTGACTTCGCCGCCGCGCTCGGTCTCGATCAACTCGATGTGGCGCTCGGCCAGTTCCGCCGTGGTCGCGACCACGTGCGAGGGGTCGCTGTGCCGCCCCAGGGTCAGGACCGGCTCGTGCTCCAGCAGCAGAAGATGGTCGCCGATGAGCCCTGCGGCGCGAGCGGCCACGAGCCGATGCTGGAGTTCCCAGGCGTCGCGGTAGCCCGTCCGGCCGAGCCACCACGCGGAGATCGGCGGCATTTGCTGCGCGGCTGGTGGTTGTGGGGCGGGCGAGGTGCTATCCATCGCCGCCACGATAGCAAACGCCGCCAGCCGCGCTCTTCCTGTCGTACGCCCGTCCTTCGCCGCGCTCCGGTTGCGAGGCGCGGACATCGACCCCCGGGCCGCTGTCTCCCGCCCATTCGGGTGCTATTAGTTGTTCGATCCGACGGCCGCGTCGGAGCCCGCAGGAGGCGAGTCCCGTGGAGATAGCCCCGCGAATCCGCCGCATCGGCCGCGACAGCATCATCAACTCGTACCTTGTCGAGGAAGGTGGCGAGATAACGCTCGTCGATGCGGGCCTGTCCGGGCTTTGGAACTCGCTGCCGGCAGAACTGGGGGCGATGGGCCGGCAGATCGAAGATGTTCGGGCGATCGTGCTCACTCACGGCCACAGCGACCACATCGGCTTTGCCGAGCGGGGCCGGCGCGAGCGCGGCTGGCCGGTCAGCATCCACGAGCTGGACGCGGCCCTGGCTCGCGGCGAGGTTCCGAACCCGGCAAAAGGCGGCGGGCCATTGAAGCCGATCCCGCTGCTCCGGTTCGCCTGGTGGTGCATGAGTCACGGCGTTCGGATCCATCACCTCGGCGCCGTTTCGACCTACGGCGACGGGGCAACGCTCGACGTCCCGGGCTCTCCTCGAGTCACGCTCGTTCCCGGGCATACGCCCGGCAGCGCGGCCCTGTACTTCGCCGGCCACGATGCCCTTCTCGTCGGCGACGCGCTCTGCACGTATGCCGTGACGACCGGCCGAACCGGCCCACAGATCGCCCCGTTCTCCGCGGATTCCGAGCTAGCCCTGTCGAACCTGTCGCGGATCGAGGGAATCGACGCGCGGCTGGTCCTGCCCGGCCACGGACCGGCCTGGACCGGGACACCGGCCGGTGCGGTCGCGGCCATCCGATCGGCGGCAGCTGCCCGCTGAGTCTGGATTCGCGCGGGCGAACCTGCTATTCGGCTCTGGAATGCGCGAGCGAGGCTCTTCGCTCCGCGCATCGGCGTCGCCATCGCCGTCCGCTGACCCGACACCGGGTCATGGGGCGTGCGGGTGGGCTCCCGGTGGAGGCCCTGGATACCGCGAGGCGCCTGGTACGAACTGACGACCTTAAGGCGGGCCCTATAGGACCGGGCAAGTCGAACCCCATTAGGCCATGGAGCGCGGACCCCAATCCCGGGTAGGTTGGACGCACCACCGCCCCGCCACGAAATCCAGTCAGCGCCGCCCTCGGGCCGCCTGGCTTGCCCTCGGAGATTGTCATGCCCCTCCAGAATCGGCTGCTGAGCAATCGCGCACTGCGCCTCGTCGCCCTCGCCGCTTTGTCCTGCGCGCTGATCCTGCCGGTCGCCGCCACGATGGTTGCCGGTTCGAGCTTTGCGCTCATGAGGTCGACGTCCTCGTCGCGCTCAGACGCCGCGAGCCTTTCCGGGGCAACGCTGACCGGCAACGCCTATATCTTCCTGACGCCGACCACCGGTGTTACCAAGGCAAGCTTCTGGCTCGACAACACGGCCGCGAGCGGGACCGCGACCCACGTCGAGAACTACGCTCCGCTCGACTTCATGGGCACGGCAAGCAACAACTCGGCCAGGGCCTGGAACACCGGCTCCGTGACCGCCGGCGCACACACGATCACCGTCAAGATCGCGACCAGTTCCGGCACGACGACCCTCACGGTGGGCTTCAATACCGGTTTCTCCCCGGCTTCTCAACCGTCCGCCGCGCCCACCGCCACGCCGACTCCCAAGCCCACCGCCACGCCGACGCCCAAGCCGACTGCCACGGCCACGCCG
>PMJT01000251.1 GCA_003158495.1 Chloroflexota bacterium | reverse complement strand
GCCTATCGCCGCATCGACGCCCCGGCGTCCCGCGAGCAGCGAGCGATCCTCTCGAAGCTGTCACCGGTGCAGATCAAAGCCTCGTCGCTGGCCGGGGAGCCGATCGTCGCCGTCCTGACCCGGGCCCCCGGTAACGACGCTCCCATTGGCGGAGTCAAGGTGACGACCGAGCACGGCTGGTTCGCGGCGCGCCCTTCCGGGACGGAGGACGTCTACAAGGTCTACGCCGAGAGCTTCCTGGGCGAGGATCACCTGGATCGGATCCTGGAGGAGGCCCAGGCCGTCGTAGTCGAAGCCCTTTCCGCGGCCGGCTGAAGCCCCCTTCGCGGGCGTCTCCGGGAACCGGTCCTAGCCGTGGTGCCGTCCGGCACCGTGGGCGTGCCTGTTCAAATCGCCCCCCGCGTGCACTCTCACGCGTGCAAGGTGCAGGCAGGCAACGGAGCCAACCGGCATAAGGGCCACAGCCCGTCAATCCGAAAGTACCTGTCGATTGGGCCGTAAGGCCGGTCTTGACGCCCGGAATGGCTCGTCTAACGTTTACTAGCACACGGCCGCATTAATGAGTACCACGGTGGATCAACCCCAGACCCAGCAGAACGTCACTACGCCTCGGGGCCCGGACAGGGCTGTCATCTCGCTCAACCGCGAGTTTCGCTCTGTTCTCGACAACGAGGAGGCAGCCGGAATCGGGCGCGCGGTCGCCCAGATAGTCCGCGGCGACGGCTGGAGAGAAGCCAGGTCGTCGGCTGTCCTTGTGGCTGCGATCGTCCGCTGGCTGGGACCAGACGCGGTATATCCGATCGGCTTCTTCGCCAACGGGACCGGTCCGGTCGAGGTGCTGGCCAAGGTCGGCAATTACTACCTGACGGGGCATGGCATCGAGACCGCGGACAACCTGCTCGTNNCCGAGGAGATCGACGCCGAGATCGCCCGGGTCGTCCTCGGAGCCGTCGCCGTCCAGCAACCCCGCTAGGCGCACCGCGGCACGGCCGCCGGCCCTCTGCGCGCGCGGCTTCTCGCGGGTTCAGTCGCCCAGCCTGGCCTGGAGTTCGAGAACGTGCTCCCATTCGTGCTCGAGCAGACGGCGGAACATCCGCCGGGCGCTCCGAACCGGCTTGCCCTCGCCGCGATCTACGATCTTCGTCAGCTCCGCGGCCGTGAGCGCCTCGAGCCTGGCAACGAGGGCCTCGCGCTCTGCCGCAAGCGCGGCCCATGGCTCCTCTCCGGCTTGCGCGATCGCGGCCATGATCGAGTTGCCGCCGGTCAGCGAGCCCACGGTCCCGGCCACGTACGACCACTCGGACTCGGCCACGTGCGACAGGATCGCCGTGGCCGAACGTCCGCCCGTGGCCGGCTTGCCGGCGAGCGGCCGCGGCTGCGCCCGGGCCGCGGCGATCAATTCCTCGCGCGACCAGGCCGCCCAGCGCAGATCCGACACGACCTCTTCACGCGGCAAGACCTCGCGGTCGCTCGGGTACGTGCCCTGGGCAAAGCCGAGGAACTTGCGTTCGATGACGTGCTCGGCCACGACGACCTCGATAGGCTCCGCATCGGGCATGGCCTCGCCGTGGCGGCGCAGGAAATCGAGGCGCGCGCGGATCGCAATCACGGCCAGGTCCAGCGCCGCCTCGGTCGTCGGGCCCATGGTCGAGCAGCCCGGCAGGCTCGGGACGTAGACCCAGGTCCTGCGGTGCTGCGGGCCCGACTCCAGGTAGAGCTCGAAGCGCATCGGCTAGAGGCCGAGGGCCTTCTCCGGGGGCACGCACTCGAGGCCCTGGTCCTTCGCGACCGCCTCGTGCGTGACTTTCCCGACGAAAATGTTGAGACCGTTGCGTAGATGCGCATCCGCCTGCAAAGCGTCGCGGTATCCCTTGTCGGCGAGTGCGAGAGTGAACGGCAGAGTGGCGTTGTTCAGGGCAAATGTGGAGGTCCGCGCGACCGCACCCGGCATGTTCGTGACGCAGTAGTGGACGACGCCGTCGACCACGTAAGTGGGATTGGAATGGGTCGTGGGCCGGCTCGTCTCGAAGCAGCCGCCCTGGTCGATCGAAACGTCCACCACGACGGTGCCGCGGCGCATGCTAGCCACCATCTGGCGGGTGACCAGCTTGGGCGCGGTCCCACCCGGAAGCAGCACGGCGCCGATCACGAGGTCGGCCGTCGCCACGCTTTCCTCGATGACGTCCGTCGTGGAGTAGCGGGTCTTGAGGGCCGGGGCGAAGGCGAGGTCCAGTTCCTTGAGACGCGGTAGGGACCTGTCAATGACGGTCACGTCCGCCTCCAGCCCGAGCGCCATCCGGAGCGC
The DNA here is from genome assembly GCA_003158495.1 of Chloroflexota bacterium. GTDB lineage: Bacteria > Chloroflexota > Limnocylindria > Limnocylindrales > CSP1-4 > Fen-1039. The sequence continues at coordinate 8,208 of PMJT01000251.1, read as the reverse complement.
ATTCATGCCGACGACGCCGCCACCGAGGACAACGACCTTTGCCGGCGGAACGCCGGGCACGCCGCCCAGGAGAACGCCACGGCCCCCGGCTTCGCGCTCGAGGGCGTGGGCACCGGCCTGGATTGACATGCGGCCGGCGACCTCGCTCATCGGTGCGAGCAGTGGCAGGCCGCCTCGATCGTCGGTCACCGTTTCGTAAGCGATGCCGATGCAGCCGGATTTCAGGAGGGCCTGGGTCTGCTCGCGATCCGGAGCAAGGTGCAGATACGTGAAGAGGATCTGCCCCTCGCGGAGCATCCCGATCTCGACCGGCTGCGGTTCCTTGACCTTGACCACCATCTCGGCCCGAGCGAAGACCGCGGCCGCATCGGCGACTATCTCGGCGCCTGCCGCCTGGTAGTGGGCATCGTCAAGATCGATGGCCTCTCCGGCCCCCGCCTGCACGATGACCTTGTGGCCGTGGGCCACGAGCTCGCGGACCGCGCTCGGGGTGAGGCCGACACGGTATTCATGATCCTTGATCTCGCGGGGTACACCGACCAGCATCTCGACCTCTCTCTGGTCGAGCAAATGCTCGACCCGCGAACCGACTCGGGATAGAAGCTCGTAGCGGCAGGCACCGGCACGTAACGATCACAGGCTGTGCCGAATGCAACCACCATTGAGCCGTTTCGGGCATTCTGCCACGGGCTGCGGATCGTGCCCGGCGAGGCATCCGGGTTGCGATTGCGACCCCGTCACGGGAAGGCCCCGGTAGAACGACCAGCGACTGGCTACGCCACCATCGTGGCTGAGACGCGCCTGATGTGCGACCGGTTGACGAGGATCGAGTCCCTCGGAATGTCCTTTACCGGCGCGCCGAGCAACTCGACGGTCGGGTTGAAGACGGCGAGGAACAACTCCGTGCCCCGCTCGGTCAACGACATCGGGTCCTGCGATGGCAGGAGAAGCAGCGTGCCCGACACTCTGTACGGCGGTGCGTCGATGGTGGCCGAATAGGTCTGGCGGAACTTCCGCCAGGCTTCGCGATCGACGTCGGCGACGGCCGGTTCGCCGTCTTCCGCGGGCATCGCGATCGTCACATCGTACGGGTCGATCGTCTTGAGGCCGACGGCGGGAATCATCGGGCCGCCGTCGCACGCGCCTCGCTGGGCATTGTTCACATTGATTGCGCCGCGCTTCTCGAGGGCGGCGGCAAGCTTCACTCCGCCCTGGACAAGCATGGCGTCGATCCGGCCTTCCTCGGTCAGAACGATGACGTGGGCAGGTCGCCTGCGCGTGACCACGATGCCGGCCATGGCATCGGCAGCGGCTCTGAGCGGCCCCCGGACCACATCCCCGAACTGGGCCTCCACCTCTCGGACCCGGTCGTCCGACAGGAGTCTCGTCAGGTTCGTGCTGGGGTTGATCGACATCCCCGTATCTCCTTCACCGATGCAGCCGTTCAGGCGACGGCCGCCCCCGGACAGGTCACCGCGCGGATTCTCCCCTGGCTCTGTACCGGCTTGCGTCAGGATGACGGGATTCCAACCACACCGGCACTAACCATAGGTAATAGCACCTACCAGTCGGGAGGGTGGCCCCCGCATCCGAAACTGGTCCTGGGCCCGTTTCGTGACACCGCAAGCGACGATTCTGCGGCTGCGGCCCGCCCGGCCACGGGCCCGCCGGCGTCTATCAGAGGCTGGGGCTATAGGGCAGATAGGCCGGGAACCAGATGGCCGAGTCGACGGCGTCGAAGACTTCCTCGTCGCGATACAGGCGGCCGACACCGCAGTCGCGGCTCTGGCATACGACCTTTGCCGCGATCTGGCGCGAGACCTCCCGCAACTCCGACACCGCCGGGTAGAGCGCGCCTTCCGCCAGTCGTTCCTGGGACACCATCGAGGCAAGGGTTTCGGCAGCCAGAAGGAACATCTCGTCGGTGATTTCCCGAGCTTCGGCCACAATCGCGCCGAGACCCATCCCGGGGAAGATGAAGACGTTGTTGGCCTGCCCGATTACGTGCCGCTTACCGTCTATCACCACCGGCTCGAACGGGCTGCCTGTCGCTACGATGGCGCGACCGTCCGTCCAGGCCATGATGTCGGCGGGGATGGCCTCCGTCTTGGCCGTGGGATTCGAGAGCGGGAAGATGACCGGCCGGTCCACGTGCGCGGCCATCTCGCGGATGGCCTTTTCGGTAAACGCGCCCGATACGCCGCTCGTGCCGATCATGATCGTCGGCTTGACGGCAGCGACCACGCCTTCGAGCGTCAACCGGTCCGACGGCGTCAGGCCGCCGAGCCCGAAGTGGGCCAGCTCGGCCTGCCCGAGCGCGAATTCGCGCTTGTCGTCGTCGAGTTCGTCGCGCGTCCCGAAGACGAGGCCCTTCGTGTCCGCCGTGACGATGGCCCGACGGATCGTGGCTGCGTCTGCGCCCTGGGCGGACATCGCCGCTCGGACCGTGCGCGCGATCCCGGTCCCGGCGGCACCCGCGCCGAGGAATACGAAGCGCTGATCTGCGAGCGGCCGGCCGACGGCCCGAACGGCCGCCAGGATGCCGGCCAGAACGACTGCGCCGGTGCCCTGGATGTCGTCGTTGAAGCTGGTCAGCCGGTGACGGTAGCGGTCCAGGATTCGGATGGCGTTGTGCTGCTTGAAGTCTTCCCACTGGAGCACGGCCCGCGGGCAAACGTCCATGATCGCGGAGACGAAGGCTTCGATGAAGTCGTCGTAGTCAGGGCCGCGAAGCCGCGGCTGGCGATAGCCGATGTAGAACGGGTCGGCCAGCAAGGCTCCGTTGTCCGTCCCAACGTCGAGCGAGACGGGAAGCGTGTGGGCCGGATAGATGCCGGCGCCCGCGGTATACAGCGAGAGCTTGCCGACCGGGATGCCCATCCCGCCTGCGCCCTGGTCGCCGAGACCCAGGATCCGCTCGTTGTCCGTGGCGACGATCAAACGCACGTCGTCCGCAGCCGAGGAGGCGCCGGTAGAGTCGGTTCGCGCATTGCGCAGCATCTCGGGGATGCGATCGATGTCCGCCGGCGTGATCCAGAGACCGCGCGGCCGCCGCATGATGTGGCTGAAGGACTGGCAGGCGCGACCGACCGTCGGGGTGTAGACGATCGGCATGAACTCCTCGAGGTTCTCGACGATCACGCGGTAGAAGAGCGTCTCGTTGCGATCCTGCAGCGCGGCCAGGCCGATGTAACGCTCGAGATCGTCGCTCTTGCGCCGGATGTGCTCCAGCTCGAGGCTGACCTGTTCCTCGATAAATGACGTGCGCGGCGGAAGGAGCCCGCGCAGCCCGAAGACGTCGCGCTCGCCGTCGTCGAAGCCGGTGTCCTTGTTGAGCAGAGGCCGTTCGAGAAGCTCCGCGCCGCGGAACGGCACGTGCAAGGTACCCGACGGTCGGAGGTCCTTGACGGAGCGTGGCAGCTGTCTCATGCCACCAGCATTCACCCTGCATAAATCCGTTTCAACGGCCGTTTGGCACGTCGGAAGGTACCGGCCCGGGGGCGTCGGCAGAGGTAGGACCCACGCCGTAGCGGAGCGCCGCGCAGGGGGGCGCACGCAGGAGGCCAGCGGGCGGAGCGAGGCGGGGCGCGTGGAGCCGACCGACTCACAAATCAGTTACCCGGCGACTGACGCGGACATTCCGATCGCTTCCGGGCCCGCGCCGCACCGCTCAGGCGCAGGGGCCCGTTTCGCCCGGGACCAGGACGCGAACATGGAGCGACATCTTCGCGCCGGTCGAGTCCACGAAGAGGGTCAGGGCGTTCGACGATTGGACGACGGGCAGCAGCTTCGCCAGATCCGGGCCGGTCACGGTGGCGCAGCGATAGGCGGAGCCACCGAACGGCTGCCCGAACGCGGCGAACGTCGATGCAAGCGGCCAGGCCACTTCGCTTGCGGTGATACCGGCGCCCGAGTCGGTCGGGGGCACAAGCAGGACGGCAATACTCGCCGGCGAGTAGGTCTGGCTCCGGCCGAGATCCGCGGCGAGCCAGGTGTCGACGCTGCCGATCCGGTTCCAGAACGCCATGAACGCAGTCACCGTGCCGGGAGCGCCGGTAGTCGAGGCGTCGGACGGAAGCGGCCCGGTCAGGTCGCGAGTGGCGCCGTCGACGGTGATCTTGATGTGGGCCAGGATCGAACCGGGCGCGGAGCCGGCGCTGAAGTCCGTCTTGTCGCCGAGCAGGCCGTCGGCGTGAGCCTCGGCGACGATCGCGGCGATGCCGGCCGCGTTGATCGAGCGGGCCGACGGATCGATGTAAATGGGCCCGGGGTAGATCATCGGGATCGCCACGCGGCCGTCGATGTATTGGCCGTCGGCGATCGTCGCGACGGGCAGCCAACCGAACGTCTCCTGCGGCGCGAGGGCCTGCGTCTGCCACGCCATAAGGTAGAAGCCGGTCGACGGCGGGCCGGCGGGAGTTGCCGGCGCCGGGGACGCCGGGGTTGCGCTCGGGCCCTCGTGCGCGGTCCCGACCGCGCCGCCCGAGGCGACGCAGCCAGCCATCAGCAGAGCTGCGGTCAGGGATGCGCCCGCGAGACGGGCGAACGAAGCGGTGAGGTCAGGACGGGACATCTTCGGCCTTCCAGATGTGGTCATGCCGGCCAGACGCCATCGCCCCCGGACGGGTTCCATCTTGCTACGGATACGTGATCGACGGTACCTGTGTCACGTAAAGGCCGCTGGGCAGTGCGTACGGATTCTCCGATCCACCGCAGCCGGACATGTCGATGGCCACATAGGCGATGCTGGCCGGCAGCTTGACGATGCTTCTGTGCTGGAGGCCGAGGAACTGGACTTCGATCGGAAGGCTGTCGATCCAGGACCGTGTGTAGCCCTCCGCAGCCATCGCTACCTGGGCGGACGGCGACTTGCCCGGAGCGAGAGTCGGCGTAGGTGTCAGGCCGATGCAGCCGAAGACCAGGCTGGCGTTCACGCGCGCACTGGCGTGGGCAGGAATGTCGAATCTACCGGACGACCCGTCCCGGACCTGGCCGACCGGAATCAGCGAGCCCGAATGGAAGATAGTGCCATCCCAACTCGAGCCGCCGTTCACGGGGTCCAGGCCGACGACGGTCACCGGCCAGTCCCCCGTATTGGCGAGACTGAATTCCATCCGCATCTCGCCTCCCGAGACGGCCGCAAATTCGACGTTGTCGACTCCACCGAAGGTCGCCGGTACGGTGCCGAGGTAGAGCGGCCCGGACCCGACCGCCGGTCCTTCGGCCCGAAGCGGCTCGTAGGTATTCACGAAGACGCAACCGCCGAGCGCTAGCACGAGCAAGACGATGCCGCCGGCGATGGCGACCCTGCCGCGGTGGCTATGCGGCTTCGAGGCCACGGCTTCGCCGGGTGGTTCGAGCGCGGGCCCCGGCGCGGCCATCCCTTCGATCATCACGAACCCGACCAGCAGAACGGCAGCCACGGCGAGCCCGAGTTCTATCGGGTTGAGGAACGAGTCGGGCATCAGCAGGCCACCTCGTTTGAGCCGAACACGATGCCGACGGCTTCGAACATCCGGACGTCCGCCTCTCGCTCGATGCCCAGGACGCTGTACCGAAACGGCAACTCTCCAAACGTCACATACGGCGTCATCGGCAGGTAGTTCTGTTGCGACGACGCGGATGGATTCGCGGTTGGCCCGGGCGCAACCAACGGGCAGCTCTTCATGTGCACGATCATCGACAACAGTGTTTCACCGTAGCCACTCTCATGCCAGGAGGGGAGTTCGAACGGGTGGAATGGCTGGGTGCACAGACTGGTCGGGTGCGTGCCGCTGGGCGGGTACTCGTCACAGATCGAGGAGGCCCCCGGGGGCAGTCGAAGCTCGACGGACGAGATGTACTTGCCCGCCGGCTGCTCAGACAGGAAGCGGGTTTCATCGAATGACGTCACGGTGAGCGGCAGGTCACCCTGGTTCGACAGCGAGATCAACAGGTCCAGCTCGCCACCGGAAACAAAGGAGTAATACGACTCCATGGCACCTCCGCCGGTCCCGCTTCGGCTGCCGAGGCTTGATCCGCCGCCGAATGAGGATCCGTAACCGAGCGGCGTGCTCTGGGCGAACTGGAGCAGGCCGCAGCCGACCGCGATCATGACGCCGGCCCATAACACGGCAAACGCCCGCGCCGCTCGCGACCGGCGCGGGCGTGATGCCCACAACCCCAGCCACGACCACGTATGCGGCGGCTCGGAACGACGGGCTTCTCTGCGCGTGACCAGGGCGGTCCAGGTCACGATCAGCAGCGCTGCCAGGAGCGCAAGCACAGCCACCGCTACGAGGAGCGGCCCGTCCAGGGGTACCGCCAGGACGGGGCCCGTGCGAGGCCACGGGCCGTTGGGCATGGCGGGCATGAGGACCGTCGTCGGCTCTGGCGAAGGTCCCGACGGGGTGGCGCTGGCGCCGGGCGCCGCCGGGCCTGGAGTGGCCCGCAGGACCATGGCTACGACTATCAGCGCGGCCGCGGCCACCGCTCCCCCTAAGGCGTAGGCCGGCCGCAACACGGCCCGAAATCCCCATCGCGGCGCGGGCTCGGATTCTGCGACGCGCGCGATCCGCATCCGCAGCCGCTCGGGCGCGGGTCCGGCATCACGGTCACGCACCCACTCTCGGATCTCGGCCTCCGTCCGCTCGCCGAACGGGCCCCCCTGCCTATGCGTCATCGCCGGGCTCCTCGCGCCAGCCCTGGCGCTCCATCTCGGCGCGCAGGCGGCGCAGGGCGTGGTGAAGTCGCGACTTCACCGTCCCCTCCGGAATACCAAGCCGTTGCGCCATCTCTTCCACGGTCAGATCGCGGTAGAAGCGCAGGGCGACCACAACCTGGTGGTCGGGCCCAAGGAGGACGAACGCGCGGTCGATGGCGTCGCGGGTGACCAGCCGGCCGGCGTCGTCGGCGGCCTGGACTTCAAGCCCATCGAGGTCGGGTAGTTCCGTGACCGGGTGGCGGCGGCGATGGCGCAACCGGTCGCGGCATACGTTGAGGACGATCCGGCAGAACCACTGCTCGAACCGGTCGCGATCGCGCAGGGTCCTGAAACCGCGCCAGGCCAGGATGGCGGCATCGTGGGCCGCGTCCTCGGCCTCGGTCGGGTCGCCCAATACGACGCTGGCCAGGCGGTAGCCCGCGTCGAGATGGCGATCGACCAGCCTCGAGAACTCCACGGCTGCGTCCACGCGCACCCGGTCCACCGCGACATCCGCGGCCATCGCCTGCCCATCTTTCGCTCGATCGTCGCCACGTGGGGCCCTCAATTGCCCTCCCCTCGACTGACGTCACGGACGGCCGGAACGTTCTCCGGGCGCGCAGCGATTCTGTGCGTCGATGGCGGTCACGATAGCGGCTGCCGAAGGCCCGAAAGACGCGGCCGGACGGGCGGCGCGAATCGGACCGTTGGCCCGACCCGGGCGGGCGGAGCGACCCGGGCGGAGCGACCCGGGCGGCTCGACCCCCGGAGTTCGACCCCCGGAGTTAGACCCCCGGAGTTCGACCCCGAAACTAACCCTCGAGGACGGTCTTGACCGAGGCGATGACGTGCGGCATGTTCGCCGCCGTGAGGCCGGCCACGTTGATGCGACCGCGGCTCACCACGTAGACGGCGAACTCGTCGCGCAGCCGAGCAACCTGCGCGGCGGACAACCCGAGCAACGCGAACATGCCGCGCTGGCGGCGGAGCGGCTCCCAGTCCCCTTGGACGTCCGCGGCCGCGAGTCCGTCGACGAGGGCGGCTCGGTTGCCGAGGATTCGGTTGCGCATGCCGGCCAGGTCTATCTCCCACTGGGCACGCAGGGCCGCGTCCGTGAGGATCGTCTCCACGATGTCGCCGCCGTGGGCAGGCGGGTTGGAGTAGTTGGAGCGAATGGCGATCTTGAGGTGGCTAAGAGCCGAGGCTGCCCGCGTCGAGTCGGCCGCGACGATCGTCAGTGCCCCGACACGCTCGTTGTACAGCGCGAAGTTCTTCGAGTAGCTCGTGCAAACGAGGAACTCGAGCCCGGGCCGGGCCAGGCCGGCCAGCCAGTCGGCGTCCTCGCGCAGGCCGAAGCCGAAGCCCTGGTAAGCGAAATCGACGATCGGAAGAAGCTCGCGCTGGACGATGATCTCCCCCACGGCGGCCCAGGTCTCCGGATCCGGATCGACGCCGCTGGGGTTGTGGCACGAGCCGTGGACCAGGATGACGTCACCGGGCACGGCCGTCCGGAGGGCGCCGAGCAT